>NZ_CP067976.1:0-334930 GCF_018141665.1 Wolbachia endosymbiont of Spodoptera picta
CTAACTGCCGATGAGTGTGAAAATTGAATTGTGTTTAAGATACAAGTAAAAATAGTCAATATATTAACCATTCTAAATCCTTGTTTAGCTAACTCAACTGAAGCATTTTCATAAAGTTTTGCTGCTAATTCGTGTTGTTTGATAAACTTCAAATTTAATGCTTTTAAAATTGATGCTGAAAACACATATTGCTAATGCTAGCAGAGGAGCTAGTTGGTAAAATCGCCACAGCCGTCAGTACTCCCGATTACTTTTCCTGATAATGTGATAGTATTCGCAAGTATTATCATATATTACAAAAAAATCAGTTAGCATTTCTGTTTATTAAAATTATGCAATAAAGCTGCATTTTATATAACACTTCTCAAATTATTTCTACTAAATATTTATGAATATGGTTAAACAGTAGATAGAAGAAACCTTTTCTATTATTGATCTTTTGTACAGTAAAGTTATCTCATAAAATATTAAATTTGGAGTTTTATGGATCACAGACTAAGAGCTTATTTGCTTGGAGTTACCTGGTTTATACTCAGTTTACTTAGTAGTGTAGTTAATGATACTATATCAAAGTGTCTCGGTTTACACCTTCAAAGTTTTGAGATAATCTTTTTCCGTTTTTTATTTAGCACTATTACTCTTATACCTTTTATATTTTACTATGGAATAGGAGTTTGTAAAACAAGTCGAATATCTATTCAAATAACTAGAGGTGCATTGTTGTTTTGTGGAATGACCTTATGGACCTATGGGTTGACTATTTGCCCAATAGTAACTGCAACAATTATAGGTTTCTCAATACCATTATTTGTTATGCTTCTTGCAATTCCTTTTCTGGAAGAAAATATAATTTGGCAAAGATGGGTAGTAGCTGTCATTGGTTTTATTGGTATTGCTATTACTACTAAAGCTTATAGTGAGGATTTTAATCCTAAAATTCTTATTTTTATTGTATCCGCATTAATCTTCGCTATACTAGATGTACTTAATAAGAAGCTTGTAATGAAGGAGACAATAATAAGTATATTATTTTACTCAGCTCTAACAACAACAATTTTTTCCACTCCATCTTTGTTATTTTATTGGCATATGCCTTCCTTGTTGGAGTTAGTATTACTGCTGATTTTAGGAATAAGTTCAAACCTAATTCTGTTCTTCATGTTAAAAGCTTTTGCTCTTACTGATGCTACTGCACTTGCACCTTATAGATACACAGAGCTAATAATTTCTGCAATAGTAGCATACGTTATATTTAATGAATTACCTGATAAAAGTGCTTTATATGGTACTTTGATATTAATACCATCAACCTTATTTATAGCTTATTCGGAAGGTAAGGCAATTAAGAAAAATAATGTAACAACAAAAGTTTATAATTGTTAATGGTATTTATTTTAGATGCTAAGCTATATTTTTAAGGTGATAATAAAATGCACATAACTATTATAGGAGTAGGGTATGTAGGCTTAGTATCTGGTACAATGTTATCGGAGCAGGGCCATAAAGTTGATTGCATTGACATAAATACTGAGAAGATTGAACTTTTGAAATCAGGGAAAATTCCCTTATATGAACCTGGATTAGCAGATTATTTAGAGAATAATATAAAGTCACAAAGGATAAGATTTTTTGATTCGTATTCTCAAATAAATCCCAATACAGAAGTAGTATTTGTAACTGTAGATACTCCATCAGACTCCCTAGGAAATGCAAATTTAAAGAATGTATATAATGCAGTAAGTGAAGTTTCTGAGAGAGTTAATCAAGATTGCTTAATAGTGATAAAGTCAACTGTTCCTCCTGGTACTGCAGAAAATATACATAATTATTTATCTAATAAGGGCTATAACTTTGATTTAGGAGTTAATCCAGAGTTTCTCAAGCAAGGCTCTGCAGTATCAGATTTTTTATACCCAGATAGGATAATAATAGGAGTAAAAACTAAGCTAGCTAGGGCAAAACTAGAAGTTATATATAGATCATTTATAGATAAGAATATTCCGTTAATAGTCACTGATACAGTTACTGCTGAAATGATTAAATATGCTTCTAATGCCTTTCTAGCAACAAAGGTTGCTTTTATCAATGAGATGGCAGGTTTATGTGAGCTATTAGGAGCAGACATTGACCTTTTAGCTAACAGTATGGGAATGGACCATAGAATAGGTAAGGAATTTCTCAAAGCTGGTCCAGGATTTGGAGGATCATGTTTTCCTAAGGATTTGTCAGCTTTATTAAGGCTTGCTGAAGACTACAATGTTAAGCTACAAATTTTAAATTCAGTTAAAGAATCTAACTATAATCATATAACAAACATTGCTAAAAAGGTAGAATATGTATTAAATGGAGTCCAAAATAAAAAAATAGCAATATGGGGGCTAACTTTTAAGTCTGGTACTGATGATGTAAGAAATAGCCCAGCTATAGATATTGCAAAATTGTTAGTGAATAACAAGGCTAAAATTACTGCATATGATCCAATGGGGATGGATAATGCTAGGCAAGTTCTAAAGGATATAGAGTACGCAGACAATGCTATAGGGGCTGCAAGAGACGCGGAAGCCTTATTATTATTAACGGAGTGGAAAGAATTTAAAAATCAAGATTTTGCAAGTTTAAAGAGTATTATGGCTGCACCTAATATTTTTGATTTCCGTAATTTATTAGATAGCGAGCTATTACTAAGATATGGTTACCATGTTTATTCCTTGGGTAAAAAATCTATCTACAAAGTTTAACTGTTGAGAAATTTTTTTTACACCGCTTTACTTAGTTTTTTTAGATCTTTGCTTGATAGTATGGAAAAGCAAACGAGTGCAACAACAGAGCAAATGGAAAAAAATGAAAACATAATACTGTTACCACAGTGCTTAACAAGTACTCCTAAGAGCACGCATGAAAATATTGAACTTGCAATATACTGAAATAATCCTGTTAAGCTTACAATTGCACACACATTATTTTGTGGAGCAATTTCTACAGCTATAACACCTGTCAGTACTTGCACTCCAAATATAAAGAATCCTGATAAGATTGCACCAAGGTTCATAAGAATTATGTTTTGACCAAAGTTCATTGCAATAAAAGTGAGTGCTATACCCAACATGTAAAGTAATGCCAGCAAGCTTCTATTTTGAAAGAAGTACATATCACTAATTCTTCCTGTGATTAAAGTTCCAAGGATTCCACCTAAATCATATACGCCTGTTATTAGTGAGGATTGTACAAGAGAAATTTGTAATTTATCCCTTAAAATTATAGGAAACCAAAAAAAGATTCCCATTTTTATAATATAAGCACAAAAAGTAGCACAACATAGAAACCATATGGAACTTGTTACCTTGATACCTATTTGAGATTTCTGCACCTTATAATAGGTAGTAAAGTTGGCACTTTCTTTGTAATATGCTTTTAATATTGTATAAATTCCAAAAAGTAAGCATAAGAGACCAGAGTACAAAAATGCACTTTTTGCATCATATATTTTAATTATACTTGGTAATACAATTAAAGTAATACAAGAACCAAGTTGCTGAGATGAGCTCATAACTCCCCATGATGATGCAATTGAAGAGATGCTAGAGTTTGTAACCATAAACTTGGTAATAGCTGGCCAACCTAACCCTTGTGTCCAAGCTAATAATATTAATGTTAACAGTAATAAAGTTAGATTATTATATGATGAAGTTATACCAATGGTTAATAATCCAGTTGCAATATTGCATAGCCCAAACATAAATAATGGATTATTTTTGGAGTCCATGATTATTCCATTAACAAATTTTGATACTCCATAAAAAAAAGAAAAGCAGGCAAAAAAATAGCTTAATTTTACATGGTCAGTATCTATTAACAGTGGTAGAGCAATTGGTATACTTTGTCTTGATAAATAAAGCAGCATATATCCACAGAAGAATAGTAAATATTGAAAGAAGACAAAGTTCACACCTATTCCCAAATAGCTCTATGCAGATGCTAGCATAATACTATATTGGTATAATATTGTTTGACAAGAAGTTTGCAAACAATTAGTGCAGAAAATTACTTACTTAGTATCTTTCTTATAGCAGATACAGTAGTATTAATATCTTCATAGCTTATATCTCTATGTGTTATAGCTCTGATTTTACCTTTGATGTTAGCCATTCTAATTCCATAATTTGTCATTAGTACGTTTATTAATTCTTGAGTAGATATACAATTAGTATGTAATGAAAAATACGCTATATTAGTTTTATACAGGTCGATATCAATTATAACTTGATCTATAGAGCCTAGGCCTTCTATAAGGTGCTGCATTTTTTTATGATCTTCTTCTAAAGAATTTACATTATTATGTAGAGCATATAAACATGCAGCTGAAATAATGCCAGCTTGGTGCATACCTCCACCAATTTGAAACTTATAGTACCAAGCTTTTTCAATAAAATCTTCACTTCCAAGCAATATTGCGCCCATTGGAGCACCTAATCCTTTACTAAAATCAATAAATATCGAATCAAAATAACTTGCATACTCTTTTGGAGATATTTTAGTATGAGCACAAGCGTTGAACAGTCTTGCTCCATCTAAATGAGTGAATACGTCATTCTCTTTGCAGAGACTTGAGATCTCTTGAATATATTCTAAAGGCCACACAGCTCCACCACCAAAATTTGTCGTTTGTTCGATAGAAACAAGCCCAACTCTCGGAATATTTCTTAAACTAGGACGAGTAATAAACTCAACAATTTGTTCTCCAGTAAATATTCCTCTCGTACCTTTGATGGGCAAAGGAGTGGCATGTGCCTGGGCTGCGATCAAGCCAGATTGTACTATGAGTGGATGTGAAGTTTCATCAAGCAGCAAGTAATCACCAGGTCTTTGAATGTGTACTTTATAAGCAATTACATTGGACATCGTTCCTGAAATCAAAAAGATTCCTGCAGGTTTACCTAATATTTTACATGCGGTTGCCACTAATTCGTTTACAGTTGGATCTTCACATGCAGCTTCGTTTCCAACTTTTGCTTTAGCCATCGCTTCCCTCATTTTAGCTGAAGGGTCAGTGTTTGAATCGCTAAAGAAATCTATTTTTATTCTCATATTAAATTTAACACAACCTCCTTTATAATTTCAGCAGCTTTCATGATTTCTGTTTCCTTTGTGCCAAGATGGGTAACTGCTCTTATATGAGACTCGAGCCAAGGAAAAAGCAATAAACCATAAGCTTGGCACTTACTCAAGAAAACCTCATTAGTTACATTTAGTGCTTTTATACTGAAGCTTACTATATTAGTTTCTGGATAAGGTAGTACCAGTTTTATGTGTGGAATTTCTTTAATCTTATCTGCAAACAATTTAGCGAGCTTATTATCTTCTTTAAGCCTAGAGATATTATTCTGTAGTACGTATTTTGCTGCATTAGCACAATACCCTATCTGATGATAACCACTACCTAGCCAAACCTGTAGCTTTTTAGCCCTTTCAATTATCTCTCTTTTACCCATAAGCATTGAACCAAAAGGAGCGCCAAGTCCTTTAGTAAAAGAAAAGCTCATTGTATCCACATATTTAGCATAATCTGCTAAAGCAATATTTGTTTCGATATGAGCATTAAATATTCTTGCACCGTCTAAATGAAGATTTACATTGTGAGCTTTTAAAAAGTGATATAACTCGACTTGTTTTTCAAAGGGATAAATTTTACCATTAAACCCATTTATACTATTTTCTATAGAAACAAGACTCACCTGAGCAAAAATTTTATACCTCGGCTTAGAATTAATAGCATATTCTACTTCATCAACATCTAAGATTCCGCTATTATTTCTAATACAGTTAAATACGATATTATTTACTTTTGCATTGCCTGCGCTATCGAAAAAATTAACGTGGTAATTATAATGAGTTATTAGTTCATCACCAGGACTTGTTTGACTGGCAATGGCTAATCTATTTGCAAGCATACCGCTGGTTACAAATAATGCTTCTTCTACTTTGAATAATTGTTTGCAATATTCTGATAAGTCATTACAGCTTTTGTCTTCACCATAAGCAAAATCTCCAACAGTTGCATTACTTATTGCATGTATAACGTTGGAGCCCTGCAGAGTTGTAGTGTCACTTCTCAGATCAATAATTTTTTCCATCTTATTTTTTGCCATTCAAACAACCAATTTGAGCATTCCAAAGTTCCTTGTAAAGACCTTGCTTAGAAACTAATTCAGCATGTTTACCATCTTGGACAATTTTTCCTTTGTTAAATACTAGAATTCGGTCCATGTGTAAAAGTGTAGAAATACGGTGTGCTATAGTAATCGTAGTTTTATTTTTCATCAATTTGAATAAACTCATTTGAATTGTTTTTTCTGTTATAGAATCTAACTGACTAGTTGGTTCATCGAGAAATAATATTGGAGCGTTTTTTAAAAATGCCCTGGCTATTATTATTCTTTGTCTTTCTCCTCCAGATAGCTTGATGCCTTTTTCTCCGACTGTAGTTCCATATTGATCTGGTAGAGTCATAATGAAATCGTGAATACCAGCCAGCTTTGCAGCTCTCATTATTTCTTCGATAGTAGATTGAAGTCTACCATATATGATGTTTGCTAAAATAGTATCATGAAATAACAATGGGTCTTGAGGTATTACAGATATTTGTTGCCTCAAAGAACTCTGTGTAACTTCTGATACTATTTGATTATCAATCTGTATATTACCTTTTTTAACATCAAATAGCCTTAGAATTAAGTTTATAAAAGTAGATTTACCACCTCCAGAATAACCAACTAGACCTACCTTTTCGCAAGGATTAATGGTAACTGAGAAATCTTGAAATAATGGCTCCTGACCTTCATAAGAAAAAGAAACATTGTTAAACGTTATTCTTCCACTTAATAAATTTAATTCTTTAGCATTTTCCTTATCTTGAATTTCTGGTACAGTAGTCAAGATTGGCAATGCATCTGAAACTTTGCCGAAATGAGTAGAAAATTGGGTAAGATTCCTAGTTAGATGGTTAAGAAACTCTATAATCGATATATTAATTCCAAGTACAAGAGCAATATCTCCTATTGCAATTTTGTTCAATTGATAGTCATAAATTAAAAAGTACAAGTTTACTGCTTGGAGTATATCAAATGAATAGCCATATATAAACCAAAGACAAAAGTATGCCCATTGTAATTTTCTCTCTGCAATAGTTCTTTTCTTGCATATTTGAAAAAATTTGTGTCTCTCATGTGCTTGCTGAGAAAATAGCCTTACTGATATAACATTTAAAATACTATCTGCTATACTAGCTATTACTTGTGAATTTTGTTTAGAGTAATTATCAGCTAGTTCAGTAAGTACACGAAAGCTGAAAATCGATACTAAAATAAAAATGCTTACCCAAGTGAATGTGGCGATTGCAAATTTTATGTTTACTAATGATAAGGTATAAATAGCTAAGACTAATGCTATGCTGTAACCGAAAAAACAATCTATAAGCAATCTTATTAACTCTATCACACTATCCATTAAGTTACTGGCCTTATGTACTAAACTTCCGGATAAATTGTTCTGATAATAGGAATGGTCTTGTTGGAGTAGCCTACAAAAAGACATATCAGCTATTTTTTGACGCATTAAGGTAAACATTCGAATGTCAACAAAATAGCCATAGAATCTAAAAGCAGTAGTGATAAGTAATGCCATACCAAGATAAGCGCTTACAGGTAATAAAAGATTTTCAATTACATTACCTTCCTGATATTTTACAGCTGTATCTAGAATATTTTTTACTAAATACTTTCTAAAAGACAAATCAACAGCTACCACCAGAGCAACTAAAGACATTATAAGTACATTAAGCTTGAATTTAGATACTATATTCAAGATGAACATCAATACACATTTGAAGCTATCAACTCTACTTCTGTTCATTTACAATGCTAGCTCCACTACGTTGACTTTTTTATTGAGAAATACAAGTAGTGAAAACCATAAATTTTTGTATATTTTTCCTGAGATGTCTCCAGCATCATGTAGTGCTGATGCTTGATTTAGAATAAGCAGCTTATATAAATCTCGCTTAGCCTCAGTAGTGTCGATCTCAGAAATATTTGTAGTTGTATCTGTAATAAAGGCTAACCAGCTCTTGATAAGTTCTTCCATGTTTTTTGCTTTTATACTTTCCTGGTAGCCAAACAATGACAAGCATTCTCTCAGTATAGATTCTGTTAACTCACCACAATTGAGTATACCAAAAACTGAAGGCTGAGGTTTTGGCACATAGGGAAGGTCTTGATCTTTTATAATCCACCTTGTTACATAAGCAAATCTATCTTTAGCATCTGTATTCTTATCACTACCATGCCATAACCGTGAATCAAAAACTATCGCATCTCCTGCTGAAATAGGTAGTGACTTAATTTTGTAATTTTCTCGGTTGTTTGAGTACTGATCAAAAAAATATGGGTACCAAAAATCAACTAAAGGCTGTATTTCCCATTTATGACTGTTTTCTATAATTTGTAGTGCACCTGAAGTTTCACTTACATTATTCAAAGCTAACCAAACGGAAAAGTGGTAAGGATCATTGAAACTATAGGAGATGTCTTGGTGAAAGGGAACTGCATCTATTAAATCAGCAGTTTTACATATAACATTTGATTTTTTCTGCAGTATCTGACACTGAAGTGACTTTTCAAGGTAATTTTTAATAATTTTATCTAATGCTTGAGATATAATTCTAGTTACTTGAGATAACATGCCCCATCTGCCGGTACAGTTTAAGTAGTCAGAAGTTGAAACACTTATTTCTTGGGATAGCTTTGATATCTTATTTGTTATATCACTTAAAGACTGAATTATTAGCTCTAAAGGAACCAGATTTTTGATAATAAAAAAACCATTTTTTTGTAATGTTTCCATGTGATTAACATCTGACATCAATAACTGATAAGTAATCTGTTAAAGGTAAAACAGCAAAAATTTTGAATCCTTTTACTTGTTTGAGTATTTTTTCCCAATCGTTTAATGTTCTTAGTTTACCTCCTGTTTCAACCATGACATTAATATCTACAGAGCCTCCAGTTGGAGAGCGGTAATCTAAAATAGTTTCTATCAATAAAATACGAGATATTCCTTTGACCAATTTTAAATAAGACAATACTTTATCATCATCATAGTGCTGTAGAAAGCGGCAAAAGACACCTAATTCATAATTTGTAACTGATAGTTCTTCCTGAGTTATAAGTTTGACTTTTAAATTTTCTACTAACTGTCTTGGTACTTTATGTTCGTTATATAGGCCTATAGAACCTTTATTGTGTATATCAGAATAAGCAAGAAATAAAGAGTGTACACCAAATAGCAATATATTCTTAGCATCATCTATATTAATTCTAGAATTAAACTCTTTAGTATCAAACCTAGAATATCCTAGCAATGCTTGGTAAAACGCTATTTTCTTATTTTCTGATGCTTCTCTTTCCTTAAAAGATTCAAATGAAGAGATTGACTTCTGTTTTAGTATATCGGCAATATTTAACCAATTCTTTTCAGCGGCAACTCTTGCCCACATCGTTGCTGCTTTTGGCAAAAATGGTATTCCCTTAAAACACTTACCTTTTGATGATAGTTGCCATAAGTCCTTGTCCTTATCGTAATCAATAAACCCTATTTCCCACAACGCCCTTAACAGCCTTTCTAGATTTGGTACGATAATGTTTAACTTTTTAGATAAAACTGGCGTAGTTGCAGGTAAAATATTTAACAAATCAAGTTCAATAGCAACGCTTGTTAGGTAAGTTTTCCAAAAGGCTGAAAGTTCTGCAGAAATCCTATGCACTTGAGATTCTTTACCTAAATCAAAAATACTAAACTTTACATTTCCGGTAATATCGATTTGTCCTAACACACCTTCAAAAGTTTCAACTTTTGCCATCCCATTATAAAATGCTTCTACCATTTTAAATCTCTGCTGGTAAACAGGATCACCATTAATATCTATATGAAACCAACCATGTTGATCTTCTGCAATAGAATACCCTTTATGAAAAACATTAAGTTTTTTATACCATTTATTATGTACTAACTTTCCATAATGATTAATATGTGTAGCTTTACTATCCTTATAGACTACAGCGATACCATCCTTAAAATCTCCAACATAATCATATTCCTCCTGATAAATTCTGTTGCCATTTAAATTAATATGAAAACATTTATCATGTCTTCTAACTACACAAGCATCTTCCTGATAATTTCCAATCCATTGATAAGACTGTTTGTATACTCTACATCCAGATGGATCAATATGGTAACACCCTGTATCATCTTCTACGGCTGCTCTATTAAAGTAGAATCCAAAAGTTTTCAGAAATCTATTATGATAAACTGCTTCTCCTCTTACATTGATATGATAAGCACCTGTCTGATCATAAACCGGTGCAAGACCGGGCTCATGAAATTTACCAACCTTTATAAACCTATTTTCATATAAAGGATTTCCTAGCAACTCGTGAAAGCTCTCACACGGTGAAATTTTAATAGATTTAAAATTATCTTTGATTAATTGATCAAAGGTTTTCTCATGTTGCATGTTTTGCATAATTTGTAATTTAAATAATTCTTTTGTAAGTTTAGGTACTCACTACTCTGCCATATTTCCTCGAGTTTAACCTCATTAACATTACCAAAATTTCCTAATGTCTTACGGAGTTCATCTGGAGCACAGCAAGGACTAAACTTTCCTTCATTGTTTATCCATGCTTCTTTACCTAAAAATGGGCATTGACCACCTGGAGCCAAATCCTTAATACCTTCTTGAGAAAGGATTGTAAAATTTTCTAATTTTATCTTTTTACCATTTGGCAATAGCATATTATCTCTAAGCTCATATAACCTTCTTACCTCTGTATTCCATCTACTAATTGCTAATTCATCTCTTCTCATAGATAGATCCTTAATTTCCTCAAAATGTGCCCAAAGATGATGTCCTTTAACTCTATCTATGCCATTTTTTATGGCCATCTTAACTATGTCATAGAGTTCATGTAAATTACTTTCCAAAAATGTTAATTGTAAAGTAACGGTACACCTTTCACCTGTATCGCTAAAGTATTTATCTCTAACTTCAAGGAAAGTTTTTAAATTTTCTGTCACTACTTCCCATTTTGAACCTTTCATGATTTTTTCATGAGTTTCTTTAGTTGCCCCATTCCAGGAAATCTTAACATCAGATAAAATTGGTACCAATAGTTCAGCCCATTTTCTAGCTCCTTTAATAGGAAAAGAACCATTGGTTGTGAGGTTAAGCTTAAGGCCGAACTCATGGCACAAATTGATTATTTCATCAAAGCTTTTATACATTAAAGGCTCACCCATAGTAGAAGGAATGATTTCCCTTAAAGGTGTGCCAGCTGCTTCCTTAATTACTTTTCTGATAGTTTCTATCGACAGTATCTTAGGTTTTATTCCTTTAGCTTTCTTTTCTTCTTTAACTTTGCTGTATGTGATTAGGATAATAAATCCAACTGCCACAGATGGCACACAAACAGCAATAGGTGCAATAGTAAGTGATGTAAATGCGACAGAAAATGCCAAAGCAGTAATTATTACTCGTAGTGCAATGCTAGCTGATTATGCAGTTGTATGGCCAGCAAATATCACTAAAGAGCAGAAAAATGCAGCAATAAAGCCACTTGAAGCACGAGGGATCATTGTCCGCAAGGGAGTTTAACTAAAATTAATAAGGAGAAAAAGAATGCAAAATCCATTTACAAATACAGCATTTAGCATGACGGCACTAACAAATGCGATGAATATATTGCCGATAAATTATGGACGTGTTGGAAATTTAAATTTATTTCCAAGTAGATCAGTAAGATTTAGACATATTACGATAGAAGAACACAACGGAGTGTTAAGTTTACTACCAACGCAGTTACCCGGAGCACCAGCAACAGTAGGAAAAAGAGGGAAAAGAAAAGTAAGAACATTTACGATTCCACATATTCCTCATGATGATGTAGTGTTACCAGAAGAAGTACAGGGAATAAGAGCATTTGGATCAGAGAGTGAACTGAAAGCGCTGGCAGACGTAGTAACTGACCATTTACAGCTAATGAGAAACAAACATGCAATAACATTAGAGCATTTGCGAATGGGAGCGCTGAAGGGAATAATTTTAGATGCTGATGGGTCAGAATTATTAAATCTGTACAACAAATTTGAAATAACACCAAAAGTAGTAAATTTTGCCCTTGGAACAGCAACAACTGATGTAAAACGTAAGTGTCTGGAAGTACTCCGGCATATAGAAGATAACCTAAGTGGTGAATATATGACTGGAATTCATGCCTTGGTAAGCCCTGAGTTTTTTGATGCATTAACTTCTCATGCTAAAGTAAAAGAAGCATATGAAAGATGGCAAGAAGGAGCAGCACTTCGAAATGATATGAGGTCAGGATTTACGTTCTGTGGCATAACATTTGAGGAATATAGAGGGCAAGCAACTGACCCTGAAGGAACCGTAAGAAGATTTATTGAGAAAGATACAGGTCACTGTTTTCCACTAGGAACAGCAAGCACATTTACAACATATTTTGCACCAGCAGATTTTAATGAAACGGTAAACACACTAGGACAACCGCTTTATGCAAAACAAGAGCCAAGAAGATTTGATAGAGGGACCGATTTACATACGCAGTCAAATCCATTGCCAATGTGCCATAGACCTGGCGTATTAGTAAAAGTCGCTATAGCATAACATACTGGTAGAGTAACTACAAGGTGGTGAGGCACAGAACGACTCTACCGATATGCGCTTTCTTAGCATGTAAAGGTTAGTATATCAAAAAGAAATATGCAAGAGAATATTAAGCGATTATTAGAAGATTGTTTTGCCCATTTAGGAGAAGTGGCTTTGTATAAATCAAAGGATAAGTCATACATGGTACAAGTATTAAAGCGACAGCCAGATAAATTATACGAGATTGGTGAAGGACAATTTGTAGGAGAAACTTTAGTGTTGGAAGTAAGTGCGTTTGATGTACTGCAGCCAATTGTAGATACCGTCTTGCAAGTCAACAAAAAAATTACAAAAATTGTTCAAGCTGTATCATAAAATTAAAAAATACTTCCAATTCACATTTTGTGTAACGGTACACAGATTATAGTTAGTGAATATGTTGATAAGTAAATTTCCGCTTTTTTGTACGTATAAAATTAATTTACTTATCAACATATTCACTAACCAGTTACAAAATTTGTGTAAGATACTATTTTACATAATTGGAGCGTTTTTTGCTTTTAAAGCACTAAACTTTCAGCCAAACTCCTAGCTCTGTAGTTTTTGATATGATCTGGATCAAAAGCCTTCTTTGACCTTAAAACACCAAAAACAATATGGAGTAACTTACGCATTGCAGCTCCCACAATGGCCATGTTATGCTTGCCTTTCTCTTTTAACCTTTTGCAAAAAGTCATAATAGTAGGATTATGATTCTTAGCTACTATGGCAGGAAAGTACATTGCCTTACATAATGTTCGTGAACCGGATTTACTTAATCTGGGCTTGGCATGTACAGACGTACCTGACGTTATATTTCGTGGTATAGCTCCAGCATATGCTGCCAATTGCCTGGCATCCTTGAAAGCTTTTATGTTAGGAACTTCAGCCAAAATAGCTACTGCTGATTCTTCTCCTATTCCTGGAATGGTCAATAGAAGTTGAAAATTTTCCAACAATTCTTTGTGTTTATTTAATAGTTCACGTAAGGAGTTTTTTATTCTTTCTATTTTTTGTTTTATGTTCATTGCAAGGTCTTCCCAAGCATTTGCAACTTCTTTAGGCAGTCTCTCTTTTTTTTCTAAGTGGTTATTTACTAATGTCAATTCATCTTTTAACGCAGCCGAGCAACGATAAAGATGCTTTAATTTCTTTAACTCAGGAGAAGGTGGTGCCCAACGAATAGGTTCCTGTCTTTGGCAATAATCGGCAATTATCTCTGCATCAGTCTGATCATTCTTTTGTCGTATAAGCTTACTTTTTGCATAAAATCTTATACAAGCTGGATTAACAACACTCACAAAATGTCCAGTATTGTGTAGAAATTCAGCTAAGGCTTCACTATAACAACCAGTAGCTTCCATGCAGGCTTTTACTTGTTCTACATTATGCTTTTGTAGAAAGCTCAGTAAACCTTGAAACCCATGATCATTATTCTTGAAACTCCTTTTCCTGGTTTCACGTTTTCCTTTGTTGCTTATGAATGAAAGAGAAACATCAAAGCGATCTTTTGATATGTCTATACCCAAAAAGTTGTTGATCATATATAACTCCATACGTTACTATTAAAATGAAAAGTAAGGCTAACCTTGTGGATACAGAATTATAACCATTTAGGTCTTTCTACGATACCGTTCAGCCTATACTTTTGAGAAGGGAACTCTTGTCTACCACACAGATTTTATATCTAAGGAGATATTCAAAGTTCTTCCCTTCTCCACCTAATGCTTAAGCTTAAAACATCAGATGCTTTTGACAAGATACAAGGAGATAGCATTTACCTGGGAGTTGACGCTGCAGAGATTGGGATTGAAGTTGCTGAAGGTTTTGAAGTATTAGAAGGAGTTTCATCTATTACTGGACCTATTGGAGCAGGAGTTGGCACTGCAGTATTTATTTACACTGATATTTATATGGCAGTAAAGAGAGTTGATAAAATTGATGAAATTATTCACTTAACTAGAGGAGAAAAATTTATTGAAGGATTGCGTGCATTTATAGGTATGCGACCTGAACAATATGTAGAAAAGTTAATGGAAGAAAAACAACTTTATAACCAATTAGTTAAGCAAGGATTTGAGTATTTAAAGGAGTATAGTGATATTCAAAGCTATGTATTCCCTACTGGTAAATCAGTTGTGAATTCTTGTCGTAAAGTGCTGCACACAACATCACTTGGGATTAGACATTATTATACTGAAGAATGCACAACTAAATTTGAGATAGATTTAGACAGTACAGTACTGCTTGACAGAAAAAGAAATGATATAAAATGGAGCAGAGCAAGGCCGAATAATCCAAGTGGTGGAAAATTGTTTTGTTTACCAAAAGGAGATGATGAGCCTGCTCCAAGTTATGGCTCATATTTATGTAAAAATGCAATTGGTTTATCTAATAACAAGATAGAAGGATATACTCTGATTAATTTAGGAGAAGGTGAAGATTATGCAAAAGGATTTAAGGATAGTTCGAACATATTTGTAGTGAATGATGGGTCTAAAGAATATTATGGAGGAAATAAGAATGATATCTTTGTTTTGCAGGGAGATCTGATAGAAGGGTCTTTGTACGGAGAGGATGGAATTGATACCTTAGATCTGACTGAATTTGCTCAAGAAGCTGTAAGTGTGAATGTGTATTTAAATACAAATATTGGCACTATTATGTACAACAGATATGGTTATTCTGGATTTCAAATTAATTCAGTAGAAAGAGTGCTTGGTAGAAAAGCTAAGGCAGATCATATATTTAGTGCATGTGAAACTAAATTCTTGGATGGTAATGGTGGTAAGGAAGATCAACTTGATTATTTGGAAATAAAAGATAATAACTGTGTCTATGATATACAAGTAATAGTTAGAAATTACACTGAAGTAAATAATCTAGCACTCAAAGGTAACTTTAACTATATTGTACCATTTCAAAAAGGTAGTGCATCTGTTAAATTACTTGCTAATTTCGAAAATAACCATAGGTTTATATTTGACTACTTGCTTGCTGATATTCAGAATATTGATATTAAAGATCATAATAGTATAAAGTTCGATTTTTCCTCAAAAGTTGCAAATAGTAACTTTAGTATATCTATCTCATATAACATAATGAACAATATAATCTATCAATTAAAAGACAGTGCTGAAATAAAAGTAGGTAAGGAAAGAAACTTGTATGCAATACAGAATACTAATAAAACTATTGATGAAATTATAGAAAGTTACCCAGCTATAGCAAATAAACTCAATATGACTATCGCTGTTCAAGATGGTGATGAATCTATACTTGTTGGCTATGGGAAGTGTGAGGTAATTTACAATAATCCAATCTATAACAGTCACTTAATTGGAAATGGTGGTAAAAACATATACGTAATTACTATAGCCTCAGGTGAGCAAAGATATGAACATAATATTTTTTCTATGCCACAAATAAACATCTACAATCCTGATCAAGCAAGTTCTATAGATACGTTAGATTTACGTAACGTGATAAAAATAATACAAGATGATTTGAAAATACATATTAATCTGCCAAGAATTTTTCAAGATGGGAATGATTTGCTAGTTAAGTTAGAAACAGAAGTAAAGCAAAGCTTTTTATTAGAAGTGCTGACAATAAGATTAAGAAACGGTTTGGACTGGTATGGAAAGCTTTGTATTATCTCAGATAGTGCGCCTATGAAAATAAGTTCTGAATTAGAATTAAAGCCACTACCTTTGATCTTTGAAAAGGATAAAGAAATTATTGTGGTAACGGGTCAAGATGTGGAGAAAGATGCTGAGCTTATCACGCCTAGAAAAGGAGGAAACAATACGTTTGTTCGTAGTAATGGTCATGATCTAATAATAACTAATGCTTTTGATTCGACTATTACTAAAGATGATTTTTGCAGTATTACACTTAGTAAATTCTATAAAACACCTAAGATGAAAACGTTATCAATAAAATTTACTGATAAAGAGATAGTGTTAAAAGATTATGAGAAAGAAATAAGTACAGCAAGAGACGTTAATGTTGTGAAAAAAGAATATAAGGATCAAGTGTACGATGATGTGTTTACAGAAGTCATGTTATCTGATCAACCTCATAGACATAGGCAGCACATTAGAAACCGTAGAAGTGAGTACACAATGAGTAGTGGTACAAGACTACCATCTTCATGGATAAATGATTTATTTGGTTGGGTAAAAAGCTCTGTGAGTGGGTTATTAGATTCGAGAGCTGCTCTGCCTGAAACTTCAGCAAATTATTCTAATACATCTGGTACTAGCCAATTTAGTAGTGAAGTTTGTATCAGTAACAATTTTGGTTTAGGATTCTTCTTATTACAAAGTTTCCTAGATAAAAAATATCCTCTTCCTAAGTTTTGTTCTGCTACTCATGAAGAAGTGCTGGCTGATACACTTAATATAATGGAAGAATTTAAAAAGACACTTAAAAAAACAGCTAAACAATCTGGTGTATCAGTGAAAGGTTTTGACTTTTTTAAAGTGTATTCAGATATAGCAGGTCATGTAAGGAACGAAAGATATTCTAAAATACCAAGTACATTATATTCAGCCGCAGAAGAAGCCTATCCGGAAAATGAGAAGTTTTTGAGTATTTTAAAAGGCAATATTGAAAAGATGTTTGATAAGCAGCAGATAGTTAATGGTGGATATCAACCTAATGACATTGCTGATAATAAACCTAGAAGCTATTTTAATAACACAACAGTGGACAAACAGCTACAAACCCCAGTTATGGATTATCCGAGTCAATAAAGCTTAGAAATAGAGGGCTTTTTCGACTGCATGGAATACGAAACTAATGTTGAAAAAATATGTACCAAAAAATTTATGGGGGATCTGTGCCGAAGCTCAAATTTATTTTTCAAACAACCAAAAACTGTCTCAATAATCAACCTTTTTCTCAATAGAATCTTCTCTTTTAAAGAAATTAGTGCGTTTTTCATGCCTTTTTTCACTTTAGTGACGAGTTTTAGACCTCTATCGAAGAGTTTCTCAAAGAGGTACTTCTTCTTTATCTCCGAACAAAAGTCCTGTCAATTTTTTTAGTCAAATTTGGTGCAGGTTTTCTGTCGTCAACGCTGCCTTTAGTTAGCGTAATAACTTGAACTTCGCCTATTTCATTGATTACCAGATGCAATTTAAAACCGAACATAGGTAGTCTTTCCTATATTTGCCAACTCTTTGAAAACTTTATTTTTTGCGATCCTTTTTGCGTGGCAAACAGCGGGGAGGATATCAACACACGAAGGCACCTCCCCTTCCTTTTTAATAAAAAATATCTATATACCTATTATAATATACGTAAATGTATATTATGCAAAATATAAGCAAGGTTATGCGCTGCTTAAACTTCTCTAATTAGTGACACTCAACTATAAGAGTAGCTTGCATAGTAAAGAAGATACTTAGTATCTTCTTTACTATAGTTGCATTAGATTTAGATCTGATGACAACTCAGATAAATCGTTCAGCCCTTCCTGGAGCTGAGACGTAATAGAATTTAATTGATCACTAAATTTTACATCCTGTTCAAAGCTCCAATCACTTTCCCTACATTTACTCATGCATGCACTACGTAGTTCGTTATTATCCTGATGACTTTTAGGACATGCGCGTATGCAATGGTAATATTGTTTATAAGCTTCTTCTCTAGTATTATATGCAGCAGCACTTTTTGTATTACTTTTCATAATATTCTCCTTAATTAAAAAACTAGTATAATATTAACATGTAACTATAAACTTTATATTAAATATAGTATATCTTCTTTTCAGAATAACATAAAAAATCAAACTACCCATACCCTCTCCTAGCATTTGGTTAACCAGCAATCATTTATCGCTCTGCCGTAAGAAGTGTAGCCACTGCCAAGTATAGCCCTTCCCAGGCTTTGTTGAATAGCGAGTAGAGATGGGAGGCTTTGTTGAATGGCAAGGAATGAGGAGGAGTAATGAAAGGAATTTACGAGGCAAATTTAAAAATAGGCATACCTATATCAGTAAAGCTATTAATCAAATAGCATTTTAAAAGCACCTCTTGAGAGCGATTTACCTCAGATTGATTCTTAAAACTAAATCCAAATGTTTTTTTGAGCCTCAGGAAAAAACTCTCGATACGTGAACGTATTTCATACCTTGTCTTCTTTTTCCAGTGGGTAAGTTTTCCTTATACTAATGTTGTTGTTTCTTTCTGATAGAGAATCTATATTGCTGCAGATTTTTGCATTTTTTCTTGGCTTTATGATGGGTTTCAAATTGTATTGATTGTACAACTTATATAAATCATCTGTATCATAAGCTCCATCTGCACGCAGAGACTTAATCTTATAGATATCACCCATTTCCTTTAGTATTTTAGATGCTATCATGTGAAAGAAAATTAGTATATCGAATTGCTATTGCCTTTTTGCTGTTTACGTCCAAAGCAACATGTAGCTTTCTTATTTGATCTGTACCATTATATTTCCTTATCTTGGCGTTATCTTTGTTATGTTGAGTACTGTTACTATAAATATGCATTACAGTACTATCTATAGCAATTTCAATATTCTCTATGTCATTTTTATCTGTTCTGTGGTCACATAATTTCAAATTAAGTTTGACGAGAAGCTTGTGAATACTTGGAGATTCTTCACTATACTTTGTAAATATCCTTTTATAAATCCAACTGCTTGCCTTAAGCCTATTCTAAATAGATTAACGACTATATGTACTGCAATAACAACCTTATCGCTATAAATCTCCAGGAATTTTTTCTGAACTTTCGTACCAGTTTTCTATAGCTTCATCGATAAAATGAAAGACATTTCCTCTTTTTTCTAAAAATTGATTATACTCTTTAATGATTACTGACTTTCATCTTCTTTGGCATATACTCTACAAAATGTTCATTTCTTAATAAAGTAACCACTTTCTTTAGGTTTTCTCCCTTTTTTCTCCCATCTCTACTCGCTATGCAACAAAGCCAACTCGGGTTACCTTACTATGTTGTCAGCATCTTTGAGTAAGTAATGTTAATAAAAAATGAGTAAATGATCTATTTAATATTAAAAAGATGTTGAATATGGATAAATTGAGTCAAGATACAAAAAACAAGCTGCATTTTTAGTGGCTTATAACAGTAATAGTATGTATTATTGCTACCTATTACTACATGAAGGCAAAAGCTGCAGATAATTATAAAACGATATTACGCATTGCTTCTCAAAATTGTAACTTAGAAACTGTAAAATTCTCAGTAAAAAATTTATTAGATACTGATACACACATGCCTAAGTTAACTGCGTTACATTACGCTGCAGAAGGGGATGTTTAGAGATAGTTAGGTTTTTAATAGATGAGGGAGTTAACGTAAACATTATTAACAAGTATGTAAGCACAGCACTACATAATGCTGCATATTATGGTGATTTAAGGATTATCAAATTTTTGCTAGAAAAAGGCGCTAATCCTAACATTATAAACGATGATGGAAAAAAACCTAGAAATGTAGCTGTGTTAAGGTCAAGGCATAACAAAGATAAGCCCTATGATCAAATATTCAACCACTATGGATTGAAATCCATAGTGGTTGAATGCTGAATGACTTTAAGTTTAAAATTGAGAAAGTAGTTGTTATATATATCAGCAAGTATGAGTTAAATTTGTATTATGGACTTGAATAAATTTACCGAAAAAGCAAAAAGCCTAATCCAGAGCGCTCAAATGAAAGCATTGGGAGCTGGGCATCAGATTTTTATGCCTGAACATTTACTTAAAGTAATGCTTGAAGATGAGTCAGGTTTAGTTCAGGATTTGATAGGCACTTGTGGTGGAAATATTCAGAATATTTCTGATGCTGTGAGTAGTACAATTAAAAAGTTTCCAGTGGTTGGAGGACCAGGTAGTGGTGGACTTCAGCTTTCAAGAGAGGTAGCAAAAGTTTTTGATGATTCAATTGGTATTGCGAGGAGAAATAAAGACACATTTGTTACTGTTGAGCGGTTGTTGCAGGGCCTTGCTGCACAAAAAGATGAAATTGTAGGTAAAATTTTAGCAGAAGGTGGTGTAACACCGCAAAAATTAAATTCAGTTATTGCAGAAATGAGAAAAGGTGGCAGTGCAGACTCTCCAAATAGCGAGGAAAAATTAAATGCGGCAAAGAGGTATACAAAAGATATTACAGAGCTTGCTATGCAAGGTAAGCTTGATCCTGTAATTGGTCGTGATGAGGAAATCAGAAGAACTATGCAGGTATCGTTGAGGCGAACAAAAAATAATCCAGTACTGATAGGTGAACCTGGTGTTGGAAAAACTGCAATAGTTGAAGGTTTAGCAAACAGAATTGTTGCAAATGATGTACCACTTGGTTTGCGTGATGCAAAAGTTTTAGCTTTGGATCTTGGTGCATTAATTGCTGGAACAAAATTTAGAGGGGAGTTTGAAGAGAGACTAAAAGCAGTGATTAATGAGATTTCAAAAGCAGAGGGAAAAGTTATTTTGTTTATAGATGAGCTTCATACTTTAGTGGGAGCAGGAGCGACAAGTGGTGCGATGGATGCTTCAAATTTGCTCAAGCCTGCTCTTGCGCGTGGAGAAATTCGCTGTATAGGGGCTACAACTTTGGATGAGTATCGTCAACATATAGAGAAAGATCCTGCGCTTGCAAGGCGTTTTCAGCCTGTGTTTATTTCTCAACCGACTGAGACTGATACTATTTCAATACTGAGGGGTTTGAAGGAGAGGTATGAGGTGCACCATGGTATTAGAATCACAGATGGTGCAATAATCACTGCTGCAAAGCTTTCTAATAGATATATAACAGATAGGTTTTTACCTGATAAAGCGATCGATTTAATTGATGAAGCAGCAAGTAGGGTTAGAATTGAAATGGACAGCAAGCCTGAGGTTGTTGATGAGCTTGAAAGAAAGATTATACAGCTGAAAATTGAGTCAGAGGCTTTGAAAAAAGAAAGTGATGAGAACTCTAAGCAACGTTTAAAAAAGATAAATGAGGAAATTGAGAGTCTAAACAGTAAAATTGCTGACTTAAGCAGTAAATGGCAGATGGAAAAGAATAAAATAGCTAAAATACAAGAAACTGCTGAAAAATTGGATAACGCGAGGAAAGAGCTAGAATTGGCTCAGCGCAATGGAAATTTAGGAAGGGCAGGGGAGTTGATGTATGGTGTGATTCCTCAACTTGAAAATGAGTTAAAAAATCAGGAAAAAGTTACTGATAGTTTCCTAAAGAAAGAAGTTACTGAGAGTGATATTGCAAATATTGTTTCAAAATGGACAGGCATTCCAGTTGATAACATGATGCATAGTGAAAAGGAAAAGCTCCTTAACATGGAAAATGAAATAGGAAAAAGAGTAATAGGGCAGAGAGATGCAATTGAAGCGATAAGTAATGCAGTAAGGCGCTCCCGTTCTGGTGTTCAGGATACTAATCGACCTTTTGGTTCATTTTTATTCTTAGGTCCAACCGGAGTTGGAAAAACAGAGTTAGCAAAATCTCTTGCCGAATTTTTGTTTGATGATCAATCAGCACTTCTACGCTTTGATATGTCAGAGTATATGGAAAAACACTCCGTTTCAAAGTTAATTGGTGCGCCTCCAGGATATGTTGGTTATGAACAAGGTGGCAGATTAACCGAAGCAGTAAGAAGAAGACCATATCAGGTAATTTTGTTTGATGAGATAGAAAAGGCAAATCCAGATATATTTAATATATTACTGCAGATTTTGGATGAAGGTAGACTCACCGATAGCCATGGCAAATTAATTGATTTTCGCAATACCATACTGATTTTAACTTCTAACCTTGGCGCTGAGATAATGCTAAGAGGAACTACCGAATCTGTGAAAGATGAGGTGATGAAAATAGTTAAGTCAGCGTTTCGTCCAGAATTTTTAAATAGACTGGATGAAATTATTATATTCCACAGCTTAACCAAAGATGACATTGATAAAATTATAGATGTTCAATTCTCTTATTTACAAAAGATGCTTGCTAAGCGTAAACTGAGTATTAGTTTATCGCAAGAAGCTAAAGAACTAATAGCACAAATTGGATATGACCCTGAATATGGAGCGCGGCCTCTGAAAAGGGTAATACAAGAATGCATTCAAAATAATCTAGCTAAGTTAGTTTTATCGGGGGAAATAGTAGAAGGAGATGAACTAATGGTGTATACTTCTGGTAACGAAATCTTAGTTAAAAAGATCTAGATTCGCTGTGTATTTTTGTTTTGAAAAATGTGTATAAATCATAATGTTAATGTTGAGTCTTTATTTAAGCTAGTTGATCAAGGGAATAAAAAAGAGAAAGAAAAAATTAAAGAGTTTATACAGTACTTTTATAATTTTGTTTATAATAGTGACCTAAAAGTCAACGATAAATTTCTTTTATACATTGCAGAAGATGCATACAACTTCATTCTTAAAAAAGAAAAAGAAGAAAGTAAATTGGCAGTAAGTAATGTAAATGATATTTCAGGAATAGAAGGCAATTTCACTATAATTAAAATCACAAATTATGACATGCCCTTTTTAGTGGATTCTGTCATTTCCACTATTAAGTCACACGGTTTAACTATATGCTATTATAGTAACAGCATAATTAATGTTCAAAGAAAAAATAGCCTAATAGATAAAATTCATCTTTTGGAAGAAAGTAATGGAATCAAAGAGTCAGTAATATATGTAATTATTAAAGGCATAAGTGGTAGCTTTGTTGATACACTAGAAGAATCTCTACGAAAGACGCTAAAAGCAGTTAACTGCGTTGTAAAGGACTGGCAATTGATGCTCAAGAAGCTTCTTGAGCTTCCGGCATTGGATGCTGGAGGCAGAGATTTTCTAGCTTGGTTGAAAAATAACAATTTTGTATTTTTAGGTTATCAAGAATACATTACTAATAAAGAAGGAAAGCTTGCTCTAAGTGGTAAGGAGAGCCTCGGGTTAATGAGAGCAAGTGAAGAGTACCAAAATTCATCAATTTCTTCTGAAAGCTTGAATTCTTTATACATACTAAGATCAGACCTAATCTCAATAGTTCATCGGCGTACCTATATGAATTGTATAGGAGTGAAAGAATTTAATGATCAGGGTGATGTAATAAGGGAACAGCATTTTTTTGGGCTATTTACTTCTATAGCAGAAGTGCAAGATATTCGAACTATTCCGTTAATAAAGGATAAGGTTACAACAATAGAAAAAAAGGCAGGATTTGTTCCTGGTGGCCATAACAATAAAGCTTTAATTTCCATTTTACAGGCATTTTCTTGTGACGAATTATTCCAATCAAATGAAGACGAGTTATTTGAAACTTGCACCTCGATCATGTCTCTTGCGATTAGACCAAGAGTCAAGTTATTTTTGAGAAAGCTAGGGAACTGTATTAGTTGCATAGTACTGATACCGATGCGTTATGCTAGCGCTAGGCTAATGTTCAAGATACGTGATATATTGAAGGATGAAACAAGTGCAGGAAGTTCAGATATTTATAACAATCACATTATCAATGAATATGATCTGATGAAATTACATGTAGTACTAAAGGCCAAAAATGCTAGCGTTCTTGATTATGAAGTTTTGCGTATCGAAAACAAATTAAGAAACATTACGGAAAAGTGGGAAGATCGTTTTATAGACAATTTATATAATACTTTTAGCACTGTTGAGGATGTATTCATCCGCTATTCCAATGCATTTCCGGTAAGCTATCAAGAGAATTTTGAACCTCATGATGCATATTACGACATGAAAAAATTGGAGATAGTAAGGAAGAAAGGAGTAAGTGAGGTTGATTTGAGACTTACTTGTGACAATCTTAACTATCAGTTAAAAGTTTATACTCCAAGCAATGGTGGTCTTGAATTATCAAAGATATTAAAAATTACTAAGAATTTGGGAGCAAAAATTCTATCTCATAATGGTTATTATATAGAAATCAATGGTGGAATATGGATACACCACTTTGTGTTGTCAAGAGTCGATGAGTTAATAAGTGACATTACTCTGAAAGAGCAATTTGAAATAACGCTTGCAAAAGTGTTCAACAAGGAAATTAAAAATGACTATTTCAACAGTTTGATCATTATTGCTGGGCTCAAATGGAAGGAAGTACTTCTTATTAGGGTGCTAAGTGCCTATCTAAAGCAGACGTTATTTAACTATAACCCAGAATATATCCAAAAAGTGGTCTCAGAGTACCCAAAAATAGTGAAATATCTGATACAGCTATTTCGTGCAAGATTCAATCCTAATATAGATATTGATAGAGCAGAAACTACTAACATTTTCCAGGAAAAAATTGAAGAACTACTAAAAGAGATCAGCAACGTTTCACATGATTACGTTTTGCGTTCGATATTTAACTTGATAATGGCAATTTTGAGAACCAGTTATTATCAAGATGATAAGCCATACTTATCTATCAAATTTGATTCAAGTAAAATAAATGGTTTACCTGATCCGCGCCCATACCGTGAATTGTATGTTTATTCAAACCTTTTTGAGGGAATACATCTAAGAGGAGGGAAGTTGGCTCGTGGTGGTTTGAGATGGTCGGATAGAACGGAAGATTTTCGCACTGAAGTTTTGGGACTCATGAAAGCCCAGATGACAAAAAATGCGGTCATTGTACCTGTTGGCGCAAAGGGTGGGTTTGTAATAAAGCAAGTTTATAAAGACAAAAACATTTTAAGGGAGAAAGGTGTTGAATGCTATAAGAATTTCATCAGAGGAATGCTTGATATTACTGATAATGTAGTTGATGGCAAAATAACTCCACCAGAAAATGTGATTAGGTATGACGAAGATGATCCATATTTGGTAGTTGCAGCAGATAAAGGCACTGCTTCATTTTCTGATTATGCAAACGAAATATCCTCTGAATATAACTTTTGGCTCGAAGATGCATTTGCATCTGGTGGATCAGCAGGTTATGACCACAAAAAGATGGGTATTACAGCAAGAGGTGCATGGATTGCAGCACAACGCCATTTTTGGAGAATGAATAAGGATATTTACCAGGATACAACTGTTATTGGAATTGGAGATATGGCTGGCGATCTATTTGGGAACGGTATGCTGCTTTCAAGAAATATGAGTTTAATTGGAGCATTTAATCATATGCATATTTTTGTTGATCCAAATCCTGATGCGGAAAAGAGTTTCGTGGAGCGTAAACGGCTCTTTGAATTACCGTTTTCCACTTGGATGGATTACAATAGAGATTTGATTTCTCATGGTGGCGGGATATTTGAACGTAGTAGCAAACAAGTAGAAATTTCTCAAGAAATGAAAAAGTGCTTTGATATAATGGAAGATACATTATCTCCAAATGATTTGATTCGATATTTGCTCAAGGCAAAAGTGGATTTCATATGGAATGGAGGAATTGGCACCTTTGTTAAGGCAAAAAGTGAAAGCCATGGCATGGTTGGCGATAAAGCAAATGATGAATTAAGAGTAAACGGTCATGATATTAGAGCTTCTATGTTTATAGAGGGTGGCAACCTTGGTTGCACGCAGCTTGGAAGGGTAGAATACGCTAAAATAGGTGGGTATATCAATGCAGATTTTATTGATAATTCAGCAGGAGTAATATGTTCTGATCTTGAAGTTAACATCAAGATTGCTTTTGTTGCAATTATGAAAGAAGGGGGAATTTCCTTGGAAAAAAGGAATGAAATACTGGCTAGCATGATAGATGAAGTTGCATCTAAGGTACTTGAAAATCATAACAGGATTGAAACAAAAGCATTGCTTCTTGAGTGCTTGCAAGCTAAAGAAAAGTTGGAGCAGCACCATAAATTATTACTCAGTTTAGAAAAATCTGGGCTGTTAAACCGAAGCGTAGAATTTCTTCCAACTGAAGAAGAGATAGCAAGGATGTTAACTGGTGCAGAAGGTTTCAGTTCTCCTCAGCTCTCTGTTCTAATGTCTTATGCTAGAACAGGAATAAAAAATGAAATTATACATTCCGATCTGTCTGAAAAAGATCTTATATCTCATAACTACTTGCTAGGTTATTTTCCTAAAAAGATGGTAATAAAATTTAAGGATTCCATATTGAAACACCAACTTCGCAGGGAAATTATTTCTACTTGCATTGCAAATGATGTAATAAATAAGATGGGCTGTATATTTATTAATAACTTGGTTGAGAGTACTGGAATTAGAGTACATGAAGCAGTTAACATATATATTGTTGTGAATCACCTATATAATTTAAATAGCCTTTGGCATGAAATTGATGAATTGGATGGCAAAATTGATGCCGATTTGTATTTACAAATAGTGAGAAATGTACAAAAATTTATTGGTAGAGTGTCATTTTGGTTAGTAAAAAATCTTGGTGAACTTAATCTTACAGAACTAGATGATGTTACAAAATTTAGGGGTACAATTGAAACTTTAGGCCATGATGTTTTAGATGATCGCCTGTTAAAGATCTATAATCATGGATTAACCTCTTTGGTAGAGCTTAACATAAATAAAGATCTAGCAAAAAAGGTTGCTGATTTACGTATTCTTATTTATGCGCTGGACGTTATATCTATTGCTGAACAGACATCTTTATCAATCTTTGAAGCTGGTAGAATATACTTTAAATTAAAGTCGCTGCTAAGGTTTGATATGATTAGAACAATTGCTGTCAAGATTAAAAGCCATTCTTCTTATTGGGATCGCAGCTTAATTAATGATTTATTAGATGATTTAAGCAATTATCATCATAAGCTAGCTGTTAAAGTTATAAAAGCTACTGATAATCATGTAGATAAGGTTCAAACTTGGGCTCTTAATGATAAGGATTATATAGAGCGTTACAATAGCTTTTTAGATGAGATGGTTGCTTCTAAACTTGATTTAAGTAAATTAATACTCATAATCAGGAGAGTTAAAGTACTTGCTTCATAGGAAAAATGTTTAATATAGGTCTTTCAGAAATTTTAGTTGTAGCTTTAGTGAGTATAATTGTTTTTGATAAAAGTAAAGTACCTGTATTTCTTAATCTTATTAAAAATATATATAGGTATTTCTGGGTTGTAAAATCAAGAGTTAGGAAATTGTTGAAGGATACCGGAATTAAAGAATTATATGAAGGGCATAACGTTGAAAAAGTCAATTACATAATTGGTGAAGATGGCAAGCTTTATCCTACTTACAATTTAGATAGTACAAAAAATGACAGCAAAAATCCTAGTAGTAGATGATATACCATCTAATGTTAAGCTTTTGGAGGCTCAGCTAAAAGCAGAGTACTATACAGTTATTGTAGCTTATGATGGCGAGGAGGCGATAGATTTAGTAGCGGAACAGCAGCCAGATATTATCTTACTTGATGTCATGATGCCAAAAATGAGTGGTTTTGAGGTTTGTAAGAAGCTAAAGAATGATCCCTTAACGACTTATATTCCAATAATTATGGTAACTGCGCTGCATGACACTCATGATAGAGTGGAAGGAATTAATGCTGGTGCGGATGACTTTCTAACTAAGCCGATAGATGAAACTGCTTTATCTGCAAGAATTAAGTCTCTTGTGCGCTTAAAGATGATAATAGATGAGTTGTGCTTGAGAGGAGAAACTAATGCTGAGATTGGTGGAGTAGCAGAAAGCAGTATTATGGATTATTCTAATCAGATTTTTGATGCTAACATACTTGTTGTAGATGAGGACACCTTTCAAGCAGAGCAGATACACAATGTTCTAAAGCAACGCTTCAGATCAATTAAAATACTGCACGATCCAAAAGAAGCATTAAAGGTTGGTATTAAGGATAATTACGACCTGATTATTTCTGACATGCAGTTTTCAAAAACTGACGGCCTACGGTTGTGTTCTAAGTTTCGTAGTAAAGTGGAAACACGTTATACACCAATTCTGATCCTTTCTGAAGATTATGATAAAAGCAATTTAGTAAAGGCACTTGATGTAGGTGCTAATGATTATTTAACAGTACCTTTAGATGAGAGTGAATTAATAGCTAGGGTTAATTTGCAAGTGAAACGCAAAAGGTATCAAGATGCCTTGAGAATGAATTTATTTAATAATGTAGAAATGTCTATAAAGGATCCATTAACTAACTGTTATAATAGAAGATATTTTGATGCACACTTAAGAAATATTGTTAAGGATTCTGTGGAAAAAGATAGAAGTTTATCTCTTATGATACTTGATATAGATTATTTTAAGATGGTGAATGATAACTTTGGGCATAATGCTGGAGATGAACTTTTAAAGGAAATACAGAAAAGAATTTCTGAAAATATCAGAGTGACAGATTTATTAGCTAGGTTTGGTGGTGAGGAATTTGTTGTTGTAATGCCAGATACCAATGTATCAGATGCGTATACTATTGCAGAGAGAATAAGGAAAATTATTGCCAAAGAACCTTTTATACTTGTGGGTAAAAATACAACCCATAATGTAACTGTGAGCATTGGAATTTCAGCAATGCAAAGATCTGACCTTGATGATGTTAAAAAATTTATAGTACGTGCTGACAAATATTTATATAAAGCAAAAAACAGTGGTAGAAATAGAGTGGTTACTGGTTGAAGTTCTTTCAAATAAGTAGTAACTAAGATTCAAATGATAGCATAAAATTTCTCAACTCCGGAAATTTCGCATTTAACTGCAGAAATAGATATTTATTTAAAAAATACCCTGTAATTTTTAACCCTAGTCTGAATTCTTGATATGAGTAGCTATTTTGTAGGTTGTTATTGTATACATCATGCAACATCTGTGGAAAAGGTAGTAATTTATCTGCATAACAGTCACCTACTTTTTTTGACACTGCTCTACCAGTTTTTGGAGAAATAAATTGTAGATTTTCTTTCACACCTGTTACAGCACATTTTGATAGGTCTAACTTAAATCCAAGTTGCGTAAGAAGCAGAAGCTCTAAGTTAAGGTAATGACTTTGCCAAAACTGGCTATTATGTTTTATTACATCGATGAAGTGTCTAAAATTACCATACAACTTGATGCAGGATTCACTTTCTGGAAGCACTTTTTCTAATATAGACGAGAAAGAAACAATAGCAATGCTTTTTAACCTATCTTGAAAGAAATGATGAAATGGAGATTCAATCAATTCGCACTTTAAAAAACCTAGATTTTCAGGTAGCTTAGCACTCCATTCTGCATGTAATAGATTACTTATTTGAAACTTATAATTGCTATTGTTTGTTAACCTAGTTAATCCTCTGCACTTTCCATGATTTTTTGTAAATAGAGAAAGAATTAAATTTTTATCACCGTATTTTTTAACAGCTATAATAACACCTTCATCTTTCCATCTCATTTAGAGTATATTGACCATATGATATTATAGAGATAATAAAATTAGTGTAGCAAATTTGAGTTTAAGTCAACTGAAATATATTGACTTTATGTGCAATATTAGCTTTAAACCAGTAAAACAAGCTGCTTAACATATGCGCCCTCTCTATTTTAATTATATTCTTCTTTTGTTTCTATGTTGTTTTTTGCTTTTTTCAATGAAAGCCCAAACGGATGATTCGTCAGTTATTCCTATACCACAAAGAAAAAAAGAATTAGTTGAGTTAGTACAACCGAGGCAAATTATTGAAATACAGGAAATTGATGAGGATATTCCAATTCCCAAAAGAAAAAAGGGTGTAGAAAGAAAACTAAGAGAAGGCATTAAAGAGGTGAAAAATGAAATAAGAGATAAGAAAAATATTGAGAACAAAGATGATGAATTGGCTGTAACAGAAATTATTAATTCTATAAGGGATAAACTGACAGAGTGTTGGAGCATTCCTGAGGGCATAGTTTATAAAGAAAGTTTTAGTATAAAAATTAACTTATTATTATCCAGTAAAGGCGAGATCGTTGTAGCCAACGTAGCAGATAGTAGTTCTTATCAAAATAATCCTCTTTTTAGATCAGCAGCAGATAATGCAATGCGTGCAGTATATAAATGTAGCCCGTTAATTGGCTTACCTGCTGAGCAGCATCACATTTGGCGCGAAGTCACGTTAGATTTTATTGTACCAAATTTGGGAGAAAAACCCTGGACTTAAAGTCCATCCTTTTAAGAATATAATTTTAAGGTGAAAAATCTCAAAGAATGTGGAATATTATAGAAAAAGCAGTCACTCTGTATATGTATCACATAGTGTGGATAACAAAATATCGATATCCAGTATTAGTTGGAGATATTGAACAGAAAGCTAAAGAAATTGTACAAGAAGTATGTGCAAATAATCAAGTAGAGAGGTAGAATTGCGTCAACATGTATACGTTTCTGTACCCCCATACTTAAGTATTAGTAAGTTAGTGCAGTTATATGTACTAGACACAACTTAATCTGACAGGTGAGAATTAACTTACAGAAGAATTGAAAACTAATATCAGTCTTTTGTTTAATGTTACTAATATTTTTCTGAAAAGCAATTTGTTTGCTATCAAGAAAAGTTTGCATAGGCATAGCAATATTTGCCTGAATGAGGCCTTGTCTCATTGTAAGAACGCAGCCAATGATCAACTCTGTAATAGTTTAGATTTGATCTGACAAGCAAACAAAGTAAGATAAAAATATAAACAAGTTTTAAAGGAGTGTCAGATATGAATACAACACAAGAAAAAATACTAAAACCAAAGTTGGGATTGCTAGAACTTGCAAAGCAATTAGGAAATGTATCACAGGCGTGTAAAGTAATGGGATATTCAAGGGATACATTTTACCGCTTCAAAGAACTGTATGAAACAGGAGGAGAAGAGGCTTTACACGAGATAAGCAAAAGCAAGCCATTGTATGCAAATAGAGTGTCGGAGGATATAGAAAAAGCAGTAGTTGAAATAGCAATAGAGTTTCCAGCATACGGACAAGAAAGAGCAGCAAACGAACTGAAAAAGAGAGGAATTCTCATCTCTGCAAGTGGAATAAGATCAGTGTGGCAAAGAAACGATCTTGAAAATTTTAAAAAGAGGTTAAAGGCATTAGAAGCAAAAGTAGCTCAGGATGGTATCATTTTAACAGAAGAACAGATAACAGCTCTAGAAAAGGCTAAGGAAGAATAAAGAGGCCCATGGAGAAATTGAAACAGAGCATCCAGGATACTTAGGTAGCCAAGACAGTTATTATGTTGGTAATATCAAAGGTATTGGACGAATTTACCAGCAAACCTTTGTTGATACCTATTCCAGAGTTGCTTTTGCTAAGCTTTACACAGAAAGGACTGCTATCACAGCTGCAGATCTTCTTAATGATAGGGTAGTACCGTTCTTTGATGAACAGAAAGTATCATTGCTACGTGTTTTGACGGATCGTGGTACAGAGTATTGTGGCAGACCTGAAAATCACGTTTACCAGCTATATTTAGGGGTAGAAAATATTGATCATTCTCGAACCAAAGCTCGTTCTCCACAGACTAATGGCATATGTGAAAGGTTCCATAGAACTATGCAAGATGAATGTTACAATATTATCTTTAGAAAGAAAATTTACACCTCTTTGGCAGAACTTCAGTTAGACGTAGACCATTGGGTGCATTCTTACAATAGATCTAGACCACATTCAGGTAAATATTGCTATGCCTATGCAAACCTTTTTTGATAGTATGCATATTGCTTATCAGAAAAATATTAGTAACATTAAACAAAAGACTGATATTAGTTTTCAATTCTTCTGTCAGATCAAGTCTAAACTATTACATGTTGCTACAGCGCGTCTAGTTATTTCCACATATACACAGTTTAATCTTGGGTAGCATTCTTCAGATCTATAATCCATTACTACTGTTTTTGCAATTTTATCGTAGAAAAGCTGTTTACGTTGATCAAATATTATAGGTATAAGCATTAGGACCAATACTGGTGAAATTAAAAACCACTCATAAGTATCGAGAAATACAAACAAAAACGTCTTGAAAGTGCTTCTTATTACTACTTGCATAAAAGCAATGTTTTTCAGTGTGTTTGCATCCTTTATGTATATACCAAATAGCAATTTTCCTGGAGTCCAACCAAGTCTTATTTATCATTAATACTTCTAATGCTATATATACTAAACTTGCTAGTAATGTACCTAAGTCTTCTAATATTTCATATCGTTTTGATATGAGTTCTGTATCAATGTCAGTATCAGGAAAGACATAATTAAAAAAGTTAGTAAGAGATTCTTCTGGTAATATAAATGAAATTAATAAAAAAAAGAATGAACAGCAGACTAAAAATATTGTTTGGTCAACTAAATACGCTGCAATACGTTTAGTAACTTTTGCATAGTTCATTCTAACACCCATTTGTGTGTACCCAACACCATTATCTAATGTTATTATGTTAGTGCTTAAATAATAGTAAAATTGCTGCTGATTGAGAGCATGAGAGATATTTACGTTTATATAGAAAACATGGGTTCCTTTAGCATCATAAAAATCTTGAATGTTTACTTTTTTAAAAAACATAAAAACATCGTATATTTGTGAGAACAAGCCGCGTAAAAATAAGGTTATAAAAATAGAAGATTTAAATTATTTCTATAAGCTTGAGCAAATTAGTTCGTATGTAGATATGGATGAAATGGGCTAATATGGCTAGTTTTAGTGTATAGCAAAGTCAGAATGGCTTTGTTGCATAGCACTGATAGGCATGTAAATCACAGTGAATTTACGCAGCTAATTTAAATTTAGCCATACCTATATCAGTAAATTTGTTCAATAAGTAGCACTTAATTAACAGCTCTTTTTCACGATTTACCTCTGATTTATTTTTCAAGCTAAACCCAAATATTTGCTTCAACCTATAGAAAAAGACTTCAATATAAGACCGTGCTCCATACTTAACTTTTTTCTTCCATTCATTAATACCATCTTCATAATTCTCATATGACCTAATTCTACTAATATACTTGTTTCTTTCTGATAAGTAGTCAGCTAAACAAATTTTAGTATCCTTCCTAGGGCAAATAATAGGCACAATATTGTATTTTCTGCATTCTTTATACACACTTTTTATATCATAAGCCGCATCTGCTCGAATAGAACAAATGTTATATTTATCACTGACTTCTTCTAACATATCGCAGACCGGCAAATAGTCTACAGCAACACCACTAGTGTAGTTCATGCTTATTGCTTTCTTATCATTTATGTTTAAAACAACATGTAATTTTCTTACTTGACCATAACCACTGTATTTTCTTTTTCAAATATTAAGCTTACTATGCCCACCGTTATTATTGTAGATACTAACTCTAGTGCTATCTACGGCAATTTCAACATTTTCCAGATCGTCTTTATTGCTTCTATGGTCATCAATCTTCAAATTAAGCTTTTTAAATCTTCTGGAAGCTTGTGTATAGCTGATAATCTTAAGTTTTTTGCCTATTTGTACCATATAACCTTTTACAAAACCTACAGCTTGTCTCAAGCCAATTCTAAAAAGATATGTGTATTAAAATTACAACTTTATCACTATAAGTGTTATTGCCACCTGCAACTTTTGGACTATTTTCATACCAATTTTCTATGGCTTGATTAACAAAATGAAAAACATTTCCTCTTTTTTTGAGAAACTCGTTATATTCTCTTTGGTTACTTACTCTCATTTTTTGTGGCATAAGTTGTACTTGTTTGAAAAATGCCTATTTTACAACAAAATGCGTTAGTAGCCATATATTAAAAAGCTTTTCTTCTTACAATAACCTCAACCAACACTAGCTATGCAACAAAGCCATTCAGAATATAAAAAAAGTTCGTATGGTACACTTGGTAGACCAACGCATTCCAAGAAAAACTCTTCTCTCACTAGATGATTTTGGGTATTGAAAGTAGTGATATCATTTAGTACATTGCAGTAAAAAAAATAGAAGTGTTTTTGCAAGCACTGGCTTTAGTTTTAAAAATACAAACTAAAATAAAATGCTAAAAAAGTTCTTGTTCTGCTGATTTTATTGACCATAATGTAGCAATATTCAATATAACCAATACTGGGGGGTTATTATGTTCAACGCATCATGTTCTGTAAATCGTGCAGAGAAAAATCTAGGACCCTTTAAGCAAGAAGTTAGGTCAACAAAAGCAAAAAGAAAAGATATACTACTATCCAGTAATCAGCAAATATTAAACCTGCCAGAAGGTTTTACAATAGGGAAAGCAATTGAAAGAGGGGATTGTTTCTTTGATGCAGTTGCACAAGGACTTAAGCAATTAAATCCTGGAACAAACTTTACTGTGAAATCTTTGAGAGAAGTTTGTAGGAAGTAAGCTTTAATTAGTCAAGAAATGAAAGAAAAGATTATAGCAGATGCTAGAAACCGTCAAGATTCTACAGTAATACTTCCGCAGCCTGGTATTAATGATGATGAATTATGAAATGCTTACTTGGATAGCATAGAATATACTGTTGAAGATATAGAAAAAATGAAGAGCACAAATCTACCCTTGCATCAAGCATTAACTGGCTCAAAGTATGGAAGTACATTACAAGCTCCTATATGGGGTAGGGTTGAGATTGAGGGAAGTATGATTTGTAATGAATATAATATTAAGCTGCATGTTATTGAAGATCTTCATATATGTGGATGGTCAGGGTATCTTATTGATGAGTTAACATACAAACCTGTAAGTACAGATTATAATGAAAAAAATACTATACATATAATAAATAAAGGAGGTTTCCATTTTGAGCCAATCTTGAGCGAGACACTATTAATAAGAGAGTTTACTAATATTATAGAGGATTCTAGTCTTCTAGAAGATAGAAAGCTTGAAAAGCTGAAAAGTTTTTTTAAGGTATATCCGAGTCTAAACGTTAATTTTCAGGTGAATCAATATAATGATACACCGCTACATATTGCTGCTTGTGTGGGAGAATTAAAAATTGTTAGGTTTTTGCTAAAGATAGGAGGGCAAGTTGATGTTTTAAATGGAGAGGGAAAGACTCCTATAGATATTGCTAAAGATAATAACAGAAAAGATATCGCTAAGATACTGCAACCACTTATTTCATATGAAGAAGTTGATGTACCGGGAGATGGCAGTTGCTTATTTTGGTCTGTTGCTTTAGCTTACTTAACTCCCGTAAAATTTGATGATTATGCCTTCCATGAAAGGTTTAAAGAATTATTTACGAGCGACCATGATGTACATTCAATTCAAAGGCTAATGCAGAGTAATGCAAATATTTATGAAGATAGTGTAATGAGGCAGTTGGTAACGAAGACATTTCGTAGTGAAGTTGCTGATGCAGTATGTTTCAGCCAAAGAAGATTTGAAAATAAGGTTGAGATTATGGATCTTTTTGAGAGTCAAAGTGGAAGTTATTTTACAGGAGGTACCTTTAAAAGAGAGTTTGAATATGAATTCGGTGCTGAAAAAATTAAGCAGTATAATATTGATATTAGTAAACTCCAACCCAATTCTTTTGATAAAAGTGCAGTAAAGGAAATTTGTACTGAACTTAACAAGATAAAAAACCGAAATGAAGTTCAGGAATTTATATTTGACACATACTTAAAGTGTATGGAAATGCCTAAAGCTTGGGGTGGAAAGCATGAAATAAATACAATGTCTGATCTACTAAATACAGCGATAATAGTGTCTGAGAAAGGTTCAAAAGATCATATATACAATGAAGAGAAAAAATATTGTAATAAAATACGCTTATCCTACAAAGAAGGTAATCATTATCAATTTTATCAAGTAAAGTATTCAAATTTGATGAAGTTTGTTCTGAGTTTCATTCAATCATTTGAAACGAGACTTATTATATATGACGTACTTGCGAGTACACTGAGAGAGGGGAACCAAATGTTTTCTGATGGAGTGAGCATTAATAGGTTTGTGCGAAGTATTTTTGGATGTTCAATGAATACAGATGACTTGGCAATATTTGGTATGAGGGCATCTTTGAGAACAGGTAATGTAATAAAAGCGACAAAAAATTTTATTAATCTATCAGACTTAATAGAAACATTTAATGAATATAAACTGGGCTTTAGAAAAATATTAGTAGATGCTGGATGCAATATTTTTCAAAGTTTTGAAATGCAGTTTGAGAAAATGGGTTTCGATCATATTTCAAAGATAGCAGATGATATTGTAGATAAGATAATCGAATACTACATTCAGAAAGAACACAATGGAGATTTAAGCTATATAGGGATAGCTGAAACCCTTGTTCTAAGTACATATTTGCAAGAGGTGACTGCGCAGTATGGAGAAATAAGTTATAACCTTAAAGATTTATATGAAAGTATCGGAATTGCAGAAGGCAGTGAAGGCTCTTTTATCTATTATAGAAAAAGAAGTGAAGATAAATCTAGTAAGTATGGTTATCGCCGTTCCCTTATGGGTGAAAAGTCGAAAAGAATATATGATAGAAGATATATCAGAGTAAAAGCTACAAACGCAGAACTTGAAAATTATGTGTATACTTTAGATGCCTTAAATGTACAAGAGTTTAAGGCTAAAGTGGAGCAGGTATTTTATATTGTCAATAAAGAAATCCAAATGCCAAGCAAAAAAGTAATTGAGGATCTTATCGTAAAAATTAAATCTCATATTGAACAAGAGGTAAGCGTTTTAAGCGAGTATATCTTACTTTTCTGTCAAGGATGCAAACAAAGTTTAGATATGAATATGAGATACTTAGTTAAAGGAGAAGGAATAAGAAAAGGCAAAAAGATAATAGAAAGGACTGAAAAAAATAGTGATGTTATATATTTGATGGAAAACAATTTAAAAACAATTCCAAATTTATCTTATTATCTAAAAGTAAAAGAAGCATTTGTAAAGCATGCTGAAACAGTCGCTCAAGACTATAGCAACCTACTTGAATCAGAGCATGATAATGCAGCAAGATCTAGGAGTTTTCGGTCTAGTATAAAAAGATTATCAAATGTAAAAAAATTAGGATTTCTATTTGGGCAAATGAATTTTCAGGATGTATGTGATCCAGTAGAAGAATTCACTGGAAGGCAAGAACAAATAGATGAGATATATACAAAATTGCAGGGGGGAGAGGTAATAATAGTAGGTCCATCTGGTATTGGTAAAACTCAATTAGCTAGAAAGTTTGTTGAAGAAAACAAAGGAGCTTATCTTCATGCCTATGAAGTAAGTACTCAAGATATATTATCCATAGAAAGTTCTTTTAATTACCTTGTTCGAGATAGGTTAGCCATGTTTATGAAAGGAGAGGAAGGTAAAGGAAAGAAAAAATGCCTGTTCCTTTTTCAGGGAGCTAAAAAAGAAGATGTAGAGAAGATTTTAAAGATCAGAGGTCAAAGAGGTGGTTTTGATTGCTTGTTTACTTCTTCTGATCAAGATTATCAAGATATAGCAGAAGTATCTTTAGATAGTCTTGAAGAAAAAGAAGCTGTACAACTTGTCAAAAGAATTTTAGAGATAGCAGATAGATCGCAAGATGAACAAATAAAAGCACTCATAAGAAAACTCAAAGGTTTTCCATTAGCTATAAACCTAGCAGCAGCGTGTATTAAAAACAAAGGATCAAGCCCTTTGAGAGAAGCATTTGGAATTTTTGAATATTTAGTACAGTACGAAAAGTTTGATCAGAAACTTCCACTAAACACTAGGCAAAATGAATACGATAGGATATTGCAAATAACATTACTACTTTCGATGGAAACAATAAAAGAGATGTGTTCTGGAGAGAAAATTCTTGAAATTTTAAATACTATAGCTTATTTTGGTCATAGTGCAATTGATCCAAGTTTATTTCTTGCCTGGATTAAATGTGGGGATGAACTATACTCCATTTTCGAATTGCTAGAGCAGTATTCCATAATTTGTGCAAAAGAGCCAGGTAAATACAAGGTTTATATCATGCATGAATTAATAAAAAAAGTAATACGTTCACAGTTTACCATAGATGAGGAAAAATACATATTAAGTTGTATAATAAAATTGGTATCTGAAACTGAAGGAGGGTTTTTAGATGTAGTTCACCTCTTATCTTTGTTTGATCATGGTCAAAAATATGACTATCTAATAGAAGAAAATAAGAATTTTCCTTGTTTAATTTTAAGTGGCTTAAATGAGTTATATGAGTATCAAAAAGTTATCAATCTCACGTCACAATTATATCAATTACTTGCTGTAGATGATAGATATTCAAGATTAATTAAATATGAGTTTGCCTGCGCGCAAGCTGGTTTGGGACTATATGATAGAGCGTTAAAAATCTTTCTGGATTTAAAAAAACTCGAGAAGGTAAATGATACACTTCCTTCTCTTACTTTGGATAAAAAAATACTTTCTACTTATCTCAAACAAAAAAATTATAAAGAAGCATTGTCATACGTTAAATACAATAACTTTATAGTCAATAGTTTATATGGCGAAGACATCATGGAACTTATGGAAGAACATCTAGATATAGCAGTTATTATAGCTGAAGTATTTGTGATGCAAAAAAGATATACTGATGCACTTACAACTTTGCACTATGTAAGACTACTGAGAGATGAAATTTTCCTTAAAATAGGTGATTTTAACTCCGATGATGATCCTTATCTTGATCCTTCCGAGATGTATGAATTTTATAATTTAGATACAAAATATATCTATGCCCTAGCATATTTCTTTATGGTTCAAGAAAGAAAAAAAGTAACTATAAATGAAGAAGAGTTATCACATAAAGAGGATTTACCTCGTGAATTGAGTATACAAGCTTTATTTAGGCATCTACAAGATGTTCTAATAAATCAAGAAGGTAGTCAGTACTTACAACCGGCTCCTTATTTTGTTGAAATAGAAGTAGAAAAAGTCATTCAGAGGAAATTAAGAGAAAAAACATTGCGATATTTTGAGGAAGTACTGAAGCTACAAAAAAATTATGGATTTTTAGATAATCATCCTAACGTACTATCTGTGAAGTTTTATATAGCTGTTTTACATAGCTGCTTAGAGGATAAGGAAAAAGCATTACAAGAACTCCAACAATTGCAAGAATTACAGGAGAAAGTGATAGGAGTAAATCATCCTGACACTTTAGGAACTGTAAATGCTATATAAGAATTATTTACTGAAGGTGAAGACAAGTTAACATATTTAAGAAATGAGATAGAAAAAAGAGAATCGCTCTTACAATTTGAAAAATCTGATTTGAATGCTAAGGGTGTCTCAATCTTAAAAGAGCTTTATGTAGAAAAAAATAGCGAAAGTTTTTCTTCAGTATCAAGTGAAGAATTACTGCTAGGAAATAAAAGATTCTTAGATGCAGAGAGTACAAAAACTAAAAGGAGAAAAATGGATAATCAGCAGCAAGTCTCAGAGTTGCAAGATTGTACTTTACCAGGCTCAGTGAAGGGTCAGTGTATATCACCTAAAAGAAGAAATTTGGAAAATATGAGAGTGACATCTCTAGGTGGTCAGAAGACTGTAAATCTATCACTAGACAGAAAAGGATCACTCATTGAGCTGAAATATAAACTGAATCATTATGACGATCAAATACAAAGATTTATACAATGGGAAAATAGCAATTTGAAAAAGTCACAGCGACCAATATCTTCACTTAACAGCATTACTGTAGAACCTACGGATAATAAGAGCCTGAGAGGAGTTACTTCTGCTGGTCAAGTTGCTTAATTTTATCTAAGGAAAGGCCAGTGATTTCAGCGATAACATCAATAGATACACCTGCCTTGAGTGAGTTTTTGGCCACAGCTATTTTAGCTTGTTTTTCGCCCTCTGCTATACCCTCTTCCTTACCTTCAGCTCTACCTTTTTCTTCGCCAATTTGGATGCCTTCTTGTCTACCTTTTTGAGTAGCATCATCAAGTTTTTGTTCCAAGATAGCAGCTTCTTTCTGTAAATCCATTACTCTTTCTTCATAAGCTAGGAGATCCTTCTCATTCCAATGAAACTTATCTAACTCATCATATGCTAACTTTATTATCGGTGATTTTTCTGCTATTTTTCTTAAATCTTCATCAGTTGTTTCTTCTGCATACTTAAAGAAAAAGCACCATCTCTCAACAGTAGTTTCCAACTGCTCTACTTTGCTTTTTGTAAATTTAGGTAGTTCAATAAAGACAAATTGAAAATCTTTTAAATAATGTCCGTTAGTCTTTATATCGCGTATATTATGAGTGGAAATATAATAAACATCTGAAGGAAAAAGAGTACTATTAGAAATAGCAATAAAGAATACTTTCTTAAAATCAATGTAATTACCAGACTGTCTTGAGTAAGCCTTAGCAGCATAGAGTTGAGCGCGTTTTTCAAAGCCTTTATCACGAGCGAGCTGCATTTCCGCAATATACCTATTTCCGAGAGAATTCTTACAGAGGACATCAACAATGCTTTGTTTATCAGAAGCAATCTCAGGGTTCATAATAGTGCTGAGAAACTCAACATCTTGAATAGAATTGACTCCAGTAAAGCCTAAGATATCATTGAGAAAGTGAATAAGAATGTCTTTATTTTTTTCAGTACCAAAAATACGGCGAAAAGCTATATCATTGCGAGCATCAAGGAACTTCGAAAGAGCCATGAGAAAGTAAGATAAAAAGCATTGATCATTATACACAATTGTGAAGAAATATTCAACTAAAATTCAAACATAGAAAGAAGCATCCCTTTTGTATATCTTTATTTGGTAGTATTAACCTGTATAATATTTATGACAAACATCTCGATAAGGTACCAGATAGCACAAAAAGTAAGGAGCTGGAGGTTAAAGAGAAAATATACTCTAAAAGACTTAGTAGACAAAACAAGCATAAACTATCATACATTAATAAGATACGAGCAAGGAACATGTGGCATTCCAACTGAAAAGTTAAAAATCCTAGCAGAGGCGTTATCAATTCCTATTAGAAATCTCTTTCCAAGACGAAAAGTACTAAAAGAAGATAGTTGTTTCGACAAAGTCAAGACCGAGGAAATGTATAATTTCATAGAAAAAACAGGAGGACACAAAGCAATTTATGCATTTGTCCGAGCTGAAGAAGAAAGTAATATAAAAGCAGCAAGAATAAGAATTGCAAAAGGTCTAGTTAAGGCGGGGTTTGCTACTGAGATTATCTATCGAGCAACAGGCTTATCAATTGAAGAATATGCTGATAAAGAGAGATACGAGCCAAACAGAGGGCAAGAGATCAAGAAGTGGAGAATAATCAGAGGATATACACAAGAAGAGTTAGCAAAAAAGCTTAATGTGGGACCCTCGCAAATACATCATTATGAGCAAGGTAGCGTTACTCTTTTAAGTGAAAGGTTGTGGGAGATAGCAAGAGAATTATCAGTGAATGCTGAAGATCTGATAAAGGAGTACAAAGAAAATGATTGCGAAGGAGAAAGTGAATTATTAAGTTTGGCAAGGGAATATAGAAAAATTGACAATCAAGAATCACGAGATGAGCTAAATATATGGGTAGAATTTTTCTTGCAAAGAAAGCAAATTTACAAAGAGAAGATTGATAAAATAGAGGGAATGAAAGTTGCAAATAATTTACTTCAGTTAGGTTTTTCTACTGATGTTATTTCTAAAATAGTAACAACTTCTTTTACATAAAGAATTAATTTTCAATTAGATAAAATAAGTATCTATTAATATCTTAACTTATTAATGAAAAAATAAGTAAAAAAGATTGAAAAATTGATTTGACTTCACTCGAAAGCTATGGCTCTATACCAATGCTGATAAAAAACAGCAGTAAATAATTAAAAACAATTTGTTATTAACGAGGAGTATATTTTATGAATAATAGTGAAAAACTTACAGAAGAAATAGAGAGAGTATTACAGAGTGGAGAAAGCAATAAATTGCTCTATAGACTTAAATAATATGCTTAATATAGGAGGGTGTATGACTACTAAAAAAAACAGTATCATTTGATGATATGGATGGAAATACTTATGAGTTAATCATTGATTCTAAAAAGTTACCAAAAGGACTATATAGTGCTATTGAAGGTATAAGGCGTACTAGCAAAAAAAATCAGCAGCTTATACTTGTAGACGAGACTGATCCGAAAATATTTGATGATAAAAGTAGGTTTGAGAATCCTGAAGGTGTGCCTTCCCCTAGCGATGTTTCTGAAAAATTAATCAATCTTGGAGAAGGACGCGAGGTTTATAACACAAAATCTTCAAATCGTCAAAATCCGTTTATTCCAGCCTTAAGCAAGATAGAGCCAAGTGTGAGTGAAAATACAGAGTTAAGATGGTTTAAAAATGCAGTAGTAAAGGCAAAAAGCGTAGACGAACTGAACAAAGTAATAGATCAAGCACTAAGTGCTGGAATAAGGATAAATGCGTATAGCGAAGGACAGAAGAGTTTTGCTGATACGGTGATATCGAAAATGTCTTTGATCAAATGCAAAGAAAATGAGAAGGAAGACATAATATGTGAATTGATGCTAAATGGAGCAATATTCAGATACGATCTATTGCAGGATAAGGGAATAAGTGAAATGCATAACAAACTCTATCAAGTCTAAACTATTACAACATAAACTTGTCAAACTTTTTCGGACTTAACTTGCCAGCTCCTCTACCAGGGAACGCTTTCTCTACATATGAGCTTAAAATCCCTGAAATCTCATTAAATTTACCACTCATGACTTTTCTAGTAATCTCTTTTTGCATTCCCATATAATCAATATTTAACCGGTGCATTGATACACCACTTTTTAATCCAGCTTGCTCTACTACTTTCTCAAATCTCTTTGTAATATTGCGTGCATATCCCTGTGCTTCTAGTGGAGATATAGACTGATCTACTGTAGAAACATACTTTTGACCTGTAACTTTTCTAATGAGCATGTCAAGTAACATTATCGTACCATTTACATCCATTTTTGCATTTACTTGTGAGATTGGACTTGGAGTGCTCTCAGGTTTAGAACTTAACAATCCACTTACAGAGCTTTTTACCCAGCCAAATAAATCATTTATAGCTCTTTTTACAATAATCCGAACAGATCGTAATATGCTACTGGCCTGCTATAGCCATCAACACATATCTTATCGCATTCGGACTATTATAAGAAAAGCTATAATTTTAGGTATTCTTGTTGGGTTTTTCCCACTTGATAGGAGCTTTCCTGAAATTTTTTCATCAGCAATGCGACAAAAATCTTCTATGAAACAGTAAAGTTCTGTAATATCTTTTTTTCATGGGTAACCTCTTAATTATTGCTAAAATACTCGAGTTTACCCTATTTCCTTCTTTATTAATTCTACTTTTATCTATTTTCTAATCCATAACTGGGGTCATTAAGTTAATATCTCAAGATAGTTTCTAAAAAATTTACTACTATGCTTATGGTTTTGGAGTATGATGAATTTTTCTTCTTTAGTATTACTTGGCTTTATTTTAGCTCAAAAGAGGTCATTTGAAGCATTTGGTGTTTCTATTGGAGCATTTTGGGTTTCTTGCTAGTTTCTTACACGTAGATTAAGTATATTAGGATTATTATTATCTTCTTTGTCTAAAATTGTAATAAATATACGTGTGATTAATAGAGGTTCTTATAACTTACTTGTTAGATTAAGTTGTGTCTATTACACATTCTTAGATTGAAAGATAAATCCTCCAGAAACGATGTTAATTTTCTGCTATTTCTCATGAATATTAGTTTGTATCTCAAGTTCGTTCACCTATTACTGTCTTGTTTTTACTTTCAATATTTACCTCTTTCACCTCGGTATTAGGTTCTTTAATATTGGAGGCAGAAAAACACTCACTACTTTGCTTACCTCTATGCATTGAAAATGATGTCCCTATCCACTTTTCAATACCATTGACTGCTTCATTAAACCTTTTTATATCTACGTTGTCTAGAAGTTCAAAGACTTGTAGAGAAACTTCCTCTGGAACTAACACTGGTAAATTACCAGAAACTTGTTCCAACAAATCCAGTATTTCTATCACTGATTTATTTTTACTCTCTATTAGGTAAGCAAGGATAGGAAATTCACTTTTAGCTTCTTCTAACTTGCTTTCCATATCTTTCTCTCGTAGAGAAGATGCTAATTTATTGGACTCCTTACTTGTCAGAACGTTATTCAGAATATTATAAAGAAAAGCTTTTGGTGGAAATACCTTGTGTAAATTACTCGAACCTTGTTCTAGTAAATCAAGTCTTCCTTTCCCTTTTTGATATTGTTATCTAAGTGAGGAAAGTCACCTCTCCCCACTCGACTTCAAAACCGGACTTGATAGTTTCCCATCATCCGGCTTCTCTCTAATTTGGCGCTTTTCATGCATACTCCCATGTAATTCGTCGTGACAATGCCCATGCAACAAGGATAAATTTTTGCTCATATTATTACGTCTATTCCGGTCTTTATGGTGTATCTCTAGGATATCATCATTTTTGAACCAAAGTTGACATTGATCACATTTACCTTGTTGCAACTTCATTAATTTTATTACTCGTGGTGATTTTCCTGGAACTTTACTTAAGCGATTTGCCCAATATAACCAATCTCCGTCATATAAAGATCTAGATCCTTTCACTTTGATATGCCTTCTTATGGCATGATCTACGTGCCTAACAAGCAGTAAATTGTTATTCGTCATAAATCTCCAATTATCGTTATCTTTCTTTCGAAAGTATTTTCTCTTAATCCAATGCTTCCCTTTGTTACAGTGTCTAAAGACTGCCCATTTCCAAAGCTTTCCATGCATATCATGATCTAAAGAACTAAATACTTTATGTGACACTACCGAAGAGTAATACTGACTCCATCCTCTAATAACTGGATTAAGGTTTTTAATTACTGCTTCTTGAGGTGCTGCACGCATTTCTTTAAGTTTTTGCTTAATGATTTTAGCATGTTGTTTTATAGAGAGGCGACTTGGTTTAATTAATAATTTATAACCTTTCTTACTTTGTTTTGTTAAGTATTGTCGTATTGTGAACCCAAGAAAATCAAAACCTAGTATTTGTCCTCCATAAGTTTTTAACGTATGAGATATTTTTGTCTTTGATGGCTTTAACTCTAATCCAATGGTATTTAACCATCTTTCCGTTAGATTTTTTGCCTTAAAAACAATTTCCTCATTTTCATGGAGAATCACACAATCATCTGCATAAGTAATCACACTTAGTGATTGACCAGCATGTTTATGTGAAGCTTTACCATATTTTTTCTTTTGATAATCAAATAGTTCCTTTCTCAATGCCATTTTTAGGTAATATTCTAACCCATGTAGAGCTATACTTGCTAACAAAGGTGAAATAGTTCCGCCTTGTACTGTACCACTCTTTGTGGGTCTAAACGCTTTACCTTCCATAACTCCTGCTTTTAGCCACCTTTTTATAACTTTAGTTAATGTTGGTGTGGTGTTAAGCTTTTTTTGTAATGCATTATGGTTGATGTTATCAAAGCACCCTGAAATATCTGCATCCAGTAAAAATGCTGTTTTCTGTTTTAGTGCTATGAATATAGCTTCAATGGCATCATGACACGACCTACCAGACCTAAAACCATATGTGTTTGGCTCAAATTTTGCTTCCCACTCCGGTTCTATCACCATTTTTACAAGTGTTTGTTTTGCTCGATCTGATATTGTAGGAATACCAAGCGGGCGATACTCCGATGGCTTACCAGGTTTTGGAATCCAAACTCGTCTCGATGGTTTTGCTTTTTCTCTTATATCCAAAGAATATACTAATTGTAACCTTTCTTTTTGATTAAGATTCGCTTTTCCATCTATACCTGCAGTCTTTTTTCCTCTGTTATCCTGAGTTACCTTTCTAACAGCGAGCGTTCTTGCACTTGTTGATCTGAGTAACAATCTCTGAAGATTATGCATCTTTTTGATATCATTACATTGTGAAGCTCGGTAAATTCGTTTTTGTAGCTTAAATGAAGATTTCTCCAGCTTGCGCCAAGGAATTTCATTCCATTCATACCTAACATTTTGTTGGCTCATAACATATTCACTACTATTCACAACTTTATCTTCCAAACTACAGTGTCTACGTTTGCATATCCTAAACATTACCTTAGGCATTAGCTTCTTAGACAATCCCTCTACATAGGAGCATTCGGCTGGCTACCTTCTTAGTTATCCTTTTGAAAATAAAGAATAATAAGAGCTTCTATGTAGTTACTCCGTTCCATAAAATCGTTTCTCGTTAAACTTAGGCTCTTACTATCTGCCGGAAGATTGGAAGCATCTTAATCAGGAAAAGCCGATCCTAATTACCCGTTTCTTCATACCTTTTGGTATATGCGTATTCAACCTTATTTCGCATATTCGAATTAACGACAGTTCAAACATAAGTTTCTTTTCGTAGCCATATCTAACTCTTCTCGAGAGGATTTATCATAAGGTTTGATATTACTCCCTTTTGATCCATGCTTACACCATGAGAATTTGCCACTTTCTTAAGGTGTGGATCATGATTTTACCCAGATGCTATGGGAGATGGAATTTAACCATCACGACATTTATGACCTTCGGGCCGCACAGCAATTAATTTATCTAATTCCTCAGAAAGATTTTTTACCCTTTCCTCAAGTACTAACACTTTTTCCATTAAACCATATTCAATGAGTTTATCGTGAAATTGTACCCTTGAGTCTAGCTTGGATAACCACCATATCAATGCTACGGTTTGGATTAATATGGTAATAATTACCGTAATTGGGATTTTTTGCTTTTTCATGTGAAAATATTAACTTGTTATGGATAGTTTTAGAAATTTATGTATAGATTATAGAAAACTTACAGCTTTAGTGATTACTTTTTGTTGATTCGTATTGATCCTCTGCTTTAGCAAGTAGCTTTATGATTTCTCTATATGTTTTGCCTTTGTTTTTATCATATCGCAATTCCACTACAGCCATATCTCTTGGTCTTCTTCCATCTCGATCTGTAGCTATAGGATTTGATCCTTTATCTAATAAGAATTTGACAATTTCTAAATGTCCATTATCTGCAGCATAATGTAGTGCTGTTCGCTTAAATTTATTGGCAGTATTTATATCAACATCCTTTTCTACTAAAAATTTTATAATTTCTAAACATCCTTTTTCTGCAGCATAATGCAATGCTTTTTCGCCAATATTTACATTATTTTGTATCAAGAGCTCGATATTTTCTAGGTCACAAGTTTCAGATGCAATCTCTAATTTAGTAATGCTATCTTTATATCTCTTTTCAGATAAGGAAATACATACGATTACAATACATACTGCTAGTGCTGTTAATAAAATTAGTCTATTTTTATATATGATCGAATTTATGTTCATGTATTATATATTTATTTGGAATTAAATGACCATTTGCTTAAGTTTCACTTAAACAGCTTTGCTCACTGTTGCCTCTACTATAGTTTGATATCCTCTATTATTCAGAATATGTTCTGCCTTGCTAATTACCCATTCACCTTCAATTTCCTGACAAAATCCTGAAAGGCTGATCTTAGCTTCTGCAAATAACTCTGGATTACCAGGAACAGTTACATTTAAATTTGATGTACTACGTTTTAGTTGTTTTAACTTAGCTGCTGCTGCACTAATTGCTGATTCTGCGGTAGAGTAAAGCGTTTGCAGGGTATAACTTGGACCCTCATTTCCCACTTTCTCTTCTATAGTTTCTCCCTTTTCATAACTGTGCCATTTTGCAATAACAGATCCATATTTGTTACGCACATTAAAATTTACCTCCCAATTTATAATATCTTTAGGTGTTAATACTGTTGTACCTAACATCTTTCCAGTCGCTGATCTTGCTTCTCCCTTTGGAATAAAAATTATATATCCTCCTGCTGGTTTTACTAGTGCATCATATTTTTTGCCTAATCCTTCCAAAAAACTCATGTCGCTTTCATCTGCTTGAATGGTATGTGGTATAAATATATTTTCAAATCTTTCAGCGACTTTACCTTCATACCCATGTTCTTGTGCTATTTCTTTAATCAAATCTCCCAAGGTAATGTCTTTCCATTCCTTTGATTTTCTTTCCTTTAATGATCCTCTTAAACTTGCAGCGTCACATTTTATTCTTAAAGTTTGTGGTGGACTTTGTATTGTAATTTGATTTGCCTTATATACCCCCATAGGTAATAAACCTGTTTCTTTATATCCTAGAAAAACCTGTAAATTACCCTTAAGTTCTAAAGCGCTAGAGCCATAATTAATACATATCTCAGCTTCGTCACTTGTAGTACCTGATCCATCAGTGACACGTAGTAATATTAAACTCTTTTTTAAAACCTCTGTTACTGGGTTATTTTTTGCTACTATATCAAAATCTGGTGTCATTCATCTAAAATATTTATAACAGATTCTTTCAGTATTTTTTGAATTTTAGGAAGCTTAATTCTTAATCCAGCGGGCAAAAAACTTCCATGTTCTGAAAGGCCTGGATTTTCAAGCAATACTTCCTCCACTGCTCCACTACTGTATCCATAATGTTTCCAGCAAATGTAATCCAACATTTCGTTTTCTTTCGTGTAATAATAAATCACTTACTGTAACTTTTTAACTTCAAAATAAACTCAACTTTTCTCGGTTTTCCATCAGGAAAAAATAATATCTGTTTTTCTTCTACATTAGTAATGACAAAATTCCCAAGTACATTTCCTGAATTATCAACCAGAACGTGTGGTTCTTTAGTATCACGTATATTTTTTAGCTGTTCTAAGCCATTACTCTGATAACGTGAATAAATCACTCCTGTTAAATCAATACATTCAATTCCTGAACCAATGTTTTGTAGCGACGTTTTTTCAATACATTCAATTGTATACCACCTTTTTTCTTTACTGTATCTTAGGCTTATTGGTTCAAGCTTACATTTTCCAAGCAACATCAATGTAACTCTTCAACTATATCAAAAAGTGCCCCACGTGCTTGTTCTCTAAATCGTTCTATTACTGCATCAGCAACGCTGCGGACATCTTCAGACTTAATGTTGATATTAAACGTTTGATAGAATGCTTGGTTATATACTTTAGATTCCCTATTTTCATATCTACTTTTCTTGAATGCTTTCTCAATTTCTTCTTGTTCTATAGCTCTTTTTTCTTCTATAACACCTTTAACTTTAAAACTCTCAAAATTGCCTTTACTATTTTCTGAAAATTGTTTAATAGCACTATTACTTGTCAATGGGTTTCCGTTACTGAAAATGCTATTTTTAGAAAGCTTATTAACAAAATTTCCATTATTTTCAAATTTTCTAATCGGGTTATTCTCAGCAAATATGCTACTAACTGTATTTCCCATCCATGAAAAAGCTTTTCCTATAGGTTCAATGAGTGATTTCCAAAAGCTAGAGAAAAAGTCTTTCACTTTTTGCCAGTTAGTTAGAACATAAGCTGCACCAGCAACAAGACTCGCTATTAAAAGTCCGATTGGGTTAGTCATTACAGCGAGTGTTATTGCTCTTAGCCCTGTTATTACTGCAGGGAAAACTATAGCTGATAAAAATGAAAATGTTGCCAATATCGTTGCTTTAAGACCACAAATTGTACTTCCTAATAAAGTAATTCCATAGCCTACTCCCACTACTAAGACTTTCAAACTTATCAAAGCTGCTAAAGTACTCATGATTACTGTAGTTAAAGTTGGATATTTTTCTGCAAAAGAAGCTATACGCTCTGTTATTGCTTTCAAACTTCCAGCTACATAATTTAAAGTAGGCAACATCACTGACCCTAGATTCATGCCAGCTTCAAATACTGCATTTTTAAGTAATTGTAATTTATTAGCTGTAGTGTTTGCCCGATTTTCAAATTCTTTCTGCATTGAGGAGCGGTACTTTCCTTTATCAGCTACCTGTTCAATAGCTTTCTTATAAATGTCTAAGCTTCCTACTAAAAGAGCAATGTCATCTTGAAACCCAGCGCCAAATAGATTCATAAGAATACCGGCACGCTCTTGATCGTCTATTCTTTTTAAAGTTTCAAGGAATTGTAATATTGCCTCTTGAGGATTTTTTTTAATGGTTTGTTCGAGCTCTTCTATACTTGTTCCCATCTCATCTAATGCATCGTGAAATTCAGGACTTTGCTCTCTTGCAGTCTGTAGTTTACTAAGAAAGTTATTTATAGCAGTTGCTGCTTTTTCAGGTTGTTTACCTAAACTTATGAACGTACTTGCTAAGCTACTTGCTTGATCAACTTCTAAACCAAACTGTTTAGCATTACCACCAATTCTATTTAATGTAAGAACCACTTCTTGTGCTTTAGCAGCGGTATTGTCTGAGAGATGGTTTATTATGTTACCTACATTTTCCATACCATCAACTTTAATTCCATAGACGTTGGATATTTTTGCAATAGCATTACCAGCTTCTTCTGCCGACATATCAAACGCTGTGGTCATTTTGGCAACTACTGTTGTAAACTTAATAAGATCATTTTTGTCAATACCAAGCTGACCACCACTTGCAGCTATTTGTGCTAATTCTGCAGCTGACAAGGGTATCTCCCGAGATAATTTCTTTAACTCTTTAGCAAACTTTAATGCTTCATCTTTAGTGTCATTTTGCACAAATTTTACTACTTTCTTTACATCAGCCATAGCCGATTCAAAATCAACAGCAACTTTAATTGGCGCTGCAAGCGTTAGCCCTAGCCCAATAGTCTCTATAATTTGTGACTTAAAATGTGCTTTGCTTGCTAAAAAACTTTGGTGACTACGTATTGCAGACCCAAGCTTACCATACTTACCTTTTAGCACTTCAATAGAAGAACCAAGTTTATATTGATCACTTACTAATGACTTAATATTTCTTCCACTTTTTCTTACTTCTTCATTAAATGAATGCAAAGCATCTCTCTTTTTCAAATATGCTTCTTTTGCTTTTATTGCGGAGGTTTTGGCCTTGTCAAATTCTGCTTTTAAGGTTTTGCTCGGTTTCTCTATTGCCTTCATTTGTTTAGCTAAAGATTTTACTTGATCTTCAAAGCCCTTCCACGACCTCCTGCTAGTCAAAACATCATGACCCAACTGCTTAAATTTTGATACTGATTTTAAAGATGAGTCAAGCTTCCTTATGTTCTCACCAAGATAAGTAAGTTGATTACTACTGCCCTTTATTACAGTATTAAAACTGCCATCTAAAACAGCTCCGATTTTTATAGATAACGTTGACATTTAAGCTCCCTTGCTAATTTGCTCCATGAAATAAATTCACTAATCTCCATATCAAGAATGTGCTCAACTCCACCACCTATGATAGAGCCAAGCACTAGTATTTCTAATCTCAAGTTTTTTGGATAATTGGTGAAAAAAAATCCTTTAATACTTCTTGCACTTTTACATAATCAGCAATATCCAACTCTTCAATTGCTTCTTTTGCAACTGATGTTAGATTGGCAGTCAAAGTTACTTCCTTACTCAGATCACTACCATTAAGTCTCTCAATAGCTAGATAATCTCTAACTTTTGGACGTCTAATGGTAAGCTCTGATACAGAAATACCATCAACTGTTATTGGATTATCAAGTTTTACTGTTGTCATACTTTCTCCTAAAAAATAAAATTTTAAAATCTTTTTAAAACTAAACCTAAATACCTAAAACCGTTTGCAGCAAGGCCATTTGATCAACGCCATTTATCTTTCTAATCATATTTTCAGCATCGATCTCTATCAGTTCATTACCACCTATCGTAAGTTTATAATAATGGGCAGCTACAGTGCATTTAAGAGTGGCTTTTTCAGCAGGTTTCCAGCTACCAAAATCAAATTCTTTAAAAATGCCTCTTAAATTGATTATTACTGCTTCAATATCATTACTTCCACTACCTTGCATTCCACCACGGAGCGTCAAAGCTACTGAATTTCCATTTATCAACCCAAATAGCCGAAAGAGTTCTGTATCGTATTCAGAAAAAGTGAAATCTGCTTCAAGCTTTTCCATGCCCATATCAATATTTATTGGAATATCCATACCACCAGCTCTGTACTCTTCGGTTTTTATGGTAAGCTTCGGCAAGGTTATTTCATCTATTTTTCCTGCATAACCCCGGCCATCAACAAATACGTTAAAATTTCTCAGTATTTTCGGTAACACTTTGCTTTCTCCTAACTTATTACACTATTATTTACGAGATGAGATTTGAATGTTATTTGCTCAGCCGGATATGGTAGTGTAAATTCGAAATCAAAATATACTTTCCCGCTTGCAATATTTGTTGGTGTATTGAGCTCTGGAGTTGCATAACATTTTCCGCTAATAATCGCTCCTTGTACTTTTAAATTGGCCAAATAAGAATTCACCCCCTCAATCACATCATCTATATAAGTTTTGGTGATATTGCGATCAACTGCCCATAAATGAGCTCGAAGTAGACTATCATTGATTAAATCTGCAGTCCTTCTCACTGACAGAAAAGCCCATTTTGAGTCATTTGAACATGTTCTATTTCCCCAAAGCCTATAGCCGTTTTGATGAATTATCGTTGTTACTTCATTTTCATTTAAGTGGTTTGCTCTACAATTTGTATTACCGAGCGTAAAATCAATAGGCCTGCTTGTTCCAACAATACCATTTATCTCTTTATTTGAAGGTGAATGCCAAAATCCTTGTTCGCTATCTACTTTCGCTATTAAACCAGCTACAAATGGACTCGATGGCAAGATTTCTTCTTTTCCTTCAATAAATACCTTAACCCATGGATCAACTACGTAAATTCTTGAGCTGCCTACGCTTTTTCTCCACTTTATTGCTTCTTCATCATTGGTATTTGGTCCATCTGCTACTATTATGCTTCTCAGCTTTTCTGCTATAGAAATTAATGCACCAACCACTGGATTTTTGCCATCTTCTGGGAGTTGGTGAGTAAATTGAGGTGCAATTAGTATTCTAGGTAGCACATGAACTATACTTTCACTGCTGAGAAATGCCTCAATTCCCTGATATTCTCCGGTTTCTTTATCAACTCCTCCAATTATATTTTGAATAGTTTCACTTTCTTTGAGCTTTGGATCGCTGTTTTCACTTTCTTTAACTCGAATAACTACTACTGTTGCACCAACTTGTGTAAAGATAGAGCTTACTGCTTGTGGAAGCGTACCTGTTTTACCAAGCTTCGCAGCCTCTTTTAAGCTTCCTGCAATTAACACTGGCTTATTCAGTGGAAATTTTTGCTCATCAGCTTCAGGTGCAGTACCAATTACTCCAATTAACGATGATTTAGCTGTTCGTACTGTCCTCGCTCCTGAGGTAACCTCGATAACATTTACTCCATGTAGAAACTGTTCTGTCATTTCTTTGCATTTTTTGTTTAAAGTCGTTTAGTAAGTCTTCTAGCTCTCTTTCACTTTTGGCTTCTTCAATTTTCTTTTTGCCTATATCTTCCAATTCTTCACATTTAATTATTGCTTTTTTCGCTCTTTTTGCTTTTTCCTGAATTATTCTTGCCATTTCGATAACTGTAATACCACGGACTTTTGCTAAAGGTTCTATAATTTCTTTATCCTTTTCATCCTGGTCTGCTAGAATGCTTTTTGCTGCTTTTTCTTGTATTTGATACGATTTAGCTTTTTGGTGAGAATTTCCAGCGTATTCGTTAGTATAGTTATTAAAATAAAAACGCACACTATCAAGTGCAGAAAGTTTCGCATTTTGTAGTAACTCCAATTCAATATCTTCTTGATTTCGCTGAGCAATTTCTCCTCCTTCTGTTAAACAATAGCTTTTTTGCCAATCAAAATCTTCTGGTGCTTCATACCAATCATTTTCAGTTGGCTTGCTTTCAAGTGTTGTTGTTTCTACTTGTTTATCATTTTCAAATCTAATGTAGATAGACATTGTTTGTTACCTCCAAATCTCATACGTGTTAGATAATACTGGACATTGCCAAGCTTTTAGCGTTCTCTCCACATCTACTTCAAGTCCTGTAGTTAGAACATTGCTACGTATGTTATAAATCCCCCACTGAATAAATTGACCATAGTTGTGTACATAATTTGATGCAAGCATACCTTGACTAACTTGTGTTCTGGAATACAGATAAGATGATGTGTAAAGTAATATTGCAACTGTTTTTCCTGCTGGAATCTCCACATTACCAGATCCGGCTAACTTGCTATCAGAACTCGTGTATTGGTAAACATTTTTCCATACTATTTTTGAAATACTTGATTTATTAGAATTAGTGTTATCAGGAGTTCCCACAAATAATCCTGCTCCCCCATATTCCGTACTCGAATACGATGATCCAACAAATTCCATTGTCTTATTTATGTTCACATTGGTTGTATTTTTTACAAATACTACTCCAAGTGCAGCATACGGGTAATAGTATATCTCATCATAACTACCCGAAAAACTTTTTGTGCATAACTCTCCGTAAATAAATGTTCCTTTACTTCCCTCTATAAAACTTAGTTGTCTTGGCCGATAAAAACTAACGTAATCTGTATTGTACGTATGGCTACCTGCTAGTAGTTGTAACATATAGTCAGTTTTTGTTATATCACTACTCCACTTTCCAAGCTCTGTCGTAAAAGTTCCGTGGCCAAAATAATTATTTTTTCTGCCAAGTACACCAAATAAGAAAGGTAATGACCCTGGTTCAACCATGTTGCGCTTTCTTATTTCATTTATAAGAGACGCTTTTAACTGTTCATCCCGAGTTTTTACCTCATTCAGGATGTTTTTAATTCGAGTTTCTATTTCCCTAATAATTGATGAGCCACTTGGCACATCATTAACAGTACGGAAGTTATTCACTAAACCTTTAAGACCATCTTTATGACTGTTACTAATGCTATTTATTGCTGCAATATTGGCATTCTTTCTCGTATCAAGTAGCGATAAATTTGTTGTTCCTTTTTCATCAATTCTCTTTAATAACTGCTTCTCTGATTCAGAGATCACTGCTAAAGAACTAGCTTTTTTATTATCCAGATCAGTTAAGTGTTTTTTTGCACTATCAAGAAGTTCTTTTAGCTTACCATCTGTCATCTGTACAATTTCAGAAACTGCACTTTTGTCGATTATTGATTCCAATGCTTTAGCAAGATATGCTAATTGATCTGGTGTACTGTTTTCTGCTAAATCCTTAAGCCTCTTTTGTAGTGCATCAATTATTTCTTTTACTTTAGTCATTTGCGCAATATCAGAAATAGCTTTTTTATCTGCTATCAATTCCAGCGATTTTGCAAGATATGCCAGTTGATCAGGTGTGCTATTTGCTGCTAAATCCTTTATCCTTTGGTATATTGCTTCTTTCATTTCCAAAAATTTAAAAAAGTCTCAAAATTAAACCGCTCAAAATTACTCTTAAGTTGATTATGCTCATCTTCTCTTTCGGTAATATCTTCATCTATTTTCTTAATTGTGGTACGGATACGAACAACATCCTGCACAGCAATATTTTCTGGATGTGGTAGTGGATACCCTCTGCTTGTTTTATCATCTGACATTCTGCTAAGTGATAATGATTCGTAGATTTTTGACTTTAGGGCGATAAACAACCGTTCCACTCAAAGCTAATTTTACCCTTGTCTCATTACCATTAAAGTTTGTTAGCACATGAGTTCTCTCTACCCAGTTTTCCCCTATTGGTTTTCCTGATGTTAAATTTACTAATTGCCAATCCACGTTTTTTTGTACATATGCTTTAACATCTGCAGTGCCAGGTATCAGCGCATCATATGTTATGGTAATCTTAGTGTTAGCTCCTGCTGTAATGCTTCTTGTAACATAATCTCCGAACTCTGAAAGATTACCCAGAACTAACTGTAACCCAGGATAAAGAACTGGACTTTTTTCTCGCCCTCCTTTTAGGCTTGCTTTTACCGTTAATTCCCCATTTATTCTTTCACGCAGTGCGAGCGGCAAATTATCAGACAAAAAATTTTCTTTTCCTTCTTCATCTGTTAAAATAAATTCTACATTGGTATCAAATGCTACTTTTTCAACGTTCGTCAAAACTATCAAATCCGATACATTATTCGCATTGACTTTGCCAAGATTAAAAAGGTGAAAAAGTTCGCTAAATTTTGCAGCTAGTAATCGAAACGTTAAATCTAAATTTTGATGTGGAGTCCAGGTACTTGCATTGCTCGATGAAAGTAATACTCCTACTTGATATGGCTGACTTGTTACCCAACGGCTATTTACTGCATCATATTTGCCAAGTTCTGCTACTTTGACCGCATTTTCCCTATTATCGGTAAGTAAAACTATTGCATATTCCTGCCCAGCATGACAAAACACTGGCGACCAAGTTATACGTGTTGCTGTGCCATCTATCTTTATATCTTTTGGCTCAATACAGTTTGCGAGGGCATTCCCACTGCTGTTTCTCTAATCTGCACAACAACACGTTTTTTGCCTTTATTTATAAACCATAGCTCCACACCTCCTATGTGCCTACTTTCATTTAAAGTAAACGTTTGCGCTAAAGGATCAACTCTTCTTGCTGCGATAACTCTTCTTCTTTCCTCTATGGTAATTGTTTTTTTACCAGTATAAGTTGCTTCTCCATAACTGCCTTTATCACCGTAAAACTGTACTAATTTAGTACCTGCTGGAATGTTTGCTGGCACTTTCACCTTTCCCTTTAATTTTCCCTGGTTGTTAGCTGTGAGCATATTTTTACCTCTTACGCAGTAGGCTGAATGAAGATACCATCGAACTTCACCTCCTTGAGCTTTTCATTTGGCTCAAAACCTTCGATCTCAAAATTCTGTATTGCTTCTCTCATAAATTCAGTTTCGTATGAAGTACTTGACAGCAGCTCTGTCGTTTCTTTAACATTAAATACTCTGGTTACTGGACTTTTCCAATTAGTGGTAACCTCTGTCCAGTGGTCAATGTTTTTATTTAGAGTAATTTGTGCCGGTACTGGGTCAAAAGCTTGATATGGATTAATCTTTTCTCCTTTAGTCTGTAAAAGCTGCTCCAGTACCGGTTCAAGTTCATATGGCAAAAGATATCTTTCCCCACCTTTTTCAATATCTGCAACTTCTACATCTATTGGCAGAACTAGCTCTCTATTTACTATTGCTGCAGACTGCGAAATTCCTTGATCGCGCATATCATCATCAAAGAACGGATCTACAAATACTCCTTTTTTGCTGGTAGGTTCTCTTGAATTTGCATCATTGCGTAGACGTTCCTGTGCAACCAGCGCATAAAGATCATTTATTCCTTTTTTCATTGCTTCAAGCTCATTCATCGGTACAGCATGAATAGCATTATTCACTATTTTTACCCCTTCTTTTTCTCCGTTTTTCCATGTCTGATGAATGTAGCAGAGCAAAAGTTGTCCGCTAGGTGCTTTAGGCATTGATGGTCGCCAAGGGTGGGAAATTCCTTTTATTCTTCTTACCACTCCTTTGCTATCGATAGTAATTAAATCATAGCGGGGCATTTTCCAGGTGTAATCAACCAGAACCAAGCTGTTATCAACTGCTCCTTTTACTTTACATCCCTCTTCACTTATATCTTCAGGACTTACATGAGTGCGACAGTGGTAAGTTATTTGATAACTACTTCCAGGAGCTGGTTCTTTACCAGGTAATGACCAATCAACGTTTCCTGCGTTTAGTTTGTAATCTATACTATTTTCATAAATAACATTGCCTTGTTTAACTTGAATAATCTCAAGTACTGCAGAGTCAGGTATCGGATCAATAGCTCCAGAATATGAACCGTGAGTAACAGTAATAGTTTTCTGAACAGTTATATCTACTTTTTTAATTTCACTTATTGGAAAATCATTAACCTTCAGTTCCATTACTCTTTGGCTATTTGGCTGAAAAGTATGTGGTTCTGATTCAACTGATTTTATATCCGGATCTTCATCAAAAGAAACACGAATACTGTGAGGAAGTTCAATCTCATAGCCATCAACATGAGCTTTGCCCTCATTAATCACAAATATTTTTTTTCCTCCTTCTCCCTCTTCCTTTTGCAGGAACATTACTTCAAGACCATTTACGACGTAGGAACCATTTGCTTCTTTGTCATAACGAGCAAGAGCAGTAGTTACTATGTTTGCTTGTGGTGGCGGTGAATACTGAACAAGAACTCCGTTTTCAATGTTATAAATTGGATAAAATTCTCCTTCAGAAAAACGTAAAAAAAACCTTGAGCTTGATAACCCCAAATGGTGGAAACTTTAAGCCTTGCAGCTCCAACTTCTTGATAATTACGTGCACCAACTGCAGGATCACGAAGATTTTCATCCTCAAGTTCTGTGATGGTAGATTCTACATAATAAACACCTATGCGAACTATAGTATTAAGTGGAATAATAAATTCTTCTTTTTCAACTTTTCTAACTGCACCGCGCAGATAGATTTTTCCTCCCTCAAGTTTAACTTTACCAGTTTCTCTATCTATAATACAATTGCTTCCTGTTATAACATCACCATCACGAAATATTGCATCGCCTATGCCTTTAATCTTAGAGAGAGCATACTCCTGAGTCTCGTTTAGTTCTGCAGACTGTAGACCTCTTCCTGCTAGAAACAAGCTTTTTTCGTATTCTTTGTCAGGATTAAAGCGGTTATAATAGGCGTTTAAAGTCATTTAATGCTAGAAAAATTCAAAAAGTTACAACAAATGAAAAAGTTTCCCGAGTTGCAGCAGTTCTGATAAGTGGTACGGTATGTTCCAAAATCAATAAAATCCCATGTTCTTCTATATCTTGAGGTTCAAAATATCTCTGTCCTTCAGGTAATTCTTCTTTTATTTTAGTACCAACCATAACCCCTAGCTCTCTGATTACTTGATTTGCTGCATCCGTGAAATCGAAAGTAAATTTGAGATAGAGATTATTAGTTGGTACATTTGAGGGCCTAAACCTTCCAGATGGAGTTATAAGTTCACCGTTTTCATCACCTGTGCAGAATAGCACTTCGTCTGCAGTACGTCTGCCAAGTTCATTGAGCAGTTTTTCAGAAGTTATCAGCTCTGGTGGTGTGCTTTCACTATACTCTACAGTAACTTTATCACTTACTGGAATAGAGCTATTTTCCGTACGTTTTATTACATCAGTACTGCCATTAACTGTATAGTCAATACTTGGCTGATAAGTTGTTTGTCCTGTAACAACCTTCACATCTTTAATAGGTTGATGATCAAATTTTATTTCACCCTTAACGAAAGTTTTTTCTACTTTATGGCTACTTCCAGAGCTTCCATCACCACTTCCCCAAGCAAGATGGATAGATTGCTTTTTTATGCTTGCTGCTATTGCTGCTCTGCCTGATTGCGTTAGAATTGACATTATCTGTTTTCAACCCTCCTATTATATATAATAGCTTTTTCTCTTCAATTTGTTCAATTTTTTTTTTATGGTAGTATTGACGCAACTGTTTAATATACTACAGTTATCATAATATTTTTTCTTTTGGATAATGATTGCCAATCAAGAATTCTGGGAAGATGATCTTGAAGTTCCTGCTACTGAGTTACTATTGAGTTTTCAAAATCCTGATTTGTGCAAAAGTTGGATTAACTCTCTTAATAATAAGCAATTAAATGTTATTCTTAAACAACACTTCAATTATCAACAGCATTTGTTTGATAATAGTCCTTATTATGACTATAGGTCAGTTCAGCAAAAGCGTAAATTCCTTATCGACAGCAACCTTGATTATTTACCTAATTATTATTTAATCAGCTACTTTAGCCGTTTGAAGTCTGATTCAGCCATAATTGAGATAGCAAAGCCTATATTGAGTGGCGATGTAAAATATGATAAAAAATCTATACTATTTACTCTCTTTCTTATTGACCATAACTTGCTGAAGCACGTCTTTCTTTTTAATAAAGTTCAAAAAAGAAGTTTTTCATCATTTATTTTAAATAATCCTCCAAGACAAAGACAGAGCTCATTTAAAGATTTTTTGTCGAAAGAGGTACTGCGAGAGATATTAACTCAACATGATTCTCTAGCAAATGACAACTTTGAAAGTAAGTTCAAAGGTTTTTTTTACTACCAAGACCGCATTTACTTATTTATACGTCGTGCTAGTGATTCAGACCTGGTACTTAGCTCAAACCAAGTAATACACGGTTACAAACCTGACTGGATTATTCTTGACTTCTCTTTAAATAGCAATCAGGTAAATTTGTGTACTAAAAACCTCAAACGTGGCTTAGAAATAGCAAACAGCATTGCCAGTCGATATTTTCAACGTGAATGCTCATTTATTAATCTACGTAATCAGAATAAAGTTGCCCAAGTGCGTACATTCTTGACTGACTGTGTACATGAATTAATAAAAGACATCAAATTAATTGAATTAAAGTTTACGTCACCTGAACCAAGCACTTATTTTACATTAAACACAAATTCCATAGAAAAGTGGTTAAAGGTGTTAGAGCCTTCAATTGGCAGTATAATCTACAATATTAGTCTTGTTCAACATATAAAGGTGATATTTAGAAACAAAAAAGTTACTCTATCTTTTCATGCCAATACAGACTATATAGCGATCAATTATTCAGAACACGTACTTGATAAAAAAGAACGTGAAGATTTTAAGTTAATGTTTTCCAATACTTATGGACTTACCATTCTGTCAAAAGCAAAATCCAACTTTCTACAGGCAAATAGTTACTAATCTGCTACGGTGGAGTGACTCTTATGATACACCTAGCAGAGATTATTTAGAAGTTGCACAATACCTGTCAAGTCTTGGGTTTGTAAATTTAAGAGAATATTACTTTATAATCTGTGCTAATGATGAAGATGAGTTTGATTTTCATGTAATAAATCCTTTCTGCAACAATAGATTAGAAATTGTCAGCGATTATGATGAAGATTATGATAACCCAATAATGTGTGACCTCTGTGAACGTGATATTTTACCTGATACTTATAAAAAACAGCGTTACTTTTCTTTAGAGGTAAAAGTTAATCATTTGAAAGTTATAGAATGGTTTGAAAAGCAATTAGCAAGTTTAAAGATTACTTGTAATAAAGTAGCAACCGGAGTTTATTATGTTATTGTTGACACAAGCCTTATCAGCTTAATTATTCCCGAATGCTGTCCTGATAACTCATACTCTGCTGTGGATAAGTTAAAAACCACCCCTACTGCTTTAATAACTTTTAATAAGGAGAGTCTTAAGCCACCACTGAATCTACACATTGTTCCTATAGCAGATCTAATTTGCGAAGATCAAAGTTTAAATGAAGTATTGCATCAAACAGTAGAAAAAGGAGTACCAGAATTATTACCTAATGTTTCTTTTCAGGCATTCAATTGCTATTCTTACATTCCATTGCAACAGACTAAGTCTACTCCAGCAGAAAAGACTTTTCAGCTCCATATTAAAGGCAATGACATTTGTGTTAATGGTATAGGAGTTATCGAAACACAGTCAAAGTCTGGAAGAATATTTTTTATTTTCTTAGATCAATTTTTTCATGACTTTAAAAGTGGAATTTCTCCAGAGCAATACAAAACTTTAAACGTTGGAGAAATTGCAAATCGCTTAGAAAACATTCACGATGTTGAACAACAAATTCGCAAACCAATAAATAGAATGCAAAAAACTATAGCAGAGAAATTGGCTATAACTTTAGGTTTAAATGTCAAAAAAGACGATATTATTCAAACTCTGCCATGGTCAGGGATAGGTACTAAGGAATATGGCTACAGGCTTAATCCTTTTACTATTGTTCTTAAAAAATGAGTGTTATTAAATATCTCTCCTCGTTAAATGCTCAGCCACTTTCATAACTTTTACGCGCTCTGGTATTTCTTTTTCATAGAATTTAATATAACCTGAAGCAACTAATGCGTTAACATATCTACGAATGGAATGACAACTCTTCAAACCAAATGTATCTTCAAATAAATAGCAAAATTGGCTTTTAGTATAAAATTTTCCCTTAGCTGCTCTCTCATTAATTAACCGTAAAATGATGTCATAACTTTTTTTTCGACGTTGTTTTACAGTTGGTTTTTCTGATACAGTTTGCCAACTGTCATTTACTTTTTCGATCTGCATAGGTAAAATAGATTTACCATTTCTAAGTTCAAATATCAATTGACGAGTATTTTGTTCTCCGTTTGGCTTGATCATCATTATCCCTGAAGTATAAAAACTTCTTAAAGCCGATGCTCCGCTAAAGTTTTGAAATGGTTCCTCTACTAATGACTTTTTCGATACCTTGTTAGTATTGTGCGTTAAAATGATTCCACAACTAGGGTTTGTTATAGACCTCAATTTTTCAACTCTATCTTTTAAAAAACAAAACATCGAGCTATTACTATTTTCTCCTTTATATTGATTGAAATCAAAAACACCACGTAGTGTATCTATAGCAATGATATCAACTGTTTTAACGTCTAGTCTCTCTGCTATAATATCTTTTACTTCTTCTACTCCTTGAGAATTCAAAAGTAAGCTTGTTTTTGGTGTAATAATTAAATTTTTTGATATTAATTCTAGAGATTTATCATCAAATTTCAATTGTTGTAGCCGTTCCTTAATGTAGGGATATTCAAGATCAGTTTGAAGATAAAAGATCTTTAATGGTCTAATTGGAACCATACTCAAAAACGGTAGTCCCACTGACAGATGTGCTAACCAAGAAAGCAGTAGATCAGTCTTGCCAACCTTTGGAGCTCCTCTAAGTAGTAAAAGTCCTCCAGGAGTAAGAATTCTCGGTAAAATTATATCCTCTGGTGATGGAGATTTATCATTTAGATAATGACTAGCAGGAAATGCTTTTTTCTCAGATAATACACTTAAACTTTCACGGTTCTCAGATGATATACCTAAACTTTCAGGATTCTCACAGGACATACCTAAATTGTCTAGTTCCACTGCTACTTTTTTAACATATTGTTCATCTTTTTCCGGCCAAATTATTATATGCTTATCTGTTAGCATAGACCAATCCGTTTTCTCAATATCATCATCTATTGCAGTTGTTGCTGTAAAACCTCTCTTTATTAAACTATCAGCACGGTTTTCACCTTTAACTATAATCACTTCATCAGACTTAATAATACCGGGAATGTTATATAATGGCTTCAGACCATTCCTAGAGGTTCTTAGATTCCATATATGTCTATAATTGTTTTTATACAAATAAACATAAGCTATAGCCTCATTATTTTTATCAAGGTAGCTATATTTTGCTATTATACGCTCACTAAGCCATTTGGTTATAAGGCTGGTAATCTCAGAAAAATCAGTTTTATTGGTTATTATGCTCCAGAGTTCAATAATATCTCCGTTAGTTTTCTTATCACAGTTATACCAAGTGCCAGTTTGCTTACCTTCTGCCACTACCATCAAGTGGTCTTTATTAATATTTCCAGAATAGAACCCATAACCAAATTTACCACCAGGCAATAAGTAAGACAGACACTCTTTAATATTGTGAGCCAATAACATTTTTATCTCTTGTCTTGATTCAGTAATGCAAAACTCCATGTAACCTCCGATTAATTTACTATAAAAATAGTTGCAATTTATTTAGAATGGTATCCAATCAGCGTCTGAATTTTTCTCTTGTTCAGGAGTAATGACCGTAGCAATTCTGTTCCTATCTCCATAGGTATTATTAGCCTCAATGCCTACTTTTGCTGTGAACTCCAGGCCGTTTAAATCTGCAATTGAGTTGATTTTTCGCGCAAGAACTGCTTTTTCTGATGTGTCATTTGTATGAATATTACGAGCTGACTCTAAAATACTGCGAATCATAGAACGTCCAGATTCTCCCCAAGTGAAATACCGATGCTTTGGGGTGAGCAATTGAAGAAATTTTACGGCTCAGCATCGTAACGTTTATAAAAACAACAATATGAAAAAACATCGAAAAAAGTATGTGCCAGAAAATTAAAAAAGGTTATTGCAAAAGGAGCTACTACAAAGAGCCACACAAAAGATGCTGAAATTGATATAGAAAAGTAAGTCAATGTTACAGAATCAATTATGTGAAAATATCAATATAAATAATGAAGATTTTAGTATGTTAGATGCAATAATGGTAGAAAATGATCCAATTTTAGCTGCATATTTTAATAGTAGACCTGGAGTGTAAAAGGCAGCCCAGCCAATTGTATGCTCCATATCCTCATTTTGTAGCCAGCTTAAAAACAACATAAAAGAGTATTCTTAGAAGACATTGGTACGAACTCCTTAACCTATAAATTATAGTAGTTTATATTTAAATAATAATCTTCAACTTTTTTAGCAAATCAATCTACCTAGAAACTTCTCTCCTAGGATCAGAAGTCCTTCTTAACTCTTCACGTTCTGTCCATTTGTTGTTAGACTCGCTTATTACTTCAGGACGTATTAAATATCCACCAGATCTTTCAAAATATCCTTGCTCAATAGCATCGTAGACCCTATCTCCACCAAGTAAGCAACTCTCACCTAATTCTTCTTCATAACCTTTGAATTTTTCCAATACTTCCTCTTTATTACTCGCTTCTACTATAATTTTGCTTTTATCTTGTACGTCAGGATACAGTTTAACGTCTATCTTTCCCAAACTAGTATAGAAAGTCAGTACTATATTGCCCGTAAGGTTAGTATAATTTCTTATCCCATCTTCCGTTATAATTTCTACCTCACTTTCACCGATTGCTATTACATCTCTTCTAGATTCTATACTTCCATGAGTTAAATTTGCTTCATTTATGATTTTCGCAACCTCAACTACACTATTTTCTGAATATTCCAAATAGAGAATAGAGTTATCCACTTTTACATTTTTCACCTTGCCAGTAGTTGCACTTTTAACAATTTCCATAAATTTCAAACTACGCTTTGCATAACTTTCATAGGCTTTTACCATATTAGCTTTGTGGCTTTTAAACTCTTCTAGTTCATCAATGACAAGGATGCTGCTTATAGTATGTAGTACTACTCCTTTTGATACTAAGTTACATACTATACGACTAGCAACCTCTACATCACTTGCAATTCTAGAGTTCTTTTTTAATTCACTAATTTTTCTTATTATACAATCTGCAAAGCCATATTTACTCTCATATTTCTTGTCATATAAACTTCCTGACACAGCAAAGTTCAGCATTACTCCTGCTTCTATAGCTCTTTTTACAACTTGCTCTAACTCGTTCATGTTTTCGGCTGCATTGGCCATATCTAAAAAAGTTTTCAATTCCTCCCGTTGATTTAATATTAAAATGTCCCATAAAGTGGAAGCTTTAGGTAAATGTTCTTTGTCCTTCCATCCTTTGTAATCAATTGCTCCTGCTTCTAACAGTAACCTTTCTGCTTCTTTAAAACGAATTTTATCACCATAACAAGCATCTCTAATCTTTTGAAAAATACGAGACTTTCCTTTGCAATCACGAAGATTTAAAATCTCTTTAAGACCTTCATTTCCTCTGTGCTGATTTAAAAACTCTCTTAGTTGATTAGTGTCAAGGCTATGACCGCAAATATCTTCTAAATGGCTTTTTGCTCTCATTTGCTCCTGAGTTAAAAAGATTTGTTCTAAAATATTCACTTCAAAAGGTTTTTTGTTAATAATTACAATATCTAGAGGAGTTTTTCCTTGTTTATCAGGTTGATTACGTGCTCCTTTGTTCAGAAGTAAAGGTATATTTAAAGTATTATAATAAGCAGCATAGTGCAAAGGTGTTTGTCCTTCACTGTCAACTATGTTAGGATCAGCTCCAGCGTTTAAAAGTAAAGTTATAAATGCTCCAACTGCCCAGGCCATATCTTTTTCTACTGCCAAACGCTCCATACTTTGTATTACATGCAGTATTGTCAACTTGGACTTTCCTCTTTGAAGATTGAGAACAATCTTTAGATCATCATTACTTTTGTTGTCTTGTAAAAAATTCTCAAACCTTGTAATGTTACAAAATGGAAAGTCTTTTAGGAGACTTAACAACTCCTTATTCAAATTTTTTTGGCCCTCTTTTAAGTCAGGTGCACCTGAAGACCACTCAGATATTAAATTATTGAATTCTTCCCTTTTTATAATAGAGATCAAAGAGCTGTTATCACTAAGCAGCAATGAGTATTTAAGTGATTCATATTCATCATCTACTTGCTCTTCTTTCTGTTTCGCTTCTCTCTTCTCCAAATTATCTATATCACCATCTTTAATGAGTGCAATTAAATACTTCAAAAATTCAACATTTCTATTTTCCAGTAAGGGACATGCTCCATTCTTCATAAGAATCGAGATCATTTTTGTATTTCGGCCAGCCAAGTATAATGGAGTCCTACCTTTTTCATCTACTGCATTAACATCAGCCCCATTATTTATTAGGTGCTCTACTATTTTTGTTTTGTTACCCAAGATAGCATAATGCAAAGGAGTACTTCCATCATTATATTTCTTCCTAACACTTGCCCCATTCTTTATCAGGACCTCTACCATTCGTGTATTTCTATGCAAGATAGCATAATATAATGGATCACGATCGTATATATCCATTCCATTAACATCAGCCTCTTTTTGTATAAGAGTCTCTACCATTCGTTTATTATTTTTCAAAACAGCAAGCTGTAATAGGCCAGATGTATCTATTTGTTTTAGCTTCTCTTCTACTTTTCTGAACACATTACTCTCACTTAAACCAACGTCAGTATCAATAGAAGCTAGTATTTCTTCCAACTTATCAAAACTCATAACTCTCCTCATTTTAAAACTCCATATTTTATTATTATATACTTGACATAAAAAACAAGAGCTATGTAACACTTACTCTTAAGGTGTAACTGGTTCTGGTAAATTTTGTCTCCCTATTTCATATTCATTTAGCTTAGTACTAGGCTTTAATATTGCATATGTAATGCCACTAGCAATGGCTCCAACTATCAATGCAGCAATAACTAATATTGATAAACTTATATGAGTAACAATACATCCAATGGTTACTGTCAACGTGGCTATTACACCTACAGAGAAACCGGTCTTTATTGCTCTTGAAGTTTCAGAATGCTTCTTTTTTTGAAAATTAAGATACTCAACAATATTTTTGTGGCCGCTTCTATCAGCTAAATCCAGGGGAGTATTACAATCAACGTCCTTTACATCAATAGTAGCCTTTTTTTCCTCTACAAGATATTGAACTATGTCTGAGCGACCCATTCTAGCAGCTTCATGCAACGCAGTACTGCCATTTTTGCTTTTTGCTTCAACGTTAGCCCCTTTGTCTAACAGAGCTTGAACTACTTCTAAGTGACCAGTTTCAGCAGCAATATGCAAAGCAGTACAGCCTTCGTTGTTTCGTGTTTCAAAACTAGCACCCTTTTCTAACAGACATTGAACTACTTGCAAATGACCACGTCCAGCAGCTTCATTCAAAGCAGTATCGCCATCCTTGTTTTGTGCATCAATATCAGCACCTTTGTCTAGTAGAGCTTGTACTATTTTTAAGTAACCCTCTCGAGCAGCAATATGCAAGACATATTTGAAACTCTTCTTTAGTATGTCAGCATTATCCATTTTATCTAATAGAGCTTGAACTACTTCTAAGTGACTATTTGTAGCAGCATAATGCAAAGCAGTTAAGTCATCATTTTCTTTTGCCTCAAAAACGGCTCCTTTTTCCAACAGAAATTTAACTACTTCTAAGCGTCCCTCGCTAGCAGCAATATGCAAAGGAGTTTCATTATCATCGTTCTCTTGGTTAATATTAATTCCTTTTTCGTCTACAAAGTATTTAACTATTGCTAAGCAACCATTTTCAGCAGCAAGATGCAAAGCAGTATCGCCATTGTTGTTTTGTGCATCAATATCAGCATCTTTATCTAATAGAGCTTGAACTATTCCTAAGTGACCTCCTCTAGCAGCATAATGCAAAGCAGTACATCCTTCGCTGCCTGGTTCCTCAACACTAGCCCCTTTTTCTAACAGAAATTGAACTACTTCTAAGTGGCCATCTTCAGCAGCTATATGTAAAGGAGTGTCATTATCATCGTTCTTTTGGTTAATATTGATTCTTTTTTCATTTATAAAGTACTTAACTACTGCTAAGCAACCATTTTCAGTAGCACAATGAAGAGCAGTGCAGCCTTCGCTATTTTGTTCTCCAACACTAGCCCCTTTTTCTAACAGAAATTGAACTACTTCTAAGTGGCCTTCTTGAGCAGCTATATGTAAAGCAGTATCGCCATTGTCGTTTTGTACCTCAACATCAGCACCTTTGTTTAGTAAAGCTTGAACTGCTTCTAAGTTGTCATCTTTAGCAGCACAATGTAACTCAGTATTACCATTACTTTCGTGTACATTAGGATACATAATTTACCTCACTCTAAAAATCCATGTTTTGATTATTATACACTTGATATAATTAGCAAGAGTTTATTTTTTAGAACAGCAAATTTGTTGTATATAGGTGTAGAAAAATATCTTTTATTTCAAATTGGATAGAAAAACACTCAACTTAGTGTCATAAGGATTTCAATTATTTACTCCTTCAAAAAAGGTCATACATTTGCGAGAACAAGCCACGTAAAATAGGGTTATAAAAATAGAAAATTTAAATTATTTCCATAATCTTAGGCAAAACAGTTCGTATGTAGATATGGATGAAATGTGCTAATGTGGCTAGTTTTAGCGTATAATGAAATCACTATATTAAAAAGTTCGTATGGTACACGTGGTAGACCATGAGATCCCAAAATAAACAGTTCTCACGTTTGTTGAGTTTGGTTGCTGGAAATGGTTATATTATTTGACTTTTTAATAATATATGATACTAAGTTAGTATAATTTATTCAGAGATGAAGGAAAAATTCTTGCAGCTTTGTATTAAAAAAACAGGATTCTTTCCATTTATAAAAATAAAATACGAAAATACCTATTATTGAGGAATATAAAATTCATAAGTTATTAAAGATTGTATGCTAAAATTACTATTTTAGAAAGGTAGTTTACAGATGAATTATTCACACCATGACTTATGCAATTTTATTGCAGAAAAGAATATTAAAATGATAAAAGATTGTGTAGATAAAGGAGTAAATCTTAATCGAATGTGCGATGAAGTAGAGCGTCCTTGTCCTTTACATAAAGCTGTTATTGAAGACTATCCAGAAGCAATAGAGGCTCTATTAAAGTCAAATAAAATTGATGCTAATAAACAAAACGATTATGGAGATACTCCTTTACATTTAGCTGCTAAGATGGATAATATTGAAGCAATGAAGGCTCTATTGCAGTCGGATAAAATCAATATTAATGTAGAAGGCTTCTATGGAGCCACTCCTTTACATGCAGCTGCCATAAGATGCAATGTAGATGCAATAAATACTCTATTAAAGTCAAATAAAATTGATGTTAACAAACAAAACGATTATGGACGCACTCCTTTACATTTCGCTGCTAATGTAGATTGTGTAGATGCAATAAGTGCTCTATTGCAGTCAAATAAAATCAATGTAAATTCAAAAGATAATGATGAATATACTCCTTTACATTTATCTGCTTGGTTAGGACGTGCAAACTCAATAGAGGCTTTATTGAAGTCAAATAAAATCGATGTTAATTCAAAATGTTATATTGGAAATACTCCTTTACATTTAACTGCTAGGGAAGACAAGGAAGACGCAATGAAAGCTCTATTAAAGTCAAATAAGATCGATGTTAATCCAAAAAATGATAGTGGAAAGACTCCTTTACATTTAGCTGCTGAGAAAAACTGTATAAACACAGTGAGTGTTCTATTGGAGTCAGATAAAATCGGTATTAATACAAAAGATAATAGTGGACACACTCCTTTATATTATGCTGTTAAGAATGGCCATGGATCATCAGTAGGTCTGCTGCTGATAGAGGCGAATAAATCTAAAGATGGAAACGATCTAGATCTGGAAAAAGATGGATGGCAGGCAGAATATCATCAAAATACTGATACTGAGTTAACGATGATGGGAAAGTATATTGAGAGTGAGTATTTAATTTAGGTAATTCGAGAAGATTATCTATGTTATGTAATTTATCTAATTTTGAAATTTTAATTTTTTATAGGAGTTAATATGAGTGATGACACTAAACAAAGCAATCTAAAAATAATCGATGAAATAGAAGTTAAACATAAACCTCTATCATTTGAGAAAATGAAAGAAAGTAATGTAAAAGTTAGTTATGTTCACAAGATTGTGGATAAAGTAGTCAAAGATTTAAACGAAACATTTGTTCCTCAATTGGATGAGTTATTTTGCCAACATGAGGAAGACTTTTTCAAATATGAACAAGCTCTTTCTGATATACATGATGTATTGTCTGATAATCTAGATTCTTACGATAAATTAATTGCTGTGCGGCCCGAAGGTCATAAATGTCGTGATGGTTAAATTCCATCTCCCATAGCATCTGGGTAAAATCATGATCCACACCTTAAGAAAGTGGCAAATTCTCATGGTGTAAGCATGGATCAAAAGGGAGTAATATCAAACCTTATGATAAATCCTCTCGAGAAGAGTTAGATATGGCTACGAAAAGAAACTTATGTTTGAACTGTCGTTAATTCGAATATGCGAAATAAGGTTGAATACGCATATACCAAAAGGTATGAAGAAACGGGTAATTAGGATCGGCTTTTCCTGATTAAGATGCTTCCAATCTTCCGGCAGATAGTAAGAGCCTAAGTTTAACGAGAAACGATTTTATGGAACGGAGTAACTACATAGAAGCTCTTATTATTCTTTATTTTCAAAAGGATAACTAAGAAGGTAGCCAGCCGAATGCTCCTATGTAGAGGGATTGTCTAAGAAGCTAATGCCTAAGGTAATGTTTAGGATATGCAAACGTAGACACTGTAGTTTGGAAGATAAAGTTGTGAATAGTAGTGAATATGTTATGAGCCAACAAAATGTTAGGTATGAATGGAATGAAATTCCTTGGCGCAAGCTGGAGAAATCTTCATTTAAGCTACAAAAACGAATTTACCGAGCTTCACAATGTAATGATATCAAAAAGATGCATAATCTTCAGAGATTGTTACTCAGATCAACAAGTGCAAGAACGCTCGCTGTTAGAAAGGTAACTCAGGATAACAGAGGAAAAAAGACTGCAGGTATAGATGGAAAAGCGAATCTTAATCAAAAAGAAAGGTTACAATTAGTATATTCTTTGGATATAAGAGAAAAAGCAAAACCATCGAGACGAGTTTGGATTCCAAAACCTGGTAAGCCATCGGAGTATCGCCCGCTTGGTATTCCTACAATATCAGATCGAGCAAAACAAACACTTGTAAAAATGGTGATAGAACCGGAGTGGGAAGCAAAATTTGAGCCAAACACATATGGTTTTAGGTCTGGTAGGTCGTGTCATGATGCCATTGAAGCTATATTCATAGCACTAAAACAGAAAACAGCATTTTTACTGGATGCAGATATTTCAGGGTGCTTTGATAACATCAACCATAATGCATTACAAAAAAAGCTTAACACCACACCAACATTAACTAAAGTTATAAAAAGGTGGCTAAAAGCAGGAGTTATGGAAGGTAAAGCGTTTAGACCCACAAAGAGTGGTACAGTACAAGGCGGAACTATTTCACCTTTGTTAGCAAGTATAGCTCTACATGGGTTAGAATATTACCTAAAAATGGCATTGAGAAAGGAACTATTTGATTATCAAAAGAAAAAATATGGTAAAGCTTCACATAAACATGCTGGTCAATCACTAAGTGTGATTACTTATGCAGATGATTGTGTGATTCTCCATGAAAATGAGGAAATTGTTTTTAAGGCAAAAAATCTAACGGAAAGATGGTTAAATACCATTGGATTAGAGTTAAAGCCATCAAAGACAAAAATATCTCATACGTTAAAAACTTATGGAGGACAAATACTAGGTTTTGATTTTCTTGGGTTCACAATACGACAATACTTAACAAAACAAAGTAAGAAAGGTTATAAATTATTAATTAAACCAAGTCGCCTCTCTATAAAACAACATGCTAAAATCATTAAGCAAAAACTTAAAGAAATGCGTGCAGCACCTCAAGAAGCAGTAATTAAAAACCTTAATCCAGTTATTAGAGGATGGAGTCAGTATTACTCTTCGGTAGTGTCACATAAAGTATTTAGTTCTTTAGATCATGATATGCATGGAAAGCTTTGGAAATGGGCAGTCTTTAGACACTGTAACAAAGGGAAGCATTGGATTAAGAGAAAATACTTTCGAAAGAAAGATAACGATAATTGGAGATTTATGACGAATAACAATTTACTGCTTGTTAGGCACGTAGATCATGCCATAAGAAGGCATATCAAAGTGAAAGGATCTAGATCTTTATATGACGGAGATTGGTTATATTGGGCAAATCGCTTAAGTAAAGTTCCAGGAAAATCACCACGAGTAATAAAATTAATGAAGTTGCAACAAGGTAAATGTGATCAATGTCAACTTTGGTTCAAAAATGATGATATCCTAGAGATACACCATAAAGACCGGAATAGACGTAATAATATGAGCAAAAATTTATCCTTGTTGCATGGGCATTGTCACGACGAATTACATGGGAGTATGCATGAAAAGCGCCAAATTAGAGAGAAGCCGGATGATGGGAAACTATCAAGTCCGGTTTTGAAGTCGAGTGGGGAGAGGTGACTTTCCTCACTTAGATAACAACTTAAAGTCTGGTGTATAATGCTTAGACTGCGATTGGCGATTTTTCCAATTTTTGACGTATTGTTCAACTAGTGGAGAATCTCCTGTTATGATCAGTAGGTTTTCAGCATTTCTTTGCTGAGCGGCATCTGAAAAGTTAAATGATCCGGTTATGATTTTTTGCTCATCAATAATAATTACCTTGCTATGAGCAATAGCGGGTTTAAAGTCAATCCATATCGGGATTTTGTGCTCAAATAATTCGTTAATTACACTATGTTTTGAACTAGTTTGTGATTCATCTAGAATAACCTTAATATCAACTCCACGCTTTTTAGCTTGAACCAAGGATTCAGCAATAGGCTTTGAGGTAAATTGGTATGCCTGAACCAACAAGGATTTTTTAGCATGACCCACGGAATCAATTATTAGGTTGGTGCAATTTTCTCTAGGAGTGAAACATACAGTAGTACTTGGACAAGAAACACAACCTGATAAAAGTAAACAAGTTAAAAAAATCAATAAATATCTAAACATGGCCAAATGTATTCTTTCAGTCGACGGTGGAGGCATAAGAGGTATTATACCTGCTATTGTTCTAGCTGAAATAGAGTATAGAACAAAAAAGCCAATCTCTCAAATGTTTGACTTAATGGTCGGAACTTCTACAGGTGGTATTATCGTTGCCGGGTTATGTAATAAACAATACTCTGCTCTCGACTTAGTTGATCTCTATCAGAAAGACGGGCCACATATCTTTAAGTCTTCATTTTTCAGAAGATCAATATTTTCCTGGCTAAATTGTGCACAGTATTCATGCAAAAATATTGAATGCGTTCTGAATAGATATTTTGGTGATTCTACTCTTGCAGATGCAACAAATAATTTAATGCTTACAAGCTACGATATTAAGAACAGTGCTCCTTTTTTCTTCAAAAGCTGGAAAGAGGATAGGAATTTTATTAAATTTAAGGGATGTATTAAGAGCAGCAACTGCAGCACCTACTTACTTTGCACCTAAATATTTAAAAATCAACCAAAAGGAAATGGTACTAGTGGATGGAGGGGTTTTTGCCAATAATCCAGCGGCATGTGCTTATGCTAGTGGTAAAAGGTTATTTCCAAATGACGATATTCTACTGTTATCGATAGGTACTGGCAGAACAGATAGAAGCATAGAGTATGCCAATTCAAAGAGATTTGGAAAAATAGGCTGGATAAAACCTTTGTTAAATGTGATGTTTGCCTCTGGATTGGACTGCGTAAATTATCAGATGAATCAAGTAATAGGCAATAGATACGTAAGAATACAATCGCAATTGAAGCTAGCGTCGGCTGACATGGATAATATTACATCAAAAAATATCAAATCTCTTCAGCAGGAGGCAAATGCAATGATAGAGGATAATCAAAAAGTGATAAACAAATTCTGCATAGAAGTATTAAATATATAACTATATTTACTTATATCTTAATATATTATTTAACACTACCAACTGTCTTTAACACAATTCAATTTTCACACTCATCAGCAGTTAGGCCACTTGCTCGCAAAATAACATCAGTAGAAACACCCTCCTTCACTAGATTTTTTGCAACTTTGATCTTTTCCATTTTTTTAACTTTTTCTTTACTATCTTTTATATCTTCAGATAGAGATTTGACTAACGTATCTAATGATTCTTGTTCTCTGTACTCGTCTATTAAACTCAATAGCCTATTTTCTTCTTTACTTTCTCTCGTTTCAGGTAGCAAAACTTTAATATTCACTGATAATGCTCTTGCTATTTCATATAATTTATCAAATGAGATGGCAGTACATCCTTTTTCATATTCGTGTATTTCCTTGAGCGTTAAATCAACTTTATCCGCCAAATCTTTTTGAGTATATCTCCTTATCAACCTCCATTCTCTTATTCTTTGTCCTATTCTGTAATATATAGAGTCAGTGCAGACTTCTTTTCTTGTATCATTATACTCGTAAATAGATAAGCCGGTTGCTTGGGAAATTATGTCAACTGATACTCCTTCTTTAACTAGATTTTTTGCTACCTCTAATCTTGCCTCCTCTTGATTGATTTTCTCGCTAATATGAACAAATCTTACTAATGAAGGTACTATTTTGCCTAACTTTTGATTCTCATATATTTTTGTTAGATAGAGTATTTCTTCATCTTCATACTCTCTTACTACTACTGGTTCAGGTAATAAATCTACAACATCAACTAATAATACTCTTGCTATTACATATAGTGCTCCAACTGGAATAGGAATATACCCATTTTCATAGCTGTTCACTTCTTGGTATGTTAAACCTATTTTACTTGCTAATTCTATTTGAGTATGACCTCACATTAACCTACAATTTTCTATTTTTTGCCCTATTTTGTAGCGTATAGGACTAACATCACTTACAGAAACAAACATATACCTCAATTAAAAAAATAAACTTTTATGCAATTTGGTCAGCAGATAAACCGATTATTTGCAAGATAATATCAATAGAAATTCCCCCTTTTACTAGATCCTTTGCAACTTTAATCCTTTCTACCTCTCTCACTTTCTCCTCACAAATACGTATCCCTTCAAACAAAGACTTTATTAGTGCATTACGTAATTCTTGGCTCTCAATTTCTTTGTATTCTTTAATCAAATCAGGCAGCTCATTTTCTATCTTATCTCCTGTTAGTTCAAGTAGGTCCATGATGTTAATTGATAATACCTCCGCTATTTCATATAATTTTCCCAGTGGAGTGGCTACGCGTCCTTGTTCATAGTTGCTTATTTCGTGACGGGTTGTATTCATTTTCTCTGCTAAATCTTTTTGAGTATACTCTCTCACTAGCCTCCATTCTTTTATCTTTTTTCCTATTTGGCAGTATATAGAACCAACTTTTTCTTCAACACATTCATCAACAGAGAGACCAATTGTTTTTGCAACAATATCAACAGAAACTCCTGCTTTAACCAGACCCTTTGCAATTTTTATTTTTTCCGATTTTCTACTACTTTTCTCACTAACTTGGACAAATTTGGTTAGCAAACAAAACATTCTACGTAACTCCTGATCGTTAATCCTTTTATATTCTCTTACTAGATTTAATATTTCCTCTCCCTCATCTTCAAGACAGCTTTTTGACACAGGAATGAGATCAGTAATACTGATTGATAGTGCCTCAGTTATAGCATATAACCTTTCAATTGAAATTTTACGGTTCCCTTTTTCATATTGCAGTATTACCCAGTACTTTACACCAATTTTCTCCGCTAAATCCTTTTGAGTATACCCTCGCTCTAACCTCCAACTTTTTACTTTTTCCCCTACTTCACAGTCTAGACTTTTTTCCACGAAAACAACCATGCGTATAATATTTTCTACTATAGCTCAATTTTGTTAAGGCTCCAGATATAACGGTAAGAAAAAACCTCTGGAACCTTAAAGGTGACTATAGACACATTAAAGTTTTCTAAAAGTTTCTTTACTACCTTCACGTATCCTATTTACCCACGGAGACAATACTTCATCATTGCTAATCTCTTTTATAGCATACTTTTCATTCCATATGCCACATCTAGTAAAATTACCTCTTTCTACCACTTCCTTAAGCTTCACTCCCCCAAAGAGGCAATTTTTTCCTATCTCTTCGCCTCTTTTTTTTAACTCAGCCCACATTTCCTTATTTTCTACTCTCACTTGCACCTGATCTGCCTCTTGGTACAATACAATATTTAGCTTACCAATGCTTGTAGGAAATTCTAATACAATAGAGCTGCCATCTGACACATCGACATAGTTTCTTATACCTCCTTTCTCACTTTTAACCTCAACTGCATTATTACCAATTTTTAAAATATTACTTCCTAACTCTCTCAGTATTTTTGCTACCTCTACCTTGCTATTATCAGAAAATTCTATATACGATGTTGTATTGTCTATCTCGATATCTATTAATTCTCCTTCTTGCACAGCACTTTCGCCAGCTTTTTCTAGTTCTTCTAGTCTCTCATCTATCTGTGGCTGAACTTCTGGCTGTAGCTCATTATAGATTTCACCTATCAGTTTATTCTGTAGTAGAGTATCATGAAACTCTGCGCCGCTTAGCATTAATTTACGTATTAGCTTTTTACGATCAACCTTATCAAATTTATGAAAATGTGTACCTAATACTACATACTCTGCAAAACTCCATTCCCCGTCATCACATGCATTTATTCTTGCTCCTGAGGCTAGTACTTGGTCTATAACTTTGTGCAATTCATTTACGTTTTTTGCCTCTACTATAGAACTCTTAAACCAGCTCAGCTTCTCTGTATTTGGCTTTATTTTTTGCAAAGCTGAGGCAAATGGATTTTTATCTTCTTGATCACTTATAGGTTTTGTGCCATATATGTAATCAAGTCCCTTTCCGTAGTTGATTTGAACGTCTCTATTAGGGAAGGGCACTTCTCCAGGTTTTTTAGCCTTATCAATTTTGCTTACAAAAGTGGACTGCTGGTTAGCATGACCAATTCCTACAATAGCATTTAACATCTCACCTTTTGACAATTTATCAAGATCAACGTTTAACTCGTAAACACCTCCCCCTTTATCACTAAAAGGTACAATTATTTTATTATTCATATTAGCCTCCGCTATTTTTCTAAGTGTACAGTTATTATACACCTTATTACTCATTATAAATTATAGTGAGCAGATTTGCAAATACTTTCTGCTATAACAATCCGTTTTCTCGAAAGCTAAAATAGCCTGCACTTGTGATAACAATGTGATCAAACAATCTAACGCTTACAGTACTACACGCTGCTGCCAAGCTCTTTGTTACTGCTTGATCTTCTTCTGAAGGTTCTAAACTTCCCCCAGGGTGGTTGTGTGACATTATTACTAATGTTGCATTCTTTATTAATGCTTTTCTTGTAATTTCCTTTATGTATACTGGTGCTTTTTCCATTTCACCAATATAGGATTCTTCTCCGGTTAGTTGGCGCCTTTTATTCAAATACAGTATTTTTACACATTCCCTTTCTAAGTGTCCTATACTTACGTTCAAATACTCTACTAGCCCTTGTAAGTCCATTATTGGCTCACTCTTGAGCTTTTCTCTCAGTACTCTTTCTAGTGTTTCCTCAACACACATAATCATTGCTACTGCAGAATCAGTTACTCCTTCTATAACTTTCAGGTCATCCATTTCTCTACCTAAAATCTTTCCTACTCCCGTATAAGTATTCACCAGATTTTTAGCAATTTCTTGAGCCTGTGGCCTTTCATGTACTGCACTTAGAAATGTTTCCATTATTTCACGATCAAGTAGTGCTTTGCCTTTGCTTTCTAATATTCTGAATTCTATTTCTTCTTTACTTTTATTCATATAATTTACCCTTCACTAACAACAAACTTTTTTTAAATATTTACTGCTGTTTTTTTATCAGCATTGGCATAGAGCCATAGCTTCCGAGTGAAGTCAAATCAATTTCTCAATCTTTTTTACTTATTTTTTCATCAAAAAGTAAAGATGTTAATAGATACTGATTTTTTTACTTAAATTTGTTGAATTTCGCCTAAAGAGAGGCCTGTTATTTGCAAAATAATATCGGTAGAAATTCCTTTTTTAACTAAGTTCTTTGCAATTTTGATTCTTTCTTCTTCTCTAATTTTCTCCTCACAAATTTGTATGCTTTTTTTAACTAAGTTCTTTGCAATTTTGATTCTTTCTTCTTCTCTAATTTTCTCCTCACAAATTTGTATGCTTTTAAACATAGATTTTATTAGTACATTACGTAGTTCTTGGCTTTCAATCTTTTTGTATTCTTCAATTAAATTCGGTAATTCATTTTCTACTTTACTACCTTCCTCTATTAGAAGATCTGTAATACTAATCGATAATGTTTCTGCTATTGCATATAATTTATCAAGTGGAACAGCAACTCTTCCTTGCTCATAATTGCTTATTTCGTCACGTGTTGTACTCATTTTCTCTGCTAAATCCTTCTGAGTATATTCCTGTACTGCCCTCCATTCCTTTATCTTTTTCCCTATTTTGCAGTATATAGAACCCGTTTTTTCTTCAACACATTCATCAGCAGAGAGACCAATTGTTTTTGCAACAATATCAACAGAAACTCCTCCTTTAACCAGACCTTTTGCAATTTTTATTCTCTCCGTTTTTTTACTATTTTTCTCACTAACTTGAACAAATTTGGTTAGTAAACAAAACATTCTACGTAATTCCTGATCATTAATCTTTTTATATTTTCTTACTAGATTTAATATTTCCTCTCCCTCATCTTCAAAACAGATTTTTTCATTTGATACAGGAATTAGGTCTATAATACCAATCGACAATATCTCTGCTATAGCATACAACTTTTCAATCGAAATTTTACGTGTTCCTTTTTCATATTGTAGTACTATTTGATACGTTACGCCGATTTTTCCCGCTAAATCTTTTTGAGTATAACCTCGCTTTAACCTCCAGCTCCTTACTTTTTCTGCTATCTGATACCTTGTAGAGATATTTGCCATAAATATTATATGGGTTAATACTATCAAATAAAGATATACAAAATGTTTGCATTTTAGTTGAATATTTCTTCACAATTGTGTATAATTATTAATGCTTTTTATCTTACTTTCTCATGGCTCTTTCGAAGTTTCTCGATCCAAAATTAGATTTAACATTTAAGAAAATCTTCGGTACTGAAAAAAATAAGAATATCCTTATCCATTTTTTGAATGATATCTTAGGCTTTACTGGAGTCAATGCTATTCAGGATGTTGAGTTTCTCAGCACCATTATGAATCCTGAGATTGCTTCTGATAAACAAAGCATCGTTGATGTCCTCTGTAAGGATTCTCTCGGAAATAGGTATATTGCAGAAATGCAGCTTGCTCGTGATAAAGGCTTTGAGAAACGTGCCCAACTTTATGCTGCTAAGGCTTACTCAAGACAGTCTGGCAATTACATCGATTTTAAGACAGTATTCTTTATTGCTATTTCCAATAGTACTCTCTTTCCTTCAGATGTTTATTATATTTCCACTCATAATATAAGCGATATAAAGACTAACGGGCACTATTTAAAAGATTTTCAATTTGTCTTCATTGAACTACCTAAATTTACAAAAAGTAAAGTAGAGCAGTTGGAAACTACTGTTGAGAGATGGTGCTTTTTCTTTAAGTATGCAGAAGAAACTACGGATGAAGATTTAAGAAAAATAGCAGAAAAGTCACCAATAATAAAGCTAGCATATGATGAATTAGATAAGTTTCATTGGAATGAGAAGGACCTAGTAGCTTATGAAGAAAGAGTAATGGATTTACAGAAAGAAGCTGCTATCTTGGAACAAAAAATCGATGATGCTAAACATGAAGGCATCCAAATCGGCCATCAAAAAGGTAAAATTGAAGGTAAAATTGAAGTTGCAAAAAACTCACTTAAGGCCGGTGTTTCTATAGATGTTATAGCTCAAATTACCGGTCTCTCTCATTCTGAAATCTTGCAACTCAAGGAAAAAACATAATATTCCTACTTATTAACTCGAACATTTATGAAAACCTTTCTTAAGTTAGACATATCCCTTAACTAAGAGTCTAATGAACTGTCTAAAACAGCTATGAAGATTGCACAAAGAATTATATAAATTACTATCATGACGTTACCCAAACTTCTATATCAAAGCTACGTGCTGTAAGTTCAATATGGAAAATACATTAATCACTTAGCATTTAATGTCTACTTCATCCATTTTAGCATTAAGACTATCAAACTTGCTACTGGTTGTTTCCCTAATTATTTTGGCTACCTTCACTTTAAATTTTCCACTACTTGGCATATTACCTCTTATATTATAACCTACCTATTGAGATTACCTCCAAGCTTGGTTACTCCTATCTCAGAAAGACAAATGGAAAGCTCTCTTTCAAAGTTATCTGATAAAAGAAACGAAAGAAAACGCTCAGAAAAAACAAATGGCCCGTAATTGCGTTTTAAAGCCATTCTACAACTTCAGGGTACAATTATACTACCAAGACCTAGGTTAATCATGTAAGATAGCTTAAAACTCGATTATGAGGTATTTCTAAATTATCTTTTACTTGTTATAAAAAAACCTCACTTTAGTTTATCAAGTTTTTTATTCATTGTAAAATATTTTTTCAAAAAAGTAAACAGTTTTCATAATTTCGGTATAGCAAAGTATGTCAGTAGAACAGCTTTTGTTTAAAACCTCTGAGCAATTAATTGCAAAACTCTCAGTGATGAAATCAGCAAATTGTAGATGAAGCTCAAGGAAAAAAGTCTCTAGCTACTGCCATAGAAGAAGAAACAGAAGCTACAAAACCCTCTCAATAGTTCAAGATGGAGACAAAGATCTAAATTTATTTATTTACGTCTCTAATTTTATCTCGTATAATGGAGACAAAGATTTATATTTTGTGTTTTATGTCTCCATTATTTATTGGTAGGAAAACTGAGTTAAAACAACTACTGGAGCTTACAGACAAAAATACTGCATCTTTTGTAGTAGTCAAAGGAAGACGTCGTATAGGAAAAAGTCGTTTAATTCAAGAGTTTGGTAAGTATTTTGAACAATATTACTCCTTTATAGGTTTGCCACCAGAAAGGCATACTACAACGTCCTACCAACTTAATGAATTTTCTAGACAAGTTGCTAGACAATTTAATACATCTTTTGCTAGGTATGATGACTGGAGCGATTTACTATGGGCAGTTGGTGAACGTCTACTATCAGGAAAAACATTATTGCTGTTTGATGAAATTTCTTGGATGGGCTCAAAAGATCCAACCTTTTTAGGCAAAATAAAAAATTTTTGGGATACGCAGCTAAAAAATAATAACAAGCTAATTTTTGTTGTTTGTGGATCAGCTTCATCCTGGATCGAGAAAAATATACTTAGCAGCACTGGTTTCGTAGGGAGAATATCGTTAACTTTAACACTCGGAGAATTATCACTTTCTGATTGCAACGAATTTTGGCCAAAAAATATTTCAGCATATGAAAAGTTTAAGGTGCTTGCAGTAACTGGCGGAATTCCAAAGTATTTAGAGGAGGTAAATTTTAAACATAGCGCTGAAGAAAATATTAAAAGGCTTTGTTTTACAAAAGGTGGGTTTTTAGTTGAAGAATTTAATCAAATATTCTCAGATTTATTCATGCGAAAAACTGCTTTTTATAAGCAAATAGTCAGAGCTCTTTCTACTGGAGCTAAAGAACAAGAAGAAATTTGTGCTACTTTAAATATCGTAAGACATGGACGCATTTCTGAGTATCTATATGAACTTGAGCTTGCTGGTTTTATTGCAAAGGATCATACTTGGAGTATAAAAACTGGTACTGATTCACGACTCAGGAGGTACAGACTTCAAGATAATTATTTAAGGTTTTATCTAAAATATATCGAAAAAGATCTAGGAAAAATTAGTCGTGACACCTATTCTATAGGGTTCTTACCAGAGTGGTATACAATTATTGGGCTTCAATTTGAAAATTTGGTGCTGAACAATAGAAAGAGTATACATAATATCTTAGGAATTGATGGAATAATAAGCGAGAATCCATTTTTTCAGAAAAGAACCCGTAATAGTGCAGGTTGTCAAATTGATTATATGATTCAAACGAAGTTTAACACTCTCTACATTTGCGAAATCAAATTTTCAAAAGATAAAATTGGTCATTCAATAATACAAGAGGTACAAAAGAAAATAGATGCACTAAATCGTCCAAAAGGCTTTTCATGTCGTCCAGTCCTTATCCACGTTAATGATGTAAGTGATGATGTTATAGATAGTGGTTACTTTTCACACATAATTGATTTTGGAAAATTATTGAATTGTAAGTAATGGTTTTTCTGACTTAAAAAATGGTAGTTTCTGCAGTTATTCTTAAGTTCATAGAGTTTGCTAACATTAGTATCTTTAGCTTTACAAAAAGGGGATGGAGCCAAAACAATCTCTCTGCTGCAACTTAATTCTTTAAAATATTTTAAAGGGCTATTATAGCGTTATTGATGATTTAGATAGGGGAGGATATGTTTTGCCAAAAGCTCATATAATCTCTTTTAAACCCAAATAAACAGTTATTTCCAAAATGGAAACAACTCAAATAGCGAAGAAGCTACTGTAAAAGATATAGCTGATTTTCAAAGCTCTTTAATTCCTTAGCTATCTTAAAATTATTTTAACTTTTTTTTCAAAAAATCCCGGAAAAAGTAGTAAGAAATCCGGTATATATTAGTATAGGGTCATTGAGTGTAGATGTGCTTAAAACACAAAAGTCGGCAAACGAACAGAGTAGAAAAGATTGAAGAAAGCAAAAGAAATTTAGGCTTTTGGTAAGTTACATAATTGAGAATTTGTATTTTTTTAGATGAGACAAAAACTGTATTTTAAAGCTAGATGTGACTTTAGGGTAAAATACCAACCAAAGAACGCTTCTTTAAAACTTGATCACAAGCCTTGTCACAAATTTTACTTTTTCCATTATAACATCTTTTACTTCTCTTCAACACAGTTAACGAACTACTTTTATCAGCACAGTGAAAGGGTTAATACGGTAACCATAATCTTTACGCGATGATCCAGGCCAACCAACTGTTTGAATCAAATCATTACGTATCGATGTTTAGTCCTAACTTTTTAGCTAAGGTGGTTTTTATTGTCCTTTGGATTGTGTTTAGTGATTTTCTGATGTGATGTTCTGGATCTGCTTCTGGATGGCTTTGTTGCATAGCTAGTGTTGGTTGAGGTTATTGTAAGAAGAAAAGCTTTTTAATATATGGCTACTAACGCATTTTGTTGTAAAATAGGCATTTTTCAAACAAGTACAACTTATGCCACAAAAAATGAGAGTAAGTAACCAAAGAGAATATAACGAGTTTCTCAAAAAAAGAGGAAATGTTTTTCATTTTGTTAATCAAGCCATAGAAAATTGGTATGAAAATAGTCCAAAAGTTGCAGGTGGCAATAACACTTATAGTGATAAAGTTGTAATTTTAATACACATATCTTTTTAGAATTGGCTTGAGACAAGCTGTAGGTTTTGTAAAAGGTTATATGGTACAAATAGGCAAAAAACTTAAGATTATCAGCTATACACAAGCTTCCAGAAGATTTAAAAAGCTTAATTTGAAGATTGATGACCATAGAAGCAATAAAGACGATCTGGAAAATGTTGAAATTGCCGTAGATAGCACTAGAGTTAGTATCTACAATAATAACGGTGGGCATAGTAAGCTTAATATTTGAAAAAGAAAATACAGTGGTTATGGTCAAGTAAGAAAATTACATGTTGTTTTAAACATAAATGATAAGAAAGCAATAAGCATGAACTACACTAGTGGTGTTGCTGTAGACTATTTGCCGGTCTGCGATATGTTAGAAGAAGTCAGTGATAAATATAACATTTGTTCTATTCGAGCAGATGCGGCTTATGATATAAAAAGTGTGTATAAAGAATGCAGAAAATACAATATTGTGCCTATTATTTGCCCTAGGAAGGATACTAAAATTTGTTTAGCTGACTACTTATCAGAAAGAAACAAGTATATTAGTAGAATTAGGTCATATGAGAATTATGAAGATGGTATTAATGAATGGAAGAAAAAAGTTAAGTATGGAGCACGGTCTTATATTGAAGTCTTTTTCTATAGGTTGAAGCAAATATTTGGGTTTAGCTTGAAAAATAAATCAGAGGTAAATCGTGAAAAAGAGCTGTTAATTAAGTGCTACTTATTGAACAAATTTACTGATATAGGTATGGCTAAATTTAAATTAGCTGCGTAAATTCACTGTGATTTACATGCCTATCAGTGCTATGCAACAAAGCCATCCATAATCAGAAGAGCTGTTACGTATACTTAATTGGCAACCTTTTTGACAAACTGAACTCATCTCCTTTCAAACAATTTTTCTATATCACTTATTTTCATTTCTATATACGTTGGTCTTTCATGACCAGAATATGGAGTTTTCTCAATTTGTCTTAGTATCTCATTCATCTCTTCCAATTTCATTTTTCTTCCTGCTCCATGGCAAGCGATTGTGGCTGATATTTTATTCACCTTATCCTCTATTGACAACGTATCTTCCATTTCCGTTAACTTATCTACTATATCAACTAGCATCCCTTTTATATCTATTGTTCCCAAGATTGAAGGTATTTCTTTCACCATTATTTTATCTTCTGATTCTATTTCAATACCAAAACCCATTTCAAAAAGCTCATCTTTATAAGTTTCAATCATCCCCATTCCAGCTTGGTTTTTGATTTTAACTGTTTCAGGAAGAAGAAGTTTCTGTCTTTTTATGCTTGTTAAGCACTCGTATATCAATCTCTCGTGGTCTGCATGTTGATCTACTATAATCAGCCTATCTCCAGCCTCAGCAATAATGTAAGTATTGTAGACCTGACAGCGTGCATATCCCAGAGGATAATCCTCTATTAAATCAATTTGCTTCCTTTCTAAAACCATCGTTCCCTTTTGGGATGGAGATTCTCCATATTTAAACGTTTCTGGTAAGCTTTGCCTTCTTTCATCTGGTGCATTGAATTCTTTCATTAGACGATTTTCTAAAAGACTTGGTCTCTTTTCATAAAACTCTTTTTGATTCTTTTTCTCTTTACTATCAACCTGCTCTTGGCTTTTACTATCATTAAAAATTAGCTCCTCTTCAATACCTTGACCACTTGCTGCAAACCTCGTTGATAATGCTTTTATTATCCCTCTTCTCACTGTTTCATATATTAGCCTTTTATTCTGAAATCTTACTTCCGATTTATTTGGATGCACATTTACATCTACTTGATCGTATGGTATCTCTAAGTGCAGCACTGCAAAAGGATACCTCCCACTTAGAATAAAATCTTGATACGCATATCTAATTGCACCAATAAGTAGATTATCTTTTATTGGCCTTCCATTAACAAACGTATAGATCTGAGTTGAATTGCCACGACTAATAGTTGGTTTACAGATGTGTCCCGTAAGTTTGATGCCGTCTTCTTCCTCTTTAACTTCCAGCGAATTGCTCTGAAATTCTTCTTCTGTTTCACATAATCTGTTAAATAATGAAGTTTGCTTAACATATTTTAAGAGCTTTTTATTACCGGAAGTGAGAGTAAACCCAATACTATAGTTAATCATTGCTAAGTTATTTACAATGTCAACAATGCTTTGTGTTTCTGCCCTCTCGGTTTTTAGAAATTTTAATCTATTTGGAGTGGCAAAAAATAAGTCACGAACTTCAATATATGTACCCTGTAGCAAAGAACAAGGTGTAATCTCTCTTATTTTTTCTCCTCCCTCATACCTTATAGACCATGCTTCCTTTGCTCCACTTGCCTTAGACGATAATTTCATTCTGCTTACTGCTGCAATTGAAGGTAAAGCTTCTCCTCTAAACCCAAGGTGCTTGATCTCTATTAACTCACTATCGCTTAATTTTGAAGTAGCGTAGCGCATAAACGCAAGTTCCAAATCTTCCTTTTCTATTCCATTTCCATTATCTGTCACAGTTATAAGATTACGCCCACCACTTTCTATTTTGGTCTCTATCTCTGAACTTCCAGCATCTATTGCATTTTCTACTAATTCCTTTACTACACTCGCTGGCCTTGTATCTTGAACAAAGCATCTAATGTTTTAAGCTTAAGCATTAGATGGAGAAGGGGAGAACTCTGTCAGTGGTCTTAGCTCATTTGCAGCTCTTTGCTGTCCATATGCTGGAAATTCTGTTGCAATATTTACTACTGCTCTTTCTATATCTTCGGAAACTCTGTTTGCAAACAGCGGTTTTTTTCTTGCTGATTTCATGTAACGCCTCTTCTCCTCCATTTTCGTATAACTCCTTGAATCTATAAAACGTATCTCTTGAATATCCCATTACCTTGCACGCTTGAGACCCCAGTTATGGATTAGAAAACAGATAAAAGTAGAATTAATAAAGAGGGAAATAGGGTAAACTCAAGTATTTTAGCAATAATTTAAGAGGTTACCCATGAAGAAAGATATTACAGAACTTTACTGCTGCGTCGAGGATTTTTGTCGTGTAGTAGATGAAAATTTTGCAAATAAGTTCTTATCAAATGGCAAAAAACCAACCAGAGTACCAGAAATAGCGCACTCAGAAATGCTAACCATAATCCTGTTATACCACCAATCGCCATGTAAAAACTTCAAGGCTTTTTATCTTTGTTACCTTAAGTTACTCTATAGATCAGAATTTTCAAAGATGCCTTCATATCACAGATTTATTGCCTTAAAGCCGAGAGTTTTACGGTATTTAGCATTACTTCTTCAATGGTTCTGCGAACAAGCGAAAATGACAGGTACTTCCTACATTGACACTTCTACGATTGCCATTTGCCACAAGAAAAGGATCTCTAGGAACAAAGTTTTTGATGGTTTAGCAGAAATTGGTAAGAGCACGTATGGTTGGTTTTTTGGCTTTAAATTGCACTTGGTGATTAACGAAATTGGAGAAATTCAATCACTTACTCTAACCAAAGGTAACGTTGATGACAGAAAACCTGTGCCAACTATAACTAAAAGACTGACAGGACTTTTGTTCGGAGATAAAGGCTATATCAAGAAGGAGCTCTTTGAGGAACTCTTCGATAGAGGTTTAAAGCTTGTCACTAAAGTGAAAAAAGGCATGAAAAACGCACTAATCTCACTAAAAGAGAAGGCTTTATTGAGAAAAAGGTCGAGTATTGAGACAGTCTTTGGTTGTTTAAAAAATAAATTTGAGCTTGAAAATACACGGCACAGATCGCCAATAAATTTTCTGGTACATATTTTTCTACATTAATTTCATATTCCATGCAGTCAAAAAAGCCTTCTATTTCTAAGCCTTACTGTGTTGGTTAATCCATAACTGGGGTTTGAGATACATTCCCGAGCTGTTTTGCTAGCTCTAATAAACCTAGTTTTGGTTTTAATATTTTTGTTTGTATTGTGTTCATTTCTAACACTCCTTTCTTTTATTATTTTATAACTTACTTTTTTAAAGTGTCAGATTAAGTCTAAGCTATTACAGGTTTTACTCCTTTACATTTGGCAGCACAAAATGGTCACAAAGATATAGTTAATCTTCTTCTAAAGGAAAAGGCTGATGTTAATGCTAAGAATAAGAAAGGTGCTACTCCTTTACATTTTGCAGCAAAAAATGATCGTATAGATATAGTTGATCTTCTGCTTTCTAACCCAAATATTAATGTTGGTTGTATAGATCTTAAACTTATTACTGGAAAAAGTGCAAGCAAAAAAAATCTTGTTCAAAAAAGACTTCAAGATAATGAATTGTTTAATATGCTAAAACAAGCAGCAACAGAAATAGATGAAAATAAAGTAGATGAATTACTGGAATCAAAAAATAAGTATAGTTTCAAACCAAGCTTAAACTACTCTCCAGATGGTAATAATGAAAATACGACTATTGAAATTGCTATTAAAGCTGGTGGAAAGTTATTAGATCTTTTATGTACTTATGCTGAGAAGAATATAGGTACAGACACTGAAATATTTAAACGACTCAAACATGCTAAAGAAAACTCTCATTCTAAGAGAGATCTTTGTGATGTTTCTGTTTTAAAACATTCTACTCCAGATCAAGGCTTTTTGTTTAGTAATGGTTAATGCTTCCTTCTATAATGCAAAACCCATACTCACCCAACCTAATTGATTACTTGCAATCTGGATTCCAGTTTTAAGCTACTCGGATGACAGAGAAAGGGCTACTTGCATGACATGAAAAGGAGCACCGAGCAGATCACTTCTTCACAAGGATCTTATCAGCAACACGCATATCAATTATGCTCCAATTGCTAAAAGTAAAGTCGGTTGTATTTTGCAAGTGGCTTAAATAATCCCATGCGCTATAAGGATTATCTTCAGGCAATTTTACTGTGGCACTGTCATCGAGTATGATATTCCATCTTCTATTTCCTACATAAACACAAGAAGAAATATGATCACTTAATTGAGTTTTCCTCTCTAGTATATACTTAATGAATTTTAGGCTTGATAACGAATTTTGTCCTTTGATTATAACGAGGTTATCTATCTGGTAATCATCTACGATTACTTTACCTTCAGAGTCAATTACTGAAGTTCTGTTATCATCTTTCCAAAGAGCAAAAGGTTTGTGTTCATTTACATCAATGAGTAAGGTGTTGGGTAAAATCCTATAAATTCTTACATGTTTTATCCATTCACTTACAGATTGTATATTATCTGTTAGTTTTGAGAGTGATACATACATGATAGGTTGTGTTCTATCTACTAAACTTAGAATGTCCTGTTCATTTGTAAATTTGTTTCCAGTAACGGTTACTTTGTCGATTGAAAATCCATTGCTAATTAATAAGCTCGATAAGCGATCGTTACACCAAGTAAAGTAGTAATTGAATCGATTTGTTATTTTATCAAGTGAACTATAAAGTACTAGTGTAAGGAAGAGTGCAGTTATAATCATGAAAGCACACTTGCGCAAAAAACTCCTTTGGCTTCTAGTAACATTGTTCAACATCGGCTTGATCTCTAATATTCTTGTGGTGTAAACTGTCTTTGACAATAATTTTAATTAATTCATTAAAATCAATTCCTTTTGTCAATTTTGCAATTTCTGGTACTAACGATAATTCAGTAAAGCCAGGATGTGTATTAATCTCAAGCATTTTTAAAGTGTTATTTTGGGGATTATAACGGAAGTCTGAGCGGGAAACAGTTTTGCATCCTAAAAATTGATGAACTTTTAGTGCGTGTTCCAAGGTCATTCTATATGTGTTGTCAGGAATTTTAGCAGGAAATATATGTTCTGCAAATCCATCTGTATACTTTGCTTCATAATCATAGAATTTATTTTTTGGTCGTATTTCCATAGTGCCAATTGCTTCGTTCAGCAATACAGCAGTATGTAACTCTATACCCGGTATGTATTCTTCTATGATTATCTTTTCCATTATAGTAGAACTGTTATTTTTTAGCTCTAAGTAATCCTCATGTGAGAAAATCATGTGTACTCCAATGCTTGAGCCTTCGTTAATCGGTTTTAAGACGTACGGATAATCAACTTTAATATTATTTTTTAGCACATCTTCTCGACTAATTACATAACCTCTTGGAGTGTCGATATTAAGAGAATGGAATATATGCTTTGACATCACTTTATTCATAGCAACAGCCGAAGCCATAACTTCTGAGTGTGTATATTTTATACCTAAAATCTCCAGCAAACCTTGAATACAGCCATCTTCACCATAAGGTCCATGTAGAGCAATAAAAGCAAGAGCGGGATTAGTTTTTTTAAGCTTTTGAGCAATGTTGCTATCAACATCTATTTCTATTGCATTATATGAAAGGCTATCAAGCGCCTTCTTTACTGCTTTTCCGCTCATAAGCGATATTTCTCTTTCGCAAGAAAATCCACCACTTAAAATTGCTATAGTTGGAACCATAAGCACCCTAATATTTTGCTATATATCATATATAAAAGATACTTTTATCTTCAATAGAAAAAACGCTTTGAAAAATTCCACAGCTGTACAGATATTGAAACTTGCAGATGGTGTCATGCAAACTGGTTCCTTTATGATCAGACACCAGATTGCAAGTAAAACTGGAAGATCTTTTTCAGTAATATTCTTTAAAAATTTAATTTTGTAATCCACTTGATTTCCACTTTACATCTTTGTAATCAACTGTTTCTACACCTTCAATGTCATATTGATCAGCAACTACAGATAGTTCCATTTCATGATCTATTAAAAACCTTTCTGCTGATTCTTGAGTGGGCTGCTTAGTAAGCTCAACTAGTTTAGTAAAATGCTGTAAAGTTTTTTTACTGAAAGATACATTAGCATTTGCCGTAAGTTTTGCCAAAGTTCATGAGTAATTGTACAATATTTTCCTGAAATTTTCAAGAAAGTAAACTTATCTGGAAAGTAATTATGCTGATATAAATATTACAATTTTATTAACACATAAATGCTACCGTGGCGTTAGTTTTTTAATTTAGGAGTATATTATGGTTATACCTACACAAAACTCGAATTCATTAACGTTTCAGGCACGTAACCTATCTCATATTTGCCACAAAAACTGTGAAGAGGCGTTCAATGAAACAGACAAACCTCTATGCAAGACTAGATGTGACGCTTTCTTTCCAGTGCCTGAACCTCGTTCACAAATTAGTGAGAAATTAGTAGAAATTGCAAACAATCTCCGTTTTGAGAGTGCATAATTATCGTCTATGGCAGATGAAATAGACGCTTACAATTCAATGTCTATTTAATCAAAAAAATGTAAGTCTATTTTTGTACTCTATGACCCTAAATTTTCATCAAAATAAGCTGTCTTATCCTTTTTTTCTTTATACTCTTCTGCTGTATCTAGGGGTTGCTTTTTAGCTGTAATGTTTGGCCATTTTTGCGAATATTCTACGTTTATGTTGTAAAATGATTTAAAGATTTTTTGTTCATTGTTCAGCAAGCCTTCGTCTAGTTCTATAATATCTTTTATGGAATCATCAGTTACAATCGCATCCACTGGACACTCAGGTATACATACTCCACAATCAATACACTCATCTGGGTTAATCACGAGCATATTTTTACCTTCATAAAAGCAGTCAACGGGACATACTTCTACACAGTCCGTATATTTACATTTTATGCATTTATCTGTAACAAAATGCGTCATAAAACACTGTATATTTACATTATCTTGGGTACACTAAATTGATAAGAAATTCAAGCCTTTTATGAAGATAAATAAATTAAATAACGAAGAATTAGAAATATGGCTAAGCTTGGCTAGAACTGTGGGACCAGTAAAGTTCTTTAGTATACTTAGAGCATATGGGTCGCTATATGAAGTGCTTAAATATCTTAATAAGTTGACTAACAAGGATTATGGAATTCAAAATGCACGAGAAGAAATTAAGAATGCAGAAAAAATTGGAGCCAAAATAACACCAGCATGTGATCCAGATTACCCTGAAATTTTAAGGAATATCTCTGGTTGTCCTCCTGTAATAACTACACTTGGTGATGTATCATTATTAAGTCGTGAGATAATTGCAATAATCGGTGGACGTAATTCTTCAATGAATGGAAGAAATTTTGCCAATAAGTTGGCACTCGATTTAAGCGAAGCTGGTTTCATCGTAATTTCTGGTCTTGCAAGAGGGATTGATACTGCAGCAAACAGTGTAATATACAAAAATTACCCCACTATTGCTGTTACAGCAAGCGGAATTGACGTAGCATGACTTAGAACATGCAGCAACATGACGATTTGTCTATACTTTATCAAGTATATTAATGGGTAAATGAATTTTAATACAATCTTATTATACTTATAAATACGTTGTATGTGAGAAGATATGGAAGATTTTATAACTGAAAGAAGGAAAGATGATGCTGTGATATCTGTTTGTCAGGATAATGAGAAAAAGAACGTATTAATCTTGGGACTCAATCAAGCTGCAAGGAATTTATTAAAATGTGAGGAAGAGAATTTACTTAATAAGCCGTTAATCAATATTTTAAGTAAAAGAGCAGCTGAAGATATGAAAAGCTATTTGGAGTATACTGAAGATGGGCGCGATTTGCCCGATATATTGCCAAAAGTGATAGGCTTTTCTTTAATCGCTGCTAAAGGAGAAGATATAAAAACAAAGGTAAAAGTTTTTCGCACAACGCAATTTACTAATAGCAAGATTAATTATGAGCTATTAATACGTGACATTAGCCTGTTTCATAAGCTAGGAATGTTTAGGGATAAATACCTGATAGGTAAAAAATATAAAAACCACAATTTGTTTAACATACCAGACAATGAGTCCACTATTTTTGAGTTATATGTTGTATTAAATTTTGCCTTTGAATATCAAATTAATGCAGTTATAGGGATAATAGGCTTCAATAGTAAATTGAGTGAGACGAACGATCCATTGAACGTTATCATAGAGCATTTTTATAAAAATTGCCGTAGTGATGATTTTTTGGGATTTATTGATGAGAATAAGGTACTTTTTATTTTGATGAACTGTGGTACAAAAAACACGTCTAAAATAGTGAATCGTATACGCTCTGCTATTAATAAGCAGTTATTAAAGCGAAAACTACCAAGTATATCAATTATTTATGGAAATATAATTCAAAAGCATAGTGTGAAGAATGCTTAAACGCTTTTGTCATTAATTGGTTTGTAGTATCTAAGTTCTACACAATATAAGGATTGTTTTTTATTTCTGTTAAGCTTATATTAAGAATTTAAGCTTACCTATGAGGTTACTAATCACACTGTTTTTATCATTACTCGTGGGAGGAAGTGCTAACGCTAGGGTAATTCTGGATAAGGAGATGTCTTATGTAGAACTAGATGGAAAAGTAGATTTAAGATTTGGCTACGCTTTCAATAGAGATTCTTTTAGCTCTACCAAAGACAAGACCTCAAGTTATTCAGACCTGCGCTTGCTTTATTTACAGCAAGTTTATCCAAATACTAAAATGGGTTTTGATGTTAAGGCAGGAGTTTCTGGTATTGCAAACTTAAAGGCACTAGACATAGAAAAGTTAGAAATGGAGAAGTGGTATTTTGTCATAAAGAATCAGGAGTTTGGATCATTTGAATATGGTAAAGGAAGTTTAGTTAGTCAGAGTATGTTAATTAACACTTCAAAAATTTATACAGCTGCTGGGGGAATAAATGGTCATTGGACAAACTATGCAAATCTGCGCGGTAATGGAAAAAAAGATGATGACTCTGGGTACGATAAGGACAAGGTATTTTGGGTAAAACCCAATGTTTACAGCGACTATAATGGACTAGAGCTGAAGTTAAAACAACCAATGATAAACTATATTTCTCCTGAAATTCATAACTTTCAACTTGGATTCAGTTATGTTCCAGGTAAAAATAATTTACAATATAATAATTTAATAGCCGCTGGTCTTTCCTATAAAAATGCCCTATCAGATGAAATAAATTTTACTACTGCTTTGACTGGCGAATTTGCAAGGGAAAATTTAACTGACTGTACAAACAAAAATTCTAGCGATCTTCAGTGTCATAATCAATTACTACACTGGAATTTTGGTGTGAAACTAAAGCTTTTTGAACTTGATTGCATTTTGTCGTACGGGAATGGTGGTAAATCTGGTGAGAAGCGTAGTCATGAAACAAATAATATGCATTATGTAAATGCAGGTATTGCTTATCATTCTGATTCTCGTAAAGTGAGCTTAACATATTTTAATAGTGTTAGGGATATTGCAGACAAAGGTACAAACGAATTAACATCACAGGCTTTCAGTCTTGAATATCCATTAGCTGTTGGTACTTCATATTACTTTGATATTGTAAGATTTAGTACTAAGGAGCTTGCAGTGGAAGATAATAACTCCGGATATGTGCTTTTGGCCGGATTGAAGCTAAGTTTTTAGTGAAGTAACTGGTATGTAAGTATTGTAATAATGAGAGTAAAATTGAGTTGTTAATATATGTGCTATTTGATATTATAAAAATAACTATTACATAAGATTTTCAATAAAAAGACATTCTGTTACTAATCCAAGTGTAGAAGAAAACGGTTATTAATTAGCAAACCAAGCCCTTCAGTAAGCGCATCTCTTCAGGTGCTCTTTTTTTCTTTTTTATATATAAAAAAATTAGATAGTATTGTGAGTGCGGTTTTTTCTGTGTTCTGATGCTTTTCAATTCTATAGCTTTTGTATTGAATTTCCTTTTTTTACTACTATTTCTCTATATTGTTGTAAGAAAGAACAGAAAATTTAGTGAGAATCTTGAGAAGAATTTACTTAAAGTAGCACATGAACTTCAAGAGGCAAAACAGGCTTTAGTAGATAAAAATAAGGAAATAGTTGATTTGAAAGTGAGGAACGCAGAACTTGAAGTAATTCTTCAAAAAGAGCGTGAAGAAAAGAAAAAGGAAATAGAATTACTAACAAAAGCAGAGGAGAGGCTTACGAACACTTTTAAAGCACTTTCTCTTGATGCTCTTCAGGTAAACAATAATAATTTTCTGAACTTAGCAAAAGAAGTGATCGATAATAAGCTAAAAGAAACAGAAAGTGACTTCAAAAAAAGGCAAGCAACGATCAACGAAGTTATCACTCCAATAAAAGAAAAATTAGAAAAATTCGACAGTGAAATACGTGAGCTAGAGAAAGAGAGGGTAGGGGCCTACGAAGGTTTAAGGGAGCAAATTGGAGCATTAATGAACCAAACTTCTAGCCTTGCTAACGCCTTGAGGAAACCTCACATTAGAGGTAAGTGGGGTGAAATGCAGCTCAAAAGAGTGATAGAGATGGCGGGAATGATTGAATATTGCGATTTTTTTACTCAAGCCTCAGTAATTGATAAAAATGAGGACAATTTGTTACGTCCTGATTTAATAGTAAAAATGCCATCAGGAAAGCAAATAATAATAGATGCTAAAGTACCACTTGATTCTTACATGGATGCTATGTCGCAAAATGATTTACAGATACAAAAGGAAAAATTGAAGAATCATTCTCTGGCAATAAAAAAACATATAAATAATCTAGGCAGAAAGGAATATTGGAACCAATTTGAAAATACGCCAGAGTTTGTGGTGCTTTTTTTAACAGGAGAAGGGGTTTTCAGCGCAGCACTAGAATGTGAACCAGCTTTGATAGAAATTGGAATAGAAAAAAAAGTAATTATTGCAACACCAATCACTTTAATCGCGCTACTTAGGGCAGTAGCCTATGGGTGGAAGCAAGAGATAATAGCTGAAAATGCAAAGAAAATAAGTGAACTAGGCCATATTTTATATGAGCGAATCTGCACAATGGGCGAAAATTTTGATAATTTACGCAGAAGCTTAAAAAGTGCTGTTGATCATTACAATAAAACTGCTGGTTCGCTTGAGGCAAGAGTGTTTCCTGCTGCCCGAGAATTCAATAAGCTTGGTATACATGCAAAAAATAAAGAACTCACTGCTGCAAAAGAGTTGGAATCTTTACCACGCAGTTTACATGCTGAGAGGTTGAAAGTAGATTAGTATTTCAGGTCTCCTTAACTTACATTTGCTGATTAAAACAACTTTCTAAAAATTTTTTTTATATAGCTCAATTCCTGCACATCATTTGCTGCATAAACAGGTATAGTTTTTTGCTCAGTACCAGGTATTTCTACAAAAATTTTGCCCACTTCTTGACCTTTTTTAATTGGTGCGGGTACCATATCTTTATACTCAATACGCACTTTAATTTTATCATGTAATCTGCGGTTATAAGTTATGGTAACATCGTTTGCAACTGTAACGGGCACTTTTTTATCTTTTCCATAAACAATATTTATTTCTTCAACTACGCTATCCTTAGCAAATATTTTCTTGGTATTAAAATGATTTAAGGAATATTGTATTAGTCTTTTTGCTTCCTCTATTCGCTCTTTCTCGGTGTCCAAACCATTCACAACAGCAAAAATTCTCCTATCGTTCCGTTTTGCAGATGCTATAATGCCATAACCACCAGCACTTGTATGACCTGTCTTTAGACCATCAACTCCAATATCATGGAAAAGTAAAAGATTTTTATTTTTTTGTACAATATCATTATATGTCAAATATTGTTCAGAGAATAAATCATAGTATTCAGGAAAATCGGTGAAAATTCTTTTTGCCAGTGTTACCAAGTCTTTTGCGCTCATAAAATGGTTTTCATCTGGCCACCCGCTTGAGTTAACAAAATGACTATCATTAAGATTTAAATCTTGTGCAACTTCATTCATTTCAGCAACAAAATTCTCCTCTGATCCTGCAATACCCTCGGCTAGCGCTATGCATGCATCATTACCTGAGACAATTGTAACTCCTTCAAGTAGTTCTTTTACCGTAACAAATTGACCTTCTTTCAAAAACATAGAAGAGCCTTTTCTTTCCCACGCTTTTCTGCTCACTCGAAATTTATCTTCCATATTTATTATTCCAGCTTTTAGATAATCAAAAGCTACATATAAAGTCATCAATTTGCTCATTGAAGATGGGGCCATTTTTTCCCTGGAATTGTGTTCAAAAATGAACGAGTCTGAAGCTAAATCTAAGACAATTGCTTGCTTTGCTTTGGTTCTAAACTGATATGAGTATGAGTAAAAAGGAAATATAAAAATTAATAGCAAAGTTACTAATTTGCTTAACATATTTATAATTTTAAATTTATAGTGTACTAATTAATAGTATGATTTTGCACGAGCATTTCAATAGATCTCTCGCATAAAACTTCCTTGACAAACTGCGCCAGCCCCCTTCTTATGACAATAAGAGTATTTATCCTTGTTTTCGATCCGCGCGGGTTCAATAACAAAAATTCAGTAAAAAACTCAGATATTTATTGGCAAATTACATAAAAATTATAGCGATTGCATGTCTTTTTTATTTTTTCTACATTCAGCCAAAACGCGCTTATTTTAAGCGTTAGCACATTATTACAGCGCCAATTTACATTATTATAGGGTCAAAACTCGTTACACGGGGATTTTTTTGCCTTTTTTTCGCTTGGTAAATTTCTTAACATTTACAGCTAAAGCTTCAGGCCAGCACTTGATGCTGGAAATTTTTTGAGCACAAAAGTTATGCTAGGTTTTTGTTGGTAAGAAACCAGTGTCAAGCACTGGGATGATATAGAAGGAGCACTGGGATGATATATAGAAGGGACACTGGGATAGAGGCTACTTGAATGACAAGAAGGAGGGAATAGGAGATGACAAGAGAGGGGCTACTTTCATTTGCTGTCTTCAAAAATTTACAATTATGCTTCATATATTTTATTAAATATTTTACTTAAAAATTCAATTTCTTATTATAAGAGATAAGCAATTCATGAATAATGAAAGATTACAAAAAAGGTCATAGAAAGCGCCTAAGAGAGAGAATTATTTCAGATAACGGACAATCATTACTTGATTATGAGATTTTAGAACACATTTTATATTCAGCATATAGTAGAATTGATGTAAAGCCAGTAGCAAAGAATTTGATAGAAATTTTCGGCAGTTTGAATAAGGTTTTTAATGCCGATTTAGAAGCACTGCAGAATATCGAAGGAGTTAGTAATGCAGCTATATCTGCTATCTTTTGTGTTAAACAGGCTTTTGTTCGTTCTGCACGAGAAGAAGTAAAGGACCTACCTATAATCAATAACTGGGAAAATTTGCTTGATTATTTAAAAGTAAGTATAGGAAGCCTTAATAAAGAAAATTTTCGCGTCATCTATATGAATAAAAGATATCGTCTAATAGCGGAAGATCTGCAGAACTTTGGTACAATAGATCAAACTCCTATTTACGTTAGAGAGATCATAAGACGTGCTCTTTTGATTGGCTCAACATCGATTGTAATATCCCACAATCACCCAAGTGGAGATATACAACCTTCAAGTAGCGATATGTTTCTCACCAGACAGCTTGCAGAAGCTTGCAAAAGCATAGGAATAGAATTAATAGATCATATTATTATCACATTTAGTAGCTATTTTAGTTTCAAGGAAAATAGGCTTTTATTAGAGTAGATCTAAAATTGCTTTTACCATTTTTCTTATTATGGAAGTAAAGCTATACATGAGGTGGTTGCCAGTGGAACAAAAATTTTCCTTCTGGAAGACAATGTGTGATTTAGGTGGCGTAATAGTGGCAAATTGAAAGAAATACATGGTATTTGCCACTATTAGAAATCTCCTGTTTTGATAAGACTTATGAGGTCTTTATTGGTTTTTTGAATTTTGTTGAAGCACTCACATGCTTACTCTAATATTTTGTTCACAGAGCCTAGTTAGCTCAATTTCAACGTTAATTTGTGAAGCTCTGAGTTCTGTTAGGGAATTTTCTGGTTGAATATCTAGCTTATTCTGTATGTTCGATAAACAAATTAAAGCCGAATCAAAAATTTCATCATACTGCTCTGCTTCATGCACACAATTGATTATTTCCTTAAATTCTTCCACATCTTGCGGCGTATCTTTTAATATTGCTCTTATTTGGTTTAGATTTTGACGAATTTTTTCCTGATATCCAGCAATTCCCTCTTGATATATATCAATCATTTTTTGACATGAGGTGCCTCTAAATGGGTGTTCTGCTTTTTCCTTTATGTAGGAGCTCTGAAAATTTTTGCAATTAAGGACTGCTTCTCTACATTTTTTTATGTCACTAATTATACTGGTTATTGACTTACTTGCTTTCACCTGATCTTCTTTTTTGATTATACATTCATTCTTTGTTTGGCTCATTTTATCATACAGATTTCTGCATTCTTTATATGATACCAGCGGTTGTAGTATTCCTTCCTCTACACCTTTATTATAAAAATTCTTCAACTCATCGCTTGATAGTATTCGTATAGCATCTTCCCTTTTACCTTGTGATTTAGGATACTTTTTGTTCAGTGAACTAATATAATTTAATAGGAAACTCTTAGTTAAATCTTCCTTTTTAACTTCTGATAATTTTTCTAGTGTTTCTATATATTTCAAAGTTTCCGCAAAAAGCTGCGCACCAGATGTAGCAAATCCTGGCAGTGGTTTGCTCTGCGCCTTATAAAAATCGGTTTGTAAAAAATCTTCGGCTTGTTTTTTTATTACTGAAAGTTCATTGAAGGCTTTTTCTGGATTGATTTTTTTTAAAATACTAGTAGCTTTTTTAATCGCTCTTTCTCTCTTTTTATTATCTTGTTTTTCGTTTAAGATTAAGCTTTCAGCTTCAGTAAAAGCATTGCCTTGGGCACTTTTGGCAATATTACAAACAACGTTTTTTACAACTTGCTTAGTTGCTACATAATCTATTTCCTTTGTAAAGCAATCAATAAATAGCTGCCAAATTTTTTTGTTAACGGACTTACTTGTCTTATGTTCTAAATCTTCTACATCTTTGAATCCTAAAATAGTATAGAGATTTTTTTCAATTATTGGTTCAGCATGTTGTTTTGCCACTTTACCTTTTATATTGAATAGAAATTCACTAATCTTAGTTGTGCCCATAATATTACCTCACAATATTAATGTTATATAATATAAAGTATAAAAGCTTAATGATTAATTTTTACTTACTATTAATATAATTGAAGATTAACTTTGTTCCTATATTAAAACTTTAACTCCCAATTTATTATTAGTAATATCATTATATGAATCTTATGCCTGAATTTGGGAATATATTGTTATTGGTAGCCTGTTTGTTATCTTTAACGTATTTGTTTCTACCGTTTAGTTCTTACCGATTCGTCTCCTCTGCCATATTTTTTTTTGTGTCAGCATCAATGGCTATTTTGATCTACTGCCACATTAAAAATGATTTCTCACTTGAAAACGTATATTACCACTCACACACAACAAAACCTTTGATCTATAAGATTTGTGGTGTTTGGGGAAATAAAGAAGGGTCTATGTTGCTTTGGACCTTAGTGCTTGTCATGTATTTATTACTAATGGATATTTATATACCTTCTGTCATCCCAGTGCCCAGACACTGGGATCCAGACAATTTAATTGCAAATGAGTACATCAAATGGCAGTGTAATAAAAACTGGATTCCAGTGTCAAGCACTGGAATGACACCAGAACGAACTAATGGTAGTAAATTAAAAAAAATATCTCTTATCACCCAAGGCTTGATTTGCTTTTGTTTTTTACTGTTCACTTTACTTGAATCCAGCCCCTTCACTAAAATGCCAGGCATTGAAACAGATGGACTGGGTTTTAATCCGATATTGCAGGATATAGGCCTTGCTATTCATCCACCGGTATTATATTTGGGGTACCTTGGATTTAGCGTTCCTTTTTCGCTCTCTATAGCTGGATTAATTTTAAATACTGAAGGAAATGTTTGGGCTAAAATTGTCAGGCCTTGGGTACTTATTTCTTGGTCGCTGCTCACTTTGGGCATCAGCTTGGGTAGCTGGTGGGCATATCGTGAACTCGGTTGGGGTGGATTTTGGTTTTGGGATCCAGTGGAAAACGTTTCTTTGATGCCGTGGCTAATTGCAGTGGCGCTGACACATTTGTTGCTCGTTGTACGAAATTTCAATACTTTAAGGAATTTTACTATTTTACTTACGCTTACAACTTTTATATTGAGTGTGACTGGAACATTTCTAGTCCGCTCAGGAATACTTACCTCAGTGCACACGTTTGCAGATGACCCAAGATATGGACTGTATATATTAGCTCTACTTGGTGTAATTACAGTCAGTAGCTTAGTAATATTTGTAGTGTTTACGAGAAAGAATCACACATCTTTCCAGTATTCGATATTGGAATCTGAAAAGAAATCTACTACTCAAGTGACAGAAGGTAGAAGATTCTTTTCACGCCTTACGATGATGCTGATGAACAATTTATTATTCATCACTGCCTTTTTCATCGTGTTCGTTGGCACTTTATACCCTACAGTGCTTGAGTATTTAACCGGTGAATTAATTTCAGTTGGAGCACCATATTACAATTCTTTATTTAACTCTATTGCACTAGCTATTCTAGTGCTCACCATGATAGGGCAATACTGCAGTTGGCAGGGAAATAGTCTATTGCCAATATTCCGTGAATATAGATTTTCATTTTGTAGTGCTGCAGCTATTTTGCCGTTTATCTTTCACATGGAGCTAATGATTGTGCTATCAATTACCATCTCCATAGCATTATTAATCTTTGTTTTAGAAGCATATAGTAAAAGAATTTGTTTATTTAAGGTAGCATTTGGTGAATCAATTTTATTAGCAAGAAGAGTTTCTAAGTCCTACTATGCAATGATGCTTGCTCATGCTGGAGTGGCAATTCTGGTGCTTGGTATATCTTATTCAGTTGGTTGGCAGGAGAAAAAAGAAAACTACTTGGGAATAGGAGACAGCATAACAGTCAATAAATTTAAAGTTACTTTACGAAATATTGAGCTAATAAAAGAAAAAAATTTCCATGCAGTGAGGGGTACAATGGATATCAGGAATTTGCTGAATAATAAGATATTAGGTGAAGTAACTCCTGAATATAGATTTTACCTTGCGGAAGGTCAGAAAAATGTTGAAAGCAGTATCTACCACAATTTATTTTCTGATATTTATGTTGTAATTGGAGAGATTGATAAGAGTAAGAGCAAAATCGCAGCTAAAGTGCACTATAAACCTGAAATGTCTATAATCTGGCTTGGATCCTTTCTTATCGCTTTTGGTTCGCTCCTTGCTGCTTTGCCTTCTAGCAAAAAAGTAGTTCCTTCAGTATCATAAAGTTTGCATTTTTTGGCAATTTAAACTTAAGCTAAGCAACACTAACCTTGCTAGCGAATTTTCTCTATGTTCTGTTGTACAATAGGCAATAAAGATATATTTTCTAATGAAGAGCTTACATGATATATGGAATCTACTTCCTCAGGCCTTTTAAAATATCCCTGCTTAATAGCGTCGTAGACAGAAGAACCACCAAGCAAGCAGTTCTCACCTAACTCTTCTTTATAATTTTTAAACTTTTCCAATATTTCCTCCTTGTTACTCACTTCTACTATAATTTTTCCTTCATCTTGCACATCAGAATACAATCTAGCATCTACTTTTCCCAAATCAGTATGAAAAGTCAGTACTATATTACCTATAAGGTCAGTATAATTTCTTACCCCACCTTCTGTTAAAATTTCTGTCTCGCTTTTACCGATTGCTATCACGTCTCTTCGAAATTCTGTGCTTTCATCTGTTCCATTTATGATTTTTGCAACCTCGACTATACTATTCTTTGAGTATTTCAAGTAGAAAGTGAAGTTGTCCATTTTTGCCTCTTTTACCTTACCAGTAGTTGCGTTTTTTGCAGCTTCCAAAAACCTTAGAGAGTAATGTATATAGCTTTTACGTGCTTCTTTAAGATTAGCTTTGTGGTCTTTAAACTTCTCTAGTTTATCAATTACAATTATACTACTTAGAGTTTCAAATACTGCACCTCTTTTTACCAAATTACATACTATGCGACTAGCAACTTCTATGTCCCTTTCACCTTGAAAAATCTTTAATTCACTAATTCTTCTTATTACATAATCTGTAAAATTATACTTACTCTCATAAGTATTTTCATATATATTTCCCTCACAAGTAAGATTGAACCTTACCCTAGATTTTATAGCTTCATTTACAACCTGTTCTAGCTGATTTATGTCTTGAACTTCATCTAATTTACAAAAATATTTATCTGGATCTTGCTCATCTAGTAGAAAATCCTCTCCCCATAGATTTACACTTTTGCACAAATACTTTTTTCCATTATAGTCAACTTGTGTTTTTTTACGAAAAGTTCCATAAATAACATCATCAGTTAAAAAGTACTCTTTAATATTAAGGTTGGGATTATTAACTGCAAATTCTATTGGGGTTTTACCTTTTTTATCCTTTATATCAAGATTAGCTCCTTTCCTTAGAAGCAATTTGATAATTGTATCACAATGACCAGAACGAGTAGCATAATGCAAAGGCGTTCTTCCTGTGTCGTCCTTTTCATTAGGATCAGCGCCTGAATTCAACAGTAAATCTATGCTTTCTTCTGAATTGCTACATTCCATACTTGATAGAATATGCAGTATTGTCAGTTTAGATTCTCCTCTTTTAAGGTTGAGAATGGTTTTTAGATCTTGATTACTTTTATGATCTAGTAAAAATTTTTTAATTTTTTCAACATCGTTCTTATAATCCTTATAAGTAACATGTGGAAAGTCTTTAAAAGTACTTAAGAATTTTTTATTCAACTCCTTCTGACTCTCTGTTAAGTTGGATATGTCAACAAGCCACGTAGATATCAGCTTGCCAAATGCACCTCTTTCGACAACATCCGTTAAGGAGCAGTCATTGCGAAGTAGCAACGAGTATTTAATCAATTCATATTCATCATCTTCTTGTTGCTGTGTTTCTTCTGCTTTCTTAGAGTGCTTAAAATCATTTTTTATTAATTCAATCAAAAGCTTTAATGTGTTAAAACTTTTATGTCCCAATAAAGGATCTGCTTTGTTTTCAAGTAGAATTCTTGCTATTTCTGAATAGCCATTTCTAATAGCCCAGCATAACGCAGTACGCCCGTATTCATCCGCTACGTCAACATTAGCCCTTTTCTCTAATAGGAGTTCTACTATTTCTTCATGTCCATTGATAGTAGCACAATGCAAAGGAGTACACCCATTTTGATTTACTGCATCAACATTAGCCCCCTTGTCTAATAGGAGTTCTACTATCTCTTTATTTTCATTGTGAGCAGCACAATGCAAAGGAGTAAACCCATTTTGATCTGCTACATTAACATTAACCCCGTTTGCTATGAGAATCTCTACCACTCCTATACTGCCACTTGCAACAGCAAAGTGTAAAGGATTCCATCCATCTTGATCTGCTGTATTAACATTACCCCCTTTTTTTATTAAAAGCTCTGCTATCTTTACAAGATCATTTCTAGCAGCTATATGTAACAATGTACTTTGATCATCGAATGTATAATTTATGTTAAATTCATTATCTTGCCACTTTTTATACGTGTCTGAATCTTCTTTTTCCAATTCCTCTTTTACCCTTTCGATTATATTGTTCTCATTTAAGTCACTTATTGTCCTTAATATTTTTAACAACCGTTCATATTCCATAATTATACCTCAAACTATTTGTTTTTGTACTATAGCTAAAAAAAATTATTTATCCATAATAAAATAACCAACACCAGAGTAAGTGGTTTGCTGCTAACATATTTAAAAATGTTATGAACTTAATAAGAGAAAAAAATACCCCTGTAATGGAGCAATATTTAAATTTGAAAGCTCAATACACGGATCATCTATTGTTTTATAGACTGGGCGATTTTTATGAATTGTTTTTCGATGATGCTATTAAAGCTGCGAAATTGCTGAATATAGTGCTAACCAAGAGGGGCAATTCAAATGGACAAGAAATACCAATGTGTGGAGTGCCAGCACACAGTAGTGAGTCTTACCTGCACAAGCTAATAGATTTAGGATTCAAAGTAGCAATCTGTGACCAATTAGAAACTGCTGATGAAGCAAAAAAGAGGGGCTATAAATCCATAGTAAAACGTGATGTAGTGCGAGTTGTAACTCCAGGTACAATTATAGAAGATTCACTACTGGAGGATAAAAGCAATAATTATCTCGCATCCATAGTTGAACAAAATGACGAATATGCTATTAGTTGGCTTGAATTATCGACGGGAAAATTTTTTCACACTTTAACGAGTTTGAAAGCTCTAGATAGTGATTTATTGCGTATATCACCAAGAGAATTATTAATTTCTGAAAAATTCATTGAGGACGAAAAAATTAGATCGATTTTAAAAAATTATAAAATATCAATTACACAACACGTACAGAGTTTTTTTGAGTATAGTAAATCTCACAGAACGTTATGCGAGTTTTATAAAATCAGGGAACTTGGAAGTATAGGAAATTTCAGCAAAGTAGAAATCATGGCGTGCGGTGCACTGCTTGAATATGTCAGAGTAACACAAAGGTGCTCCATTCCAAGGCTTGAATTCCCGAAAACCTATAAGCAACAAAATTTCATGCTTATTGATGCTTCAGCAAGGAGAAATCTTGAGTTATTCTCAACTCAATTTGGTGAAAAGAAAGGTTCACTAATTTCAGTTATTGATCACACAGTTACAGCTTCTGGTGGACGCCTGCTCAAACAAATGCTTGCTTCACCACTTGCTTGCTCCAAGGCAATCAATTTGAGGCTCAACACCACTCAATTTTTTGTAAATAATTATGAGCCACGTAGAAAAATACGAGAGATATTATCTAACATTCCGGATATTGAGAGGTCTTTATCGCGCTTGATACTAGGACGTGGTTCGCCAAAGGATATGAACCTATTAAAAATAGGCCTAGGAAAAACTTTAGAGTTATCTGAGTTTCTGTCTACCTTGCATAATTATTGTTTAAGTGAAGAACCGGCAGCTAACTCTCAGATGTCATTCCAATGCTTGAACAGAGAAAAGTCTACTACTCAGGTGATAAGTAGTAACGAAAGTGAACTAAGCACAATACATAAAAGTCTTGGTAATCATAAAGATCTATTCGAGCTTCTAAACAGTGCTATACTTGATAACAACCTCAGTTCCGTAAAAGAAGGAGGATTTATCAATCCAAAATATGATCAAGAATTATCCGAATTATATTATATATTGAACAACAGTAACAAGTTGGTAACTAAGCTCCGTGAGTCTTATCGCGACCTAACTGGCATTGCTGCACTCAAAATATTACACAACAATATACTTGGTTACTACGTTGAAGTGTCGGCAAATCACAAAATAACTTCGGATATATTTATTCATAGGCAAAGCTTAGCAAATAGCATGCGCTATACTACTAATGAATTGAAAGAACTAGAAAATAAAATTCTTACGGCACGTGATGCTGCAATCGGCTTAGAAGTGAAAATTTTTAGTGAACTATGTAGTAAAGTCGCTAAAGAATCTGAAAAAATTGCTCTTACTGCAAATGCTTTGGCAAAACTTGATATTAGAGCCACGTTTGCGGAGCTTGCAGTGCAAAATAATTACGTAAAACCCATTATCGATGACAGTAAAGAGTTCAATATCTGTAGTGGAAGACATCCAGTGGTTGAAGTTAACGATAAATTCATTTCAAATAGCATCAATTTAGCTGGTATACATCTAATTACTGGGCCTAATATGGCGGGAAAAAGCACTTTTTTGAGGCAAAACGCTCTCATTGCAGTTTTAGCTCACATGGGGTCATTTGTGCCAGCAGAGAGTGCGCATATAGGAGTGATTGACAAGATATTTAGCAGGGTTGGTGCAACAGATAATATAACAGCTGGTTATTCTACCTTCATGGTAGAGATGATCGAAACAGCAACGATAGTAAATCAGGCAACAGATCGTTCCTTGGTGATACTTGATGAAATTGGTAGGGGCACAGGGGTATATGATGGATTATCTATTGCACAGGCGGTGATTGAACACATTCACAACATAAATAAGTGCCGCGCCATTTTTGCAACTCATTATCATGAATTGACTAAAGTAGGTGAATACTTAGAAGATGTGAAATGTTTTTGTATGAAAATAAAAGAATGGAAAGGAGAAGTCATCTTTTTACATGAAGTAATTGAAGGCATTGCAGATGAGTCATATGGAATACATGTAGCAAAACTTGCTGGTTTTCCTGATTCTGTTTTAAACAGAGCAAGAGAAGTATTTGAGGAGCTAAAGGCTTGAGGAAAGTAACATTATATTACTCCACAATTATGGAGTTTTAGCAATCTATGGCGCTTTAATTTTAGTCAGCTTTCTGAGTAGCTGAATTAACGTAGCATTGATCTATTGCCACATTGGTCAAGATTCCAATTCCACCACCTACAACTGCACCTACAGCTCCTAATGCTAGTTGAGTACCAATTCCAGCAGAAGACCCAATGATTAATGGAGCAAGAAAATATAATGCTAAAGCGCAAGTTATTGCAGCTACACTTATAACAGCCAGCTTTCTCGGACAAAAATTTTCTGGTGCCTCAGCACTAGATATGAATGATGATTTTACTAGATTTTTTCTACTTTCATGATCTAAAAAGCCACTCACTGTTCTCATTATAGGACGGGTAGAGCGGTCACCAGTCAAGTAAATTCTATCTCCCACTATATCATGAAGCTCTTTAACTTGAGCTTTATATTCATCCCAATAGTTTGATAACTCTTGTTGGTCATTGAGAAGATCTGGTTTATTTGAAGTTGTTAACCAGTGTGAGTCATGTTCCAAAATATATCTAATTGCAGCTTTCCCTATATCTATATGCCCTTCAGTAATTGCATACTTTAAAACACCTTCTGCTTTTTCCCTTCCAACATTAAGATCAGCACCAGCTTTTATCAATAATTCTACTATCTTTGGAGAATTATGAAATATAGCAATATCTAAAGGGACCATCTCATTACAATCTTTAATATTTAAGTTTGCTTTTTGTTCTATTAAATAACTTATAAATTTTAAGGTTTCATCAGATTTTTGATTGTCTATGTCTTTATGTTTGTAATATATTCTAATTGCAAAATTCAACGCAGTTTCACCCTTCAACTCACTACCACCCATAATTAATGTCTGATAGCTTTTTACCCCTTGATTTATTAAGTTAACATCCACGCCGTTTTCTATTAAAGCCTTAGCTCCTTTGAAATTGCTTTTTGCAATTTGCAGATGAAGTAAGTAACGACCAAGATGATCAGTTGCATTAGGATTTGCACCTTGTTCAATCAAATACCTTGCAATTTTATCATTAAATTTGTGATCATAAGTTGCAGATTGTAGTGGCTCAGGATTTTGCTGTAACTCATCTTTAGCTATTAAGCTACTCACCTGACAGATTGATTTTACTGACTCTAAATCTCTTCTTCGAACTGCCTTTGTGACTGCAGCGCTAAAGCTTATACCCTTTTCTATTAGATATTTGGCCATTTTACTATCAACAGCATAACCTAATAAATTTGTACCATTTTGGGAATTAATCTCAGCAACAACATCTTTAATAATAGAGCTGTTTTTCTCAAAAATTGATTTTACTTTTTCTAAGTCATTCTCCTTAACAGCTCTAAGAAGCTTTTTTAATACAGAATCTTTCTTCTTATTTTCAGCTAGAATTTTCTGTAGTTCTTCAGGATTCATAAATACACCTCAACACACACAATCAAAGAAATTATATCCAAATCGGAATTGTTTGTAAAGGATCTTTAGATATTATCTTGCCCAAAGGTTAATTTATTTTATAATCTTTCTGTATTCTAGAAATTTCAATTAAATGAACTGCTATAAAACTCACGCGTGTAATGAATTAAGGAAGAATGATGTAGAAAAGGAAGTTACTCTCTGTGGGTGGCTGTACCGTAAACGTGACCATGGTAACCTAATCTTTGTTGATTTAAGAGATTTTTATGGAATTACTCAACTGGTATTCAATAATGACAAAGACTTTTTTGATGAAATTTCAAATTTAAAATCAGAGAGTGTGATTACTGTCACAGGAACAGTCAAAGCTAGAACTGAAGATACGGTAAACAGCTCTATTTACACAGGAGAAATTGAAGTTATAGTTAGTAATTTACAAGTTGAATCGGAAGTTGAGTTCCACTGTGATGAAGAAATAGCAAAAGAAGAAAGGAGTATATTAGCAAGTATCGCCGGCGAGCAAGAATACCCAGAAAACATGAGATTTAAATACCGTTTTCTTGATTTAAGACGTGAAAAGGTTCGTAATAACATTATTCTGCGTTCACAGATCATTTCAGAGCTCAGGAGGCTCATGATAGAGCAAGGATTTTTGGAAATTCAAACTCCAATACTTACTGCCTCTTCTCCTGAAGGTGCACGTGACTACTTAGTGCCAAGCAGACTAAATCCTGGTAAATTCTATGCATTACCACAAGCTCCACAGATTTTTAAGCAGTTGCTTATGGTTTCAGGGTTTGATAAATATTTTCAAATTGCACCTTGTTTTCGTGATGAGGATGCAAGGGCTGACCGTTCTCCTGGGGAGTTTTATCAGCTCGACCTTGAAATGTCTTTTGTGACTCAAGAAGATATATTTCAGGTTATTGAATCTACTTTATATAAAGTGTTCGCGAAATTTTCTCGCAAGTCTGTCGATAAAGATTTTCCACGTATTACATACAAAGAAGCAATGCTCAAATATGGATCTGATAAGCCAGATTTGCGTAATCCATTATTAATTAGCGATGTAACAGAAATTTTCCGTGATTCAGAGTTCAATATTTTCAAAAGCAATATTGAACGCGGTATGGTAGTGAGAGCCATTCCTGCTCCTAAAACAGCAGAGGAACCTCGTAGCTTTTTTGATAAAAAAATAGAACATGCACAAAAGGAATTCGGTGCTAAAGGTCTTGGATATATAACGTTCGATAAAGATGGAATTGCAAAAGGACCAATTGCTAAATTCCTTGATGACAATAGGTTAAATTCCATAAAAGAAATAACAAATATAGAACCTGGAGATAGTGTATTTTTTGCTTCTGATAAGGAAAATGAAGCAGCAATAATTGCAGGGAAAGTGCGTATTCTTTTGGGATCAGAACTAGGTCTTATAGATGACAATATCTTCAAATTCTGTTGGGTGATTGATTTTCCTTACTTTGCGTATGACGATAAAAGTAAAAAAATTGATTTCTTTCATAATCCATTTTCTATGCCACATGGTGGCTTGAAAGATTTAGAAGAAAAGAATCCACTGGATATCCTTGCTTACCAATATGATCTTGTTTGCAATGGAATAGAGCTGTCAAGTGGAGCAATTCGTAATAACAAACTAGATATTATGTACAGAGCTTTTGCCATTGCAGGCTACAGTAAAGAAGAAGTTGATACAAAATTTGGTGCGCTTGTGCGTGCATTTAGGTTTGGAGTGCCACCTCATGGTGGAATAGCACCAGGAGTTGATAGAATGGTTATGCTACTTGCTGATGAGCCTAGTATTCGTGAAGTAATCTGTTTTCCTATGAATCAGCAAGGTGAAGATGTTCTAATGGGTGCTCCTTCTAAAGTAGAGGATAAGCATTTACGTGAGTTGTCTTTAAAGGTTGTTGAATAAAGTTGTATATAACTTGAGTTTAGGTGGGGAAAAAACAAGAATATTGAATTCTGTTAAAGTAGTGCTAGGGCCTAGCACTACTTTATAGTTTTAGGATATCAAAACGTTTGGTCTAGCGGGACTTGGCCCTCTGTTCCGTCTACTTCTCCTTGAGAGGTGTAATTCCAATAAGTATAGTTTTTACCCGCATCCTTCCAATCTTTAGGTAATTCAGGCTCCGATCTTCCTCTCCAATCAGCAACCCATAATGGGTAGTGAGAAAAATTATGTTCTTCTTGTGTATAGTAATCATTCCACGTTTTTGGTGAAGCATATACAATTGGACTGTATCCTTTTTCATTCAATTGAGTCAATAAAGAATGAAGTTTTTCGGCTCTCTGTGTGTTAGTGTGTTTTGTAGGATCATCACATTTTGTTGTTCTTCCTTCGCAAATACCAGTTGTAGCACTAACAGCTAACTTATTTGTACCTGGCTCAAAATTAGCTTTTTTAAGTTCGTTAACTATGTTATTCAACTGACCTTCAGGTGTTGAGGTCATCCTAAATACGTGATATGCCCCAGCTTGCACATTATTATCTTTCATACTTTGAAAATTTTGTCCAAATTTAGTGTCTTGAGAAGTTTCTCCCTCAGTTGCTTTGGCAAATGCAAACCTTACCCCATCCTTTGCAACTTTCGACCAATCAATCTCTCCATTCCAATGAGATACGTCTATACCTTTTTCACTCATACTAACCTCATAATTACAATAAATGTTGAATATAAAATATAATAGTGAAAATTTAATGAATATCTTTTGAGCATATTGTAAACAATTTTATACTAAAACAGTTACAAAGTTCTAAACTACAATCTATAGACAAAAATACTTGTTATTAGTAAGTTAAATTATAGTGAGTTAAAAATCATGAACAATATTCAAAAAGCAATACTATCAAGCATAATCTGCAATATGATTATATGGTATGAAATAACTCTGTTTGGAGTTTTAACGCATATAATAAGCAACGTTTTTTTTCCTTCAGAAAGTGATTATTTAAGCACAATCAAATTTCTTGGCAGTTTTGCAATTGGATTTGGATTTAGACCACTTGGTGCATTTATTTTTGGTTACATTGGAGATAAATACGGCAGAAGGAAAATTTTGCTGACTTCCGTAATATTAGCTTCGATATCATCTACTACAATTGCGATTATACCAAGCTTTAAAGAAATAGGAATATTTTCTCCTATATTGCTTCTGCTTTGTAGAATAACACAAGGAATGGCAGCAGGTGGAGAAACAAGTATCAATTCAGCTTTTTTAATAGAGCATTCAAGCGATAAAAAAAATCTAGGCTTTTTAGGTAGCATGAAAGCTTTTAGTGGTGCTCTTGGTTCTATTCTATGCTTTGTAATGATAGCTATTTGCAAAAAGTTTACAGGTGAAAGTTATGAAATTTGGGGCTGGAGGCTGCCCTTCTATTTTTGCTCTATTATGGGTGTAATAGGCTTTTTAATAAGATACATAATGGAAGAGAGTTTAGCGTACAAAACTCATGACCAAAATAAAAGCTTATCTAGTTCTCCATTTTTTGAACTAATCAAAACCTACAAAAAAGCATTTATATTAGCAATTGGACTTGGTATTGCCCAAAATGCAATCGTTTATTCGGTAATTATGTTTTATAACATATCTGTCAAAGAACTTACCTTCTCAGGCATTGATATTAAAAATCTAGTAAGGATCATGGTTGAAATCACATTTGGAACGTCTGCAGTGCTGTTTGCAATACTTTCTGATAAAATTGGAAGAAAAAATGTGATAATTCCTACATTAGTAACTTTAGCTTGTGTTAGCTTGCCGGTACTTTCGCTATTATCATATGATAATCACTATATTATAACATTCACTTTTCTGTTGATGAGCATACCGATAGGTGCATCTTTTGGAATATATAATTCTCTTGCCTGCGAGTTATTTCCAACGAAAGTTAGATGCACTGGCTTCAGCTTAGCTCATAACATATCAGCAGGTATTTTTGGTGGCCTTTCTCCATCGATATGCATGTGGCTTATAGAAAAAACTGAAACAAAACTTGCAGCAGGGATTTACCTTACTGTTTGTGCATTGATTAGCCTAATATCTGTACTTCAAATTAAAGCCAAAGACAAAAAAATTGATTGGTGAAATCGCTTCAGTCAAAAGATAGCGCTTCAATAGATTTTTCGATATGTTTAGGGACAGGAGCAGTAATAGTGACTTCTTTATTATTTGGCAATTTTAAAGACAAAGAATATGAATGCAGGTGAATCTGATTTGCTACTCCATCAATAAAAGCTTTTTTACCGCCATATTTACCGTCACCAAGAATAGGGCAATTTATATGAGCTAAATGTACACGTAACTGATGGGTTCTACCAGTAATTGGTTGTAATTTTAGATAAGCGACATTGTGTTTTAGCCCTGACACAATTGAAAAGTGTGTAGTGGCATTCTGTAGTGAGTCTTCATCAATGACCACTCTTTCTTGTCCTGAAATATATTTTTTCACCAACGGATAGTCTATTGTTCCATTATCTTTGCTCGGTATACCAGAAGTTAATGCTAGGTAAGTTTTTTTTATCCTCCGTCCTTTAAATTCTTCCATAAGGTATCTTGCAACGCTAGCATTGCGTGCGAATATTATTACTCCGCTTGTATCCCTATCCAGCCTATGAACAATTTTAAATATTTCTCTCTCTCTTATTTGGTCAAGTAAATCACTAATGCTAATTTTTACCTTTATGCCGCCTTGAACAATGACCCCTGCGGGTTTGTTTATAGCTAGTATATATTCGTCTTCATATAATATGTTCTCTCTTAGTAGATTCACTAACTTTTCATTATATTTGCAGTCAGAATTAGTGTTCTCAATATAGTCTAAGTATCTTATCATTATAGCTTGCCCAGAGCTTACCCTATCGCTGGATTTTGCCGTGCAATTATCAACCTTGATTAATCCTTTCCTTAAAGACTTCTCAATTGCAGATTGTTTCAAATTGGGAAAAATTCTTCTGATGTACCTATCGAGCCTAACGTTATTGTCTTCTACTAATATAGTTTTGATACCTTCTGACATCTTACTTATAAAAATTTTATTGTGTAAACTAAAATCTAACATAGCTAATGTACTCCTCAGTTTCAGCTACTTGCATCGAGTGCTACGTGCTGGAATTTAGAGGATTATTTAACTATTTATAACAGCTTCATATTTTCCTACAGCTGAGTAAAGTGGTAACAATGATAGTTTCTCGATCATAGAGAGGTGAGTATTAGGCTCTTTAATACTAGGGCCTGGACACGCTTCAGTGTTAGGCCCTAACTTCATACACTCAATGCCGTTAGCTAAAGATGTTACTCTTCCTACATTAACATTTTTAGTGCGATATGACCACCTGAAAGGACTATGTAATATTTGTTCTTTTACTCCATCCATTTCAGCTGGACACGCTTTAGTGTTAGTCCCTAACTGCACACATTTAATGCGGTCAGTTATAAGTGCTACTCCTTTTTCATTAAGTTTAGCGTTATACTGTAATTGTTCAATTTGATTAGCTTGATCTCTTATCATACGTTCAAAGTTGATAGATAGATGTAATTCTATTTCTCTCAACATATGTGATGCTATGTGTTGCACTGTCATTAATGCTGTGTTTCTGAGTATACTTGATTCTAAGTCAAGCTGTGTAAGTATAGCTAGTGCTCTTTGTTCTGCTTCCACTAGAAGATTACTTATACCTTGACGTTTAGCTAAATCTCTTACAGTTTCATAACAATTATCAGGCAATGAAGGATTTGCGCCATAGCATAGTAAGGTTATTACTACTATCCAGTTTCTACGTTCGACAGCATAAGTTAAAGGAGATTCCCCTAAGTCATTCTGCGCATTAACATTTGCTCTATATAAAATTAAGATCTTTACTACTTCCGGATGGTTATACTTGGCAGCTTTATGTAAAGCAGTTGATCCTAAATCATCACCTGCATTAGCATTTACTCCAGCTTCTAATAGAGCATGTACCATTAGTGTATCACCATGTCCGGCAGCACAACGTAAAAACTCAGCTCCCATCAATTTCATCACATCCTTCCATATTCCAAGTTGTATCATAGTAGTTACTGCTTCTAGATAATTATATGGACAAATAGAAAGTAATATTTTCTGTGGATCATTCGTCTCAATACTTGCTCCATGGGCTATTAGATAATACATTACTTTTCTATTGCCTTTTGTAGCAGCACAATTAAAAGGAGTCCATCCCCATGCATCCTTATGGTTAACATTTGCTCCATATTTTATTAAGAGCTCTACTGCTTCCACATTACCATTCGTAGCAGCAATATGTAAGGGAGATCGTCCAATTAAATTATCCTCTAGATTAACATCTGCTCCATGTTCTGATATGCACTTTAATAGGGCTTCTAATATTGAAATATCGTTCTTTGTAGCAGCCCAATATACAGGAGTCCATCCAAATACATCTACTATCTCAATATTTTTGTCAATATTCTTGTCGTTTTTTATTATACAATCCACCATTGCTCTATCAACATTTGCAACAGCAATATGTAAAGGAGTAAGTTTAAGCGCCCCATTCTTCTTAACATCTGCTCCATTATTCATTAAGAACCTTACTACTTCTTTATGGCCATTCCTGGCAGCTTCATATAAAGCAGTCAAGTTCATCAGATCTTCCACATTAGGATTTACCTTATTCATTACTAAGATTTTTGTTATTTCTATATCGCCATTTACAGCTGGCTGATATAAAGTAGTCCGTTGAGATGAATCCAACTGATTAACATTTGCCCCTTTTTCTATTAGCTTGCGTGCTACTTCTGTGTTCCTATCTTCAACAGCCCAATGTAAAGCAGTCCATTCGGAAAACGGACCTGGTGCATTAATATCGATTCCTTTTACTTTAAGCATAGCATTTATTAAATTGCTCAGCTTAAAATCAATAGCTAAATATAATAACGTGTATGAAAAGCGTTCATGCAAACAATCTATTTCAAACCAATAATTTACATCAAATTTGGCTTTCTTCCACTCTTTATACACATTTTTACTTTCTTTAGTCTATTTAATGTTTTTAGTATCTTTTGTGTATCTAGCATCACTGGTACCTTTTCTGAGATCTTTCGTGCATTTAGCACATCCTCTAGCGCCACTGCTTTTGATTCTTCTGATGTCTCTTGTACACCTAACCTTTTTAGCATTCTTTTTACCATCTGTTGCGCATTTGACACCCTTGACTTCTTTAGTATCTTTTTTGCTTCTTCTTTTGTCTGCGGTACATTTACCACCTTTAGTCTCTTTTTTAATGGCTCTTGTGTCTCTTGTACTCTTGGAATCTTGCTTGATACTTCTAATCCATGCGATATCTCTTCTAACATTCTTGATGTTTCTGCTTGCCCTAGTATCTTTACTTCCTTTAATAGCTCTCTTATTCTTTCAATTACATTGTCTTTACTTAAATTTACCTCTTGATCAATTACACCTAATATTATGTTCCACTGTTCATATGTCATTACCATAGCTTTACCTCATACTATAGAGTATTTTTTGATGCTATATATTATGGTAGAATAGTCAACGCATTTTCCATAGCGTAACTTGAGAGTCTAAAAGGACTGTTATTAACTTACAGAAAACCAAGCTTGCCTGAAACCACTTAATTGATTATAATCATAGGTTTTAAGGCAGTAAAATGACAGCTTTTTTTCCTTTGGTTATTTTTTTGATCTTATACCTTGGAAGTGGTGTCTATTTTTCCTTTATTGGAATTGATAATCCGCTTCGCCAAGTTTCACCGGTAATTTGCCTACTACCGGCGCTATTTTTTGCTGTTGCATGCAGTGCAGGTAAAATTCAACGTAACATCGATACTGTCATCGAGGGTATGGGCGATAAAAACACCCTTACTATGTGTTTAACTTTTCTATTTTCTGGAGCATTTTCTGTGGTGACTCAATCAATTGGTAGTGCAGATACTGTTGCTGATTTAATTCTCAATTTCCTTCCAGCAAGATTACTACTGCCTGGAGTATTTTTGGCTTCCGCTTTTATATCAACTGCAATTGGTACGTCTATGGGAGTTGTTGTATTAATGGTACCAATAGCTGTTAACTTAGCAAAAAGTGGGGCTTTTGGTCTTGAAATAGGAACTGCAACTGTAGTTGGAGGTGCCGTATTTGGTGATAATCTTTCAATGATATCTGACACTACTATTGCATCTGTTTCTTCACAGGGGGCCACGATAAAGGATAAACTTAAAGTGAATTCTAAAGTAGCATTTGTTGCCAGCATTATAACGCTTGTCTATCTGGCAATTATGGCAGATAGTACAAAAATTATTCCTACATCAAATTTAGATTATTTATCAGTAATAAAGATTATTCCTTATATTTCTTTAATAATCATGGGGTTATTTGAAGTTACTACTTTAGTAACAATAACTATAAATATAATTGTTGCTAGTGTATTAGGGATGACTTTTTTTGACTATACTATCATTCAACTCTCTCATGACATATATGACGGTTTCAAAAAAGTAAACGAGATAGTGATATTTGCTCTATTTATTGGCGGATTGAGTCATATAATGTACAAGCAGGGTCAAAAGGCATTACACAAACTTATCGATGAAAGCAATATCACAAAAACTAAAGCTGAATTTGTAATAGCGGGTATAGCATCTATGTTTACTGTTTTAGTTGCTAATAATACCATTGCTATTTTATTAAGTGGCGATATTGCAAAAAGGCTCGCGCAAAAGCATAATATTCCGTCATACCGTAGTGCATACTTGTTAGACATTTTTGCTTGCGTTACAAAAGGCATTTTGCCTTATGGTTCCCAGCTGCTGCTAGCAGGTAGCATTGCTTCTGTCTCACCTATTTCTTTGTTAACACAAGTTTATTACTGCTTTATTTTAGCAGCAGTTACAGTAGGTGAAATAATCATCAATGGCAGACGTTGCGCGGCTACAACTTAATGTACGAAGATTTCTCTTCATATTACATTTTTGTGCCCATAAGAAACGAGTTGCCATTTTCATCAGCTACTTGGATAATAGATATATTCACAAAATTGTTCCATTTTTCTCAATAGATTTTGGTTTTCTTTTCCCCTTATTAGCAGAGCATAAAACTTAGCTTTTTAATAAATCTCATTTTAACTCCAATACACTAACTATGAAACAATCTATATTGCCATCAAAAACGGAATTTATATTGCCAACTTCATGTCCAGTCCTTAAATCCTTTACCATTTGATATGGATGCATAACATACGATCTGATCTGACTGCCCCAACCTATATCGCATTTCTTGCCATATTCTTCGGCCATTTTCTGTTCTTTTTTTTCCAATTCAATTTGATATAAACGTCCTTTAAGTAGTTTAAGTGCTTCATCTTTATTTTGATGTTGAGAACGACCATTTTGGCATTGAGCTACAACGCCTGTTGGAATATGCGTAATACGTACCGCGCTTTCAGTCTTATTTACATGCTGACCACCTGCTCCAGAAGCACGGTAAGTGTCGATCTTTAAATCCTTTTCATCCACAACAATATCTATTGAATCTTCAATCACTGGAGTTACTCCTACACTTGCAAAACTGGTATGACGTTTACCATTTGCATCAAATGGTGATATTCTAACCAATCTATGAACTCCACTTTCGCTTTTTGCCCACCCGTAAGCTTTTTCTCCGATGATCTTTATTGTTGTAGATTTTATACCAACTGCATCACCATCTAATTTTTCTACAACTTCAACTTTAAAATTGTGATAAATTTCTGCCCATCTTGTATACATGCGCATGAGCATCTCAGTCCAATCATTGCTCTCTGTTCCACCAGCTCCTGAGTGGATTTCTAAAAAGCAGTTATTGTTATCTGCTTCACCAGTAAATAAGGATTTTGTCTCTTTAAGTTTGATTAATTTCTCTAGCTTTACTAACTCACCTTTAACTTCAGAAAAAAATTCTTCATCATTCTCATCAATAGCAGATTTCATCAAGCTGATAGCATCGTTGTAATCGCTTTCTAGCTTTGAAAACGATTCTATGTCATGCTTAATTTTAGAGCGTTCTTTTAAAATTTCTTGTGCTTTTTGATTGTCTTGCCACAGATTATCATTCAACGCTTGAGAATCCAGCTCTTCAAGACGCAACTTCAATTTTTCTATGTCAAAGACACCTCCTGATAAGAGAAATACTTTTATTTAAGCCTTGAAAGTATTCAAGGATTTCTGGATGGGTTTTCATTATACTTTAGACTTTAATATATTTATTATCACTAACAATAACAGCAAACAAAATAGAAATTTAACCATATAATAGTTAATTCAAAATAATTTTATTATACTTGAATGTTCAATAAAATCAAGTGTGTATATTTATTAAAAAAATAAGGTAAAGTAATGAATATTAAAACAAGTTCTCATTATGGTTTAGACAAAAAGGCTATTGATGATTTAATAGAGTCTCTCGATAATCAAGAATTAGAGAATGTTCGTAATATTGTAAAAACGATAGATAGCGTTCAGTTAGCTTATTTTTTATCTACTTCGATCAGTGATCACAGGGAGAAATTAGTTAATATCCTCGATCAACATTTGTTAAGTGATGCCTTAGTACATGTAGTACCAGATTTACAAGTAGAGATCATAGAAATATTGGGAATAGAAAATACAGCAAAGTTACTAATGCTTCTTGATATAGAAGACATAGTAGCTATAGTGAAAGATTTAGATAGAAAGTCTATAGAAAATATACTTAACTACTTACCCAATGCAACTCAAAAATTAGTAGAGGAATTGTTATCATACCCAGAAGAAAGTGCAGGAAGGTTGATACATAAAAATATGGTTATAGCTCCATATTATTGGACGATAAATCAGCTAATGGAATTCTTGCGCAACTATAAAAAAATACCAGAAACATTTTATCAAATTTTCATCATTAACTCAAAATTAGAACCCATAGGCATTTTCAACTTAAATAAGGTAATATCTCACTCAGGAGAAACAATAATAAAAGAGATAATGAGTCAAGATATAAAAATAATTAAAACTGGAATGGACCAAGAAGAAGTAGCAAGAATATTTAAAGATTACGCTCTATTATCAGCTCCAGTAGTAAATAAGAATGGTAAAATTATAGGTGTAATCCTTATTGAAGATGTAATCAAAATTGTTCAACAAGAAGCAGAAGAGGATGTGCTTAAAATAAGCGGTGTATCTTCTAAATCTGATATAAATGCCCCTATACATAAAACTATAATTAAAAGACTACCTTGGTTACTGTTTAACCTCTTAGCTGCAACAATATGTTCTATAGTAGTTGGCTTTTTCGATAACGTAATACAAAATTTTATAGTACTGCCAATAATTATGCCAATCATTGCATCGATGAGCGGAAATGCAGGATCCCAAACAGTAACACTAACTATCCGGGCAATCGCAACAAAATATCTAACTGAGCAAAATGCAAAAAGAATACTGATGAAAGAATTTTTAATAGGTCTTATAAACGGGGTGATCTTATCTACTATTTCATTAGTAGTGTTAGCAATAAGGTTTCACAATGTCAAAGTGGAGATGATTTTTGTGGTCTCCATGATTATGATGTCAATTATTGCAACGTTCATCGGAACTTTCATTCCTATAATGCTTCATCGTTTAAGATCCGATCCTGCTGTTTCGTCTTCAATCTTAACATCAGCAACAACTGATATTCTCTCAGCTCTTATATTTTTTGGTCTAGCCACGATCTTTTTATTAAATAGCTGAATCTTGTTATATAAAAAAATTGCTTTACAAGCTTTACCGTCCACGTTATCATTACTCATAGATGCATTGAAGAAAAAAAATAACAGTCGATAAAGAAATAAAAATACATGAAACTGAGCTGCTTTAGTTTTAAAATAAAAACTAAAATAAAATGCTAAAGTATGCAAAAAAATTCTTGCTTTGCTAGGTCTCTTTAGCTACAATCCAGTCTAACGTAATGAACAAATGGGGTGTGAGTTAGATGCATTGTATTATGTATATCACTCAGAAAGCAATTCTGAATTTTTTAAGAATATATCTATTTTAGTCAGAAGTCAAAAGAAAAGCACACTGTTACTCAGCAATTAAAGTTACTTAGGATTACCGTAAGGTTTCCACAGCAGTTTGGTTTGGTACAGCTGCATAAGAATCAAATGTTGAAATCAATCTTCAGAAAAGAGGTTTACGACAAAACAATCAAAATATGAATATTAAAATATAGGCGGCTTTATGTTAGGTAAAGAAAATATAGGAGAACAAGTAGCAGATAATCAAATGGATTATGTAGATGCTGGATCAGCAATAGTTGATTATGAAAATATATTATCTAGTGAAGAACTTCAGTGTGGACGAAGTCAAGAGAGCCCTAGAGTAACAAGATCTTCATCTATAGGCAGCAGTAGTACATCGACTGATGATGAAGAAATGTTTAGCTGTATAAGCATTACAAGTGATGAAATAGTGAAAAAAGCAACTTTTTTTGTTAAGACTTTTGTTAAAGAATTCGAGGAAAAACTATCTGAATGTTCTAAAGAAGCAAAACCAGGTTCAAAAGTACGTAAAACAGGTAAAGTAGTAGCTAAGGTTGTATCAACTGTGGGTAATTATATTCCACCAAGTGTGGAGAAAGTAGGTACTTCTCAAGTTATGGAGTGTGTGAGTTTTATTTCTACAAACCAACATAGGAAAAAAGCAAAAATATTTTCTACAATAGTTGCGCCTTCAGAAGGTAACTTAAGAAAGATTTTAATAGAAGCTGGCTTGGAAATTTTTCAAAGTTTTGAGAAACAATTCACTAAAATTGTGGATACTAATCAGTTGTCTTATAATAGGGGGATTGAGAAGTTAGCAATGGATACTGTATCCAGAGTAATAAATTACACTACATCTTGCAACGAGAAAGGAGAATTTCCCAATCTTCACATAACTAAAGGTGTTATTTTAGGTAAATCAAAAAGAAAGTACCCGTTTACTACACGTACTGGACATCAAGTAAAAGATAAACAAAGTGGTGAAATGTTGATGACTTCAGAGTTATATGAAAAGGTGGGAATAGAGAAAGCAGAGGGTGAGATTATTAAGTATTATCAATTGAAGGAGCATGACTTTGCTGAAAAATACGGCTATCGGCTTCCCTTTAAGTGGGAATTAGAAAGTTGGGAAGAGTTAGAACAAAAATATGTACTTAGTGAAACATCTAAAAAAAGAGAGTATGTGCGTATTTTAGATGAGGAAAAAAAGAAAGGATTGGCTAGTAGTATATTAAAAGAGATCAATGAAAACGATTCAGCAAAAAAAAAGGATATACAAGAACTGCGTGAAGAAATCAGAAATTTACGAATACTTCATGAAAAAGAAGGTAAAAATACATTTTCCTTTAATTTGGGCTATTTACCAAAATTCTTTATAAAAAGAGAAGTGATGTTAGACGAATTAAAAAAGAAGTTAGATAGTAAAAATCAAGAAGTAGAACTGTCACGAATGGTCTTGATTAATGGAGAATATGGAACAGGAAAAAGTGAATTAGCTAGAAGCTACGCATATAGTAAGGAGAGTAATATTTGGACAAAAGTTATATGGATAAATGCTAAAACATATGACACTCTTTTCAATTCATTTCGTAATTTAGCTAAAGAATTAGAGATTCCTACAGAAAATGATAATGATATGGATTTTAATGTTGTTCGAGATAGAGAAATAGAATCTATTGTCCAGGATGTGTACCAGTATTTTCGAGACGTAAAAAGTCTTTTCATCTTTGATAACACCAGTAAGTATAAGGAGATCGAAAAATTTTTACCATCCTATTTTCCTAATTTGTTTTTTCATGGAGAAAAGCCTTACGTTTTAATTACTTCTCGTAGCAAGAATTGGGAAAAAGAAATAGAAAAGACACAGTTGAATGATGGATTTTCTCTAGGAGAAGCTATAACATTTATTGAAAGAACCTTAGAAGTAAAAGATAGGTTACAGGATTACTATCTAGTAGAGTTAGCACAAACATTGGGCTATCTTCCATTAGCTTTGACACAAGCAACAGCATATATTAAACAAGAAAAGATTAATGTTAGTGAATATCTAAAACTCTATAATGAAGAAATGAAAAAACCGAATCCTGATTGTCTCGAGGCGCTAGGTCTCACCAAAGAATTATTTATAACTTTGACGCTTAACCTTAATAAAATAAGAAGAGAAAAAAATGTTGGGCAGCAATCGCATGATATTGTATCATATATGGCTTACTTGGATCCCAATCAAATTGATATAGAAGAAATTTTCCTCCAGAAGAAATCAGAAAAAGGTAAGCAACAAGTTTTGGATGCTCTTAATCTACTCAATAAGTTTTCAGTGATTGAGCTGGAGGAGTCAATAGCAAGAGTTCATAAAGGGATACAAAAAACAGTAAGAGTAGAGAAAGAACGAACAGGAATAGAAGAAGAAACTTTAAGAGAAATGATGACATCATTTTGCATTATAAATCCGAATAACATTATATCTGTTTGGAGTCATGCAAGTAAATATGACAGATTAGTTAATGAATTTATTGATTCTATTTATGATAGAAGTACTATCTTACATTTACTAGCCAAAGATGGTAATGAAGAAGTTATTAAGCTGATATTAGAGAAAATAGAACCTAATAAATTAAGCAAAATTATTAATGCTATTGATGAAAGGAATTTTACTTCTTTAGATTATGCTATCATACATGGTCACTTAGGTACTGTTCAGCATCTTGTAAGGAAAGGGGGTGATGTAAATCTAAATAACACAAAAGGTATGAATCCTTTGCACTTTGCTGCCGTATATGGTCACTTAGATATTGCTAAATACCTTGTAGCGCAAGGGGCTATAATAAAATCATTAAACAAAGATAGTATGTGTCCTTTGCACTTTGCTGCTATATATGGTCACTTAGATATTATTAAATACCTTGTAGAGGAAGGAGCTAGTATAAATATAAAGGATAAAAATAACATGCGTCCTCTGCACTATGCTGCAGGTTATGGTAGCTTAAGTGTAATAGAAAAGCTTATAGAGGGAGGGGCTGATGTTAATGCTAAGAACAATAATGGCAATACTCCTTTGCATTGGGCTGTTAAAAGCAGTCATTTAGAAGTAGCTAAATTTCTTATAAGTAATCATGCTGACGTTAACGCTAAAAATAAAGATGGTTGGACATCTTTGCACTTTGCAGCTGCTTATGGCAATTTAAATATAGTTAAGCTCATTCTTGATAAAAGTGATTATGTTGATGCTAGAGGAGCTTTAGCCGTGGCAAATACGCTTAATGAAGAAGACAGCTTAGAAATACGAAACCTTCTAGAAGGAAGAATAAGAAGAAATGAAGAAATCACCCAACATCTTAACTTACAAGAAGAAAGCAGCTTCCTATCAACACGTGTCCATAATCGCCGTAGTATTGTAAAAGAAGATGAAAATTCATTGCAAAATGATAAGATAGGTCCTAATAAAATAGGAGTTACAAGCGGAACAAGTAAGCCATCTTCATTTATCAATATTTTTGCTTACACTACGGTAGATACTATGAAAGGTATTTTTCAGTTTGTTTCTTCTCCTTTTAAGGCAGCTATAAGTATGGAACCTTCTAAAGCTATTACAGTTCAAGGTATTGATAACAACGGTATACTTCTTTTATTAGATGTATTTATAAGGAAAATCACAGGTCAGAAGTATATTTCCACAGTAGTTCAGTCTATATCACAATTAGAAGCACAGGGCTATGCATTAAATATTATAGAGGAATTTGAGAAAGTAGTAGAGCAAGCTGCATTAAAAAGTGGGATATCAATACATCGGTTAAATATTGATTGTGTAGAAATGCAGAAAGAGGTTACTGCAAAAATCACGGGTGGTAAGTTTAATGAGATTTCAGGATTTTTAAACTCATATGTAGAGCAAGCATGCCACGATAGAGAAACAGGTAAGTTAAGTCCAAAGAAGTTTAACAAATTTATGATTGTATTTAATAAGGAACTAGATTTAATAGTAAATCAATCAATGCAACAGATATTACACAATAGAGATAGTACATTAGAAGTTGAAGAACAGCAAATAAACTTAGAGCCTCAAAGTTATTTAAGTAATACTTCTGTTCAAGGTCATTTAATTCAGGATAGAGGTTTAATCAATCAAGGTAAGGCTTAATTCCTTAGCTTTTTGATTTCATCTAGTAAAAGGTTGGTAATTTGATCTTATAACATCAATGGGCACACCAGCCTTTATTTTGTATGCATTCAAGCAATGTGTGACTACTTATGCAACCTAAAAAAATAATCATACACTGTCTTCCATGGAGGAAAATCTTTTGCTCTACTGGCAAATACCTTTCATTATGTATTGTATAACATTAATAATTGTTCCTATTTTGTGCTTTCTTGGCCACACCTTGTGCAACTCTTGGCTCAAGAAATTTCCATTCTTTGTCACTTACATCACCTGGATATATTTTTTACTGATCCTATCATATTATCTTCCTGATTTTCTTTCAAGATATGTTCTAAAAAGTAGAATCCGTTCAGCAGGGTGACAAAATAAGATAGAAAAGACAGCCATAGAAATAAATGGTGTCATCCCAATATGATGCTTTCTCTGTCATCCCAGTACTTGACACTGGAATGACACCATTTTTGCTTCGATATTTACACATTAGCCATGCATCTGAACGGATACAAAAGTAGAATTTACAATTCTATCTAAAAGGATACCGAAAAAGAGCAGGAGTCCTATCTGGAAATTATTTTTAAATATGGACATGCATTGATTAGAATCGTCTGGATTGAAATTTTTGTGTTGGTGGTGAAATATGAATCCTATGGCAAGTAAAGCAATATAAAAGATGTTATTTAATGATGATAGTATACCAGCGTACAACCATGCCATTAAGGATATTAAATAAAATCTTTTCAACCAAGATTTTGTTGTATTGCCAAAATATAATGCAGTAGATTTCATTCCTAATTTCTCATCATCTTTTTTATCTTGATGAGCGTATATAGTATCATAACTAAGCGTCCAAAAGACGCATCCTATATAAAATAGCAAGGATTCTATGCTAATCTGGTCTGTTATTGCTGCTGAACCCATGAGTGATCCCATGTTGAAAGTAAACCCTAAAAATAATTGTGGCCACCAAACGTAACGCTTTAGCAAGGGATAGATAACTATCATGCACATTGAAATTATTCCAAGTATAAGAGTAGTTTTATTGGTTAATAATAAGATTACCAGGGCAATAGACAGTAACAGTGAAAGTAAAGCCAAAGCCTGCTTTATGTTTAATGCACCACTTGCAAGTGGTCTGTATTTTGTTCGTTCAACGTGTGCATCTATTTCTCTATCGAAGATATCATTGATTATGCATCCTGCGGGTCTCATTAAAAATGCACCTATAGTAAACAAAACAAGGAGAAAAAGAGCTTGATACGATAGAAAAGTTGAGGCTAAAAGAATGCCGCTTAAGCTAGAAAATAGCACAAGCCATAAACCTGTTAAACTGTGTATTCTCATTAATGAGAAATAATGGTTGAAATACATTAATTAAGTGTGATTATGTAATATTTTGCTTACATTGACAAAATTATCGAATGCTAAATCAGGCTTAAAAACTAACTCAGGTATAAATCGCAAATCAACATAACATAATATAGATTTACGTATTGACCATGCAGATTGGTTCATTTCATTAACAACAGTGCTGATATCATCATTATCATTTTGGATGTTTAATGAAGATAACACAATATATACATCTGCTTTCTTCAAATCTTTGCTTAGCTTTACATCAGATACTACTACTTTTTCATTAAGAACATTACCTTCCATTAAGACTTTTGATATTGCCCTATGTAATACCGATGCTACTTTTAGGTTTCTAATTTCCTTTTTCATATTCAACTACTATAACGTCCTTTCTTCTTGCACTAATTGATAAGCTTCCAAAATATCTCCAACTTTAATATCGATATTACCCTCTAGCGATATTCCGCATTCAAAGTTTACACCTACTTCTTTAACGTCATCTTTAAATCTACGTAGTGCTTTTAACTTTCCTTCATGCACCAATTTGCTGCCACGTACTACCTTAATTAAAGAATCTTTTTTTATAACTCCATCAGTGACATAACATCCGATTATATTACCGGCTTTGGATGCATTAAATATTTGCCTTACAGATGCAGAACCAACACGAACCTCTCGTGTAACAGGCTTTAACATTTTAGTTAGATACATCCTCATGTCTTCAATAAGCTCATATATTATATTGTAAGTATGTATTTCTATACCTTTTTGTTTTGCTAATTCTCTTATTTTTGAATCCACTTTTACATTAAAAGCTAAAATTACTGCGCTTGATGCTTCTGCAAGCAGCACATCTGAATCTGTTACTCCTCCTACTGCTTTGTGTAGAATATTTAATTTCACTTGGTCTTTACCAAGCTTATCAATTGAGCTTGATATTGCTTCAATAGAACCAGTGACATCGCACTTTAAAACTACAGATAGTTCTTCTGTTTCACTATCATTACGACTGAATATATCTAAATTATTGTCGTCTAAATCTTCTTTCTTTTTCTTGATTAATTCTAACCTGTATTCAACAATTTCACGAGCCTGCCTTTCAGAGTTTACAACAACAAATTTATCTCCAGCATTTGGTACACCATTTAAACCAGTAACTTCAACTGGAGTAGAAGGTAGTGCCGCTTTTTCTCTTTGACCAAGGTGATTAATCATACTGCGTACTTTGCTGTATGTTGTACCAACTATCAATATGTCACCAATCTTTAATGTTCCTTCTTCAACTATTAATGTAGCTGATATTCCTTTAGCTTTATCTATTTTCGACTCTATCACCCATCCAAGTGCTCGACAATCCTCTATTCCTTCTAGCGTCATTAATTCAGCAATTAATAAAATTGCCTCTTCTAGTTTATCTAAGTTGATTTTGTTTTTTGCTGATACTGGCACAATTATAACATCACCACCAAGTTCTTCGGGGATGAGGTCATACTGAGGCAAACTATTAATTATTCTTTCTACATCGCCAGGTTGTGATTTATCAATTTTATTAATGGTAACTATAATAGAGACATTTGCTGCTTTTGCATGATTTATTGCTTCAACTGTTTGTTTCATGATTCCATCATCAGCTGCAACTACTATCACAACTATATTAGTAATATTGGCACCACGTGCACGCATTGCAGTAAACGCCTCATGCCCTGGTGTATCAATGAAAGTAATTTTTTGCTTATTTTTTGTCGTTAATTGATAAGCACCTATATGTTGAGTGATTCCACCTGACTCTCTTTCTGCAACATTAGATTCACGAAATGCATCGAGCAATGATGTTTTACCATGATCCACATGTCCCATAAAAGTAACGATAGGTGGTTTTGGTCTTTTAGGTAAGTTTTCTCTGTTGCTTATGAAGAGTAAATTCTTTTCTTTATCAGCATCACTTACTCGTTTAGCAGTATGACTAAATTTTTTTGCTATTTCGCATGCTATATCTGGATCTACTAGATCATCTACTCTATAGCTCTCCCCAACTTCTTCTTTGAGCATTTTTAGCACACTCTTGCTCTCTTCTGCCATACGAATAGATAACTCTCTGATAGTTATTTTGTCTGGTATAATAACTTCTCTTGATATATTTTTACCCTTAGTAAACTTTGATTGTTTACTTCTTATACCAAATTTTTGCTTAAATACAGGGAGGTGTTCATTTCTTTCATCTATTGCCTGTGTAATTACTAGCTTAGAATGCTTAGAGTATATATCTTTGCTAGCTTTAAAAGACTTTTTATCATTGTTCTCATATTCAATACTATCTTCTTTTTGTTCAACTGAGTTAGTATTACTTAAAACTTCCTTATTTATTTCTTTAGGTACAGAGTGTGATTCATTTTTATCTTCAGCTTCTTGATTGCTTTCTTCTTTTTTTATTTTCTCTTCTTGTTCTCTCTGATTCCTTTCTTTCAGCAAAGTAGCATTCTGTACAGCATTAATGCGGGAAATTTGTTCTTTTTCAGTTAAAGAGCCTAATTTACTCTCGTCAAATAAACTATATTCTTCTGCAGAATGAATTTTTCTTCTTTTTTTTACTATTGTAGTACCAGTACTTTGACTATCTAAAGAGTTTAAATTAATGTCTAATTTAAGCTTGCTTAAGCCTTGTAGGGTTAATTTTTTATTACTGATATCTTCATTATTCATATTGTTTTTATATTAATCCAAGCTTTTTACGTGCTTCTATGATTATTAAATCTGCTGTATCTTTTAGATTTTCTTTATTATTAGTTGAGGAAGAGATTATGCTACAAAACTCATAATTTGATAAATCTGCTATGTCCTCTAAAGTTTTAATATTATGTTTACTAAGAGCAATTTTATTATCTATTGATAAGGCTAAGTTGATTACATCGTCTTCCATACCTAAATTTTTTAGCTCTTCTATTTTTCTATCATTCTCTGCTTTCAGGTAATTATTTGCTCTATTATGAAGTTCATTTGCAATATCTTCATTGAAGCCCTCTATTGAAGCAAGTTCCTTAATTGAAGTGTTAGATATATCTTCTACACTGGAAAAACCTTCTGTTACCAATAATTGGCCCATAATCTCTTCTAAGTTTAAAGCTTCAGCAAATAAAACTGAACATTGACTAAATTCTTTATTTCTTCTTTCTGATTCTTGCTGAGTGCTTAATATCTCAATTTTCCATCCAACAAGCTCTGAAGCTAATCTTACATTCTGACCCTTTTTTCCTATAGCTAAACTCAATTGATCTTCAGCAACTATTAACTCTATACAATTTTCATTTTCGTCAATAATGACCTTTGATACTTCTGCAGGAGTAATGGCTTTAATAACAAATTGACCCAAATCTGATGAGTAATGTATGACGTCGATTTTTTCACCGTTTAATTCGTGTATAATAGTTTTTATTCTATCTCCTTTAACTCCAACGCAAGCACCTACTGGATCGATATTCTTATCAGATGAAAAAACAGCAACTTTAGATCTTGAACCAGCGTCTCTAGCTATACCTTTAATTGTTATCAATCCGTCAGCAACTTCTGGTACTTCTTGATTCAACAATGCCTCTAAAAAGCCTTCATGAGTCCTAGAAAGAATGATTTGACGTCCATCGTCAGAGCGCTTAACAGCTTGTATGTAAGCTTTAACCTTATCGCCTTCACGAAATGACTCACCACCAATTAAGTTTCGTAAAGGGAGGTATGCTCCAATTCCGTTTATGTCTATAATAAGATCTGAATATTCTACTTGTTTAACGATGCCATACCTCATTTCTCCTACCTTATCTTTAAATTCCTCATATTGCTTTTTTAACTCTTCATTTTTGATTATTTCAGAAATCTTTTGCTGGGCAATTCTTGCTGAAACAAGATCAGTGTTAAGAGAAATCAACTCACTAATAGTATCTCCAACTTTTGCATCTTCTTTTATTAACTTAGCTTGTGTCAACTTAATTAAGTCACACTCATTTTCATTTGATTCATCATTAATGACTTTTAGTTGTCTATATGAGGTAACTTTGCCTGTGTTTCTATCTATATTAACTACAATTTTACTTTTGCTACCATACTTTTGTTGAGCTACTGCTTCGATAGCACTTTTAAGTGCATTTATTATAATATTAAAATCCAAACCTTTTTGAAGTGAGAGCTCTCCCGCTGTTTTTATTACATCAAGGCTTCCAACTATGTTATTCTTGTTGCTTTTCTGCTTAACACTGCTTTTACGATTAGCAATCATATAAATAAATCCAATTTAATTAGTTATAATTATAGCTTCAACAGGTAAAGAACGCTATCTTAAATGTTAAATGATTGCTAATTTAAGTCAAGTTTTTTCATGTCTTTGTATGATAAGCAATGCCGGAGTAAAGAATAAAGTTAAGACCGTTGCAGCCAATATTCCACTTGCTATGGTTGCTGAAATATCAACCCACCACTGGCTTGATGGAGCATCATATGTGATTTGTAGCGTAAAAAAACTGATATTTAACCTAGTAATCATCGGTATTAAACCAAGAACTGTAGTTGCAACGGTAAGTAGTATTGGCCTGATGCGAGAAATTGAAGCGTTTATTATACATTGCTTAATGTTATTTTTGCGCACCTTAATTTGCTGATGAAAGGCATCAAGCAATAGTATATTATTATTCACTATAATTCCTGCTAAAGCAATTATCCCCACTCCACACATGACAACTACAAAAACTTTCTGAATAAGAAAGAAAATGAAAAATACACATGTTGTTGATAAAAACACTGCTGTCATTACGATAAATGTATAGTATATGTTGTTAAACTGTGCCACTAGCACCAATATCATCAATGTAATTGCTAATATAAAAGCCTTTAATAAAAATGCTCCTGATTTTTGTTGATCTTCCTTGTCACCTTTGAAATCAATCTTTACTCCTTTACTACAGTCTTGAGTAATCGAATTTTGAATGAACTTAACTCTTTCATCAACAAGATAGCCAGTATCAACGTCAGCAGAGATTGTTACTGTGCGTGACCCATCAATCCTACTTAGTTTGTTTGCCTTTTTTTCGGGAACGTATTTCACTATGCTACTCATAGAATATGGTCCATTTGCTGTATTGATAAAAAGGTTATCTATAGTTTTCATGTTGCGATTCTTTCTGGGAAAGCGTAGTACAATATCAATTTCTTCATCTGCGTTATTTGGTCTATATTTTCCAATTAATACTCCATTTGTAACCATCTTTATAAAATCACCGATGGTTGCAACACTTACTCCAGAGCTTGTAGCCTTACTCTTATCAATACTCATATTCCACTCTATTTCAGGTGCTGATCTACTATCTTGAATATTTATAAATCCAGATGAAGGTTGGTCCATAATTTTTAGGATTTTCTCTGCTACTGAATTCAAGTTGGATGCACTTCCGCTTAAGTTAATTTGTATTGGCTTGTCAGCTGATGGTCCTGACTTTTGTTCCTGTACATCAATTATTACTCCTTTTATGTTTTGTACACTACTCCTTATATCATTTAGTATTTGCTTAGCTTTGCGCCTGCAGCGCCAATCTACAAGTTCCAATTGAATTTTGGCAATAACGTTGTCTAAAAATTTTCCTGATCGAGCATAAAAAACATAAATTTCTTTTTTAACACCCAAAATACGTTCTTCTACTTTCTTAAGTATCAAATCTCGTTCTTTGGCTGATAAGCTTTCTTTTACTTTAACGCTGATTAAAATGTTATCTGAATCTACATTCGGAAAGAACTTTAATCCAGGACCAAAAGTAAAATATAATATACTAGACAAAAATAAAACAAATACAACAACACATACAAATTTTTTGGGGTGATCTAAGACTTTCTCTAACATACGTACATAAGTTCTTATTATAAGCCCAGTATTTTTTACCTCACCACTTTCTATAGCACTCATTCTTATTATTTCTTTTTTTGAAGTTATTGAAGGTTCACCAAATATTGCACCAAGTGTTGGTATAAAAACCAAAGCCATAATTAGCGATCCAGTTAAAGTTAGAATTATTGTAATTGGTATGTACTGCATAAATTTACCGACTGTATCGGGCCAGAGTAACAGAGGGAAAAACACTGCTAATTTAGTTAATGTTGATGATAAAACTGGATAGAACATATCATGAACTGAGGTGCAAAAGGCTTCTACTTTATCCATCCCACAAATCATCTTTCTATCAGCATATTCGCTGATTACAATTGCATCATCAACCAGCATCCCAACTGCCATAATTAGACTGAAGAGCACAACTATATTTAGAGTAATACCCATTAGGTAAAGAGCCATTATTCCTATGAGAAAGGAGCCAGGTATTGATAGTGCAACAAGAATAGCAGCCCTTTTTCCCATAAAGAGCATTATTATGGTTAGTATTAGTAATACGGCAAATATTATACCATTTTCCAAGTCTTCAAGCACATCACGTACATTTTTTGACTGGTCATTCAAATAAACTACTTTTAAATTTTCAGGTAATTGATCTTTTGCTTTGTCCATTAAGTATTTTACTTGATTTACCGTGTCTATTATGTTTTTTCCATTACGTTTTGAAATTTCTAGTACAATGCTAGGTAGTCCATTAATACGAGCAAATCCTTGGTGATCTTCAAACCCAAAGTATACTTTTGCTATATCTTTGATTCTCAAAACTGCATCACTTTGAGATCTAATAGGAATATTCATAATATCTTCTATGTCTTTTAATAACCCTGATATTTTAATCGAATATTTACCGGTATCGTTTTCTAGTGATCCAGCTCCTACCAATCTGTTGTTGTTTGATATAGCTTGAAATATCTCATTTGATTGAATGTTATATTTTGTTAGAACTGTGGGCTCAATTATAACTTCCACTGTTTCTTTACGCATACCTGCCACTTCAACTTTAAGAACATTTGGCAGAGATTCTATTTCTTTCTTTAGTTTGAGTGCTATTTCAGTTAAAGCTCTTTCCGGCAAATTACCAATCAAGCCAACGTTTAGTATCGGAAATAAGCTCAAGTTTATTTCGTTGATTATCGGAGATTCTGCTTCAATAGGTAATTTTGATTTTATGTTTAAAAGCTTTGAACGGACGTTATCAAGTACTTCTTTGTTATCATATTCTGTACCAAACTTAATTATCATGTGAGCACCGTCATTAGTTGCAAGTGCCTTTAGCTCTCTCACGCCCTCAATGAACCTTAGTTCATTTTCTATTGGAATAGCTAATAACTTTTCACTATCCTCGACAGAAATACCAGGAAACCCAACAAATACGCTAATTATAGGAATCTGTATATCAGGATTGCTTTCTCTTGGCATCTTTATATAAGTGTATGAGCCGAAGGTAAAAATCACGATAAGCAATAATATTACTGTTCTATTCCTCTCTACAAGTAAGCTTTTCATGCCAAACATTATACGTATTTATATCATATTATAGCTAAGATAAATTATATATTAATTAATCCTTATATGTCTTTATGTAAATGATTAAAATTTTTACAGTTTTGCAAGCGTAAGAAAATTTCTATATAATATGACTTTAGTATGGTATTTGAGGGATTATTATGGTAGCAGTTTTAAGTGTGACAGAAGGCAAGAATAAAATGATCGTATCTGGGTTGGTTGGTGTTTCATCAACTTTAGTATTTTTGACAGTGATTCACATTGCTGCAAAGATAGCCATTATAGTTACTGCTGCTGCAGTTACTTACGCATTACTTTCATTGCTTAATAAAGCAAGACCTAAGTCTGTTAAAACTGATGATATGTCAGAAGATGAAGGGTATAGCAGTGTTGATGAAGGTGAAGAAAAAGATACCGTAAAAGAACCAAAAAGAACTGAAACTGAGCTAGAAGAAGAATTAAAAAATAAAAGAGCAGAAGAAGAAATGAAAAATGGACTACCTAAACATATGGATTTCAAAGGTAATTCACTTTCTAAAAGTGCTGATACTACAGATAGTCATTTCGTTTCTAGTGCTACAAATATTGTTATGGAACCTTTACCTAAACACATGGATGCACTTGGTAATCCACTTCCTGAGCAGCCACCGAGCAACCTTACCAATATAGGGCTTGGATCATCTAAAAGTACGCAGAAACTATCTGCTGCAGACTTGCTATTACAGTATGGGAATGTAAATAATGATGTGAGGAAAGTGCTAGAATGGCCAATTACCTCAAAGGAGTTTAATGGGTTAGGGTTTAACAGGTAGTTGCTATATCAAACTCTCCATCTTATATTGAGGATCAGATGCAATGCCATACACTCTATTTGGCGGAGCAATTTTGTTCTCTATACCAAAAACTATACCTTCAATTATTGCTGTGAGTACTTTTTCAAGGTTACAATCTGCTCCAGGAACACGGTGCTCTAGGCGGCATCTTTTGGAATCGTTGCCAAAATAGGGAATTCTTATCGCAGCAGTTCTGTTATTCACTCCCCAACTAATCGTAGTTGGAGTATGAATATCTGGGTACTGAAATCTTAAATATGAATCATCATTTGGAGCAAAAAATAGCATATGTTTTTTCATCATTGCACATAATCCACCTATGCTGTGAATCAGGTGGTCACTATATTTTTGCTTATTGCCATAAAATAAGTTATGATTATTTGAATCCATGAGGCTAACATGTACATTTAGTGCGCTGCCTGCTCTATCCAAATAAGGTTTTGCTTTAAAAGAAACATTACCCCCAAGTTTTTGTCCTACTTCAGTAAGTAATTGTTTTGCCAACTCAAAATGCATAATTAAATTATCAGAGCTCGTATAACAGTCACTTTTTATCTCATATTGGTTTAAAGAACTCTCTTTCTCACAAAAAAATCCAAGAGAAGCTATTTTATTTTTGATGCTATTCAGAAATAAATATTCTTTTTTTATTCCCTCAGTGTAAAACTCCAGTTCAATACCGAATACAGTATTATGACTCAAATTACTTAATATAATCACAAATTTACTTCAATAAATTTATACTAAATCAGCTATATTTATACAAGTACTTTACTTATTTATCAGTAAATTTAATATCTTATTTATACATAATATATTACTATTTTTTTAATAACATACTTCTAATCCTCGGTACAAGCGACATTTACAAATTGATTGTTTTTATTTCAAAAAAATGATCAATTTTAGTGCTTTTATACTCTTTACAACTCGTCAAAAAATCCTCATAATTTTAGGTATGTATTAAGTAGTGTTAGCTTTTTATCTTACAGTAAGCTATTGATTATCTTGCATCTTTCTGATTATTGTTCTTTCTTGGTGTGGTATATGAACTTAACTAACCCTAAGGTTTCTACTATGTTTTTTGATCAGATTATTACAGTAACGGACCACAATGTTACTTGGGAAAAAATCCAAAATTATCTCCATAATCTCTATGGAGAAGCAACATATAACAGCTGGCTGAGTTCACTAAGATTTATCAGCAACAGAAATGGAGAAGTTTTGTTGTCTGTGCCAACAAGATTTATAAAGGAGTGGATTACAGTTCACTACATGGAAAAAATATTATCATTATGGCAAAGCGAAGATCAAAGTGTATGTTCTATTGATATTCAATTAATTGAAGAAAGAAATTCAAATTCTAATACGATACTAAAAAATAGAGAGGAAAATAATCATAATCTTGGTTCACCACTAGATACCAGATTCACTTTTGATAATTTTGTGGTAGGAAAGTCAAATGAGTTAGCATTTACAGCGGCAAAGCGTGTAGCGGAATCTATAGATCCAATATCAGGAAGCAACCCTTTATTTCTATATGGTGGAGTGGGACTTGGTAAAACACATTTAATGCATGCTGTAGCTTGGTACATAGTCAATTCTCCGTCAGCAAAAAGAAAAGTGGTATATTTATCAGCAGAGAAATTTATGTATCAATATATTACGGCGCTGCGGAGCAAAGATATTATGTTATTTAAAGAGCAATTTAGATCAGTAGATGTATTGATGGTAGATGATGTGCAATTTATCAGTGGTAAAGATAGTACACAAGAAGAATTTTTTCACACTTTCAATGCATTGATAGACCAAAATAAACAATTGGTTATATCAGCTGATAGGTCTCCTAGTGATCTTGATGGAGTAGAAGAAAGAATAAAATCGCGACTTGGTTGGGGATTAGTTGCAGATATTAATGAAACAACTTTTGAATTAAGACTTGGTATATTGCAGGCGAAAGTGGAACGAATGAATATGTATGTTCCAAAGGATGTCCTAGAATTTTTGGCAAGGAATATAAAATCCAATATAAGAGAACTAGAAGGAGCATTAAATAAGGTTGCTCATACCTCTTTAATTGGAAGAAGCATGACAGTAGAATCAGCTAGTGAGACCCTAATTGATCTTCTTAGGTCAAATCATAGGTCAATTACAATAGAAGAAATACAGAGAAAAATAGCTGAATTTTTCAATATAAAGGTTGCAGATATGCAATCTAATAGAAGGCTTCGCAGTCTTGCGAGGCCGAGACAAATAGCTATGTATTTCGCAAAGAAGTTTACGCAAAAAAGTTTACCAGATATTGGAAGAAATTTTGGTGGTAGAGATCATGCTACTGTTATACACGCAGTCAAACAAGTGGAAAATTTCATAAGAACTGACCCAAAATTTGCTGATGAAATCAATCGATTAAAAAAGATGTTTAAGTAGCACTTTATTAATGACAACCAGGCTGTTTTCATTTTTTTGATCAAATATCTTGTTCAAGTAGATTAAGTAAATCAAAGATCATTATTAGTATAAGCTAAGAGAAAATAGCTAGTCGATTGCTTAAAAAGTATATAAAATCACAATTTAAGTAGGAACTATGGCAATTAGACTTATTCCAGATAATCTTGATATAAGATTTAGTAAATATAGAAATTTGACAGCACTTGTTAGCGTTATTCTTATCATTTTTTCAATGCTTACTTTTATGCTGCGTGGAATGAATTTGGGTATAGACTTTACAGGTGGAATTTTGATAGAGATAAAATCTTCAAGCAAGGATGATGCTATTCTCGGTATATTAAAAGAGAGTGGATTTACGATACAGAGTTCAAAAGCTGGTGATAACTTAGTTGTGCGGTTTAAAGATGAGGGAGATGAAGATAAAATTAAAAAGGTTAAAAGTATATTAGAGAGCAAATTAGGTAATTTAGTAACTTATCGCAAAATAGATTATGTTGGTCCACAAATAGGCTCAACGCAGATATTTGAAGGGATATCAGCTATGTTAATTGCAATTATTGGAATATTTTTTTATGTTTGGCTTAGATTTAACTGGCAGTGTGGACTTGGTGGAATAATGGCACTGATCCATGATGTGATTTTAACTCTTGGCTTTATCAGTTTAACGAGTATTGAGTTTAATATTTCATCAGTTGCAGCTCTCCTTACCGTAATTGGCTACTCAATCAATAACTCAGTGGTTATATATGATCGGATTCGAGAGTATCAAAAAAGTGGAAAAAATGCAAAAATAGGTGAAGTAGTTGATGCCAGCATTAATTCGACGCTATTTCGCACTATGTTAACTTCAGGTACTACTCTTCTTGCCGCTCTTCCTTTAGTGCTGATTTGTACAGGTGTGGTCAGAGACTTCTGCTTAATCATTTCTTTTGGCATTGCAATCGGCACCTGTTCCGCAATATTTATCTCTGCTCCTATATTGACCTGCAGAGCGTTGATAAGTAGAGTATAGAACGTTTAACTACGATATAATATTAGCTTGTTATCCCTAATAGTGAAATGAAAATATCTCAAAAAGCTCATACCAAGTAATGAATGGGACATAGAGTGAGTATTAACACTAGCGTGCACATCATTAATTAAAAAATTTCCTATTTTAACTTGAGGTATTTGAACCACTCCAGCTTTTATTTGACCTTTTGCAGTTTCATATATTTTAAAGTCTTGAATGTTTTGTAAGTTAATACCAGCATGTAACGCATCTTTTTGCGATAGAACAATATCAGTTGCTCCGGTATCAAGCAAAAACGTTATATTACGATCATTGACTTGAGCTTGAATATAAAAGTGTCCATCGTATGACTTTGTAAATTCAATACTTCCGCCATTTTGAACCCTTCCTTTGTACGGTAGAAAAGTGCTCAGAAACCTATTGCTTAGTTTATCCCCTTGTGAATCAATAAACATTGCAGTAATGACTATTATCAGTAGCCAAATAACTAGATTTTTTGCTGCATTCATATTATTAAAATTTGAAGCCATAAGAGTAAATTTTTAAGATTAGCGTTAAAAGCTATTATTAAAAATAAGTAAATTTTATTGTTTTAGTACAATATTTAATATATACTTTAAGGAGGTATGTTCGATTTAATTTCATGTCAGAAGCAAAAAATTTAATTTTAGCAACAATTCTTTCTATATTAATTATAGTATTATGGCATATTATTTATGATAATTTTCTTAACACGAGCCAAAGCCAACCATCGATTGAAAATATTGAACATATCGAATCTTCTAACGACCTTGCTCCTATGATATACCAAAATCGTTCTGAAATTATTAATTCTACTAGAGAACAGAGAGTTAATTTAACCAATAACATGCTTGAAGGATCAATTTCTCTGAAAGGTGCAAGGTTTGATGACTTAATCCTAACTAACTACCACTTAGAACCGAGTTCTTCTTCTCCACAAGTGGTGTTACTGTCACCTGCAGAATCAAAAGATGTATATTTCGCAGAATTTGGGTGGCTCGATCCGAATGAAAAGATTAAAGTTCCAGATTCTAAAACAGTATGGCAAGCAGATAAACTCAATCAAAAAGAGGTCAATTTATTTTGGGATAATGAAAATGGCATTTTATTTAGAATGAAAATTAGCCTTGACGATAACTACATGTTTAAAGTTGAGCAAATTATTGAAAACAATACAAAAGATAATGTAGTTTTGGTTCCCTATGGTAAAATCAATCGTAAACGTGATAATATTAACGAATCCTATTGGATATCACATGAAGGAGTACTAGGTGCATTTAACAATAAGCTAGAGGAGTGGACATATAAGGATATTTCTAAGAAGCGTTTAATAAAGGCAAGCACGAGTGGAAAAAATTGGTTTGGTTTTGCTGATAAATACTGGCTTACAGCCATCATACCTGAGAAATCAGATAAAATAAATGTGAGCATTAAACACACGAATGTTAATAACATTGATAAGTTTCAAGCAGATTTTGTTAGACCTTACACACACATACTCCCTGGTACAAGTGCTTCTACTCTGAACTACTTTTTTGCTGGGGCAAAGAAATTGAATTTACTTGATTCTTATAAAGACACTCTCAATATACCTTTGTTTGATAAGGCTGTAGATTTTGGTGTTCTTTATTTTATAACCAAGCCGGTGTTTTTACTGCTTGAATATTTTAACTTTGTTTTGAAAAATTTTGGCTTAGCAATATTATTGCTAACTTTAGTAATCAAACTTTTGATGCTTCCCTTATCTAATAGATCATATATTTCGATGTTCAAGGTGAAAAGCCTGCAGCCTGAATTAACTCGTATAAAAGAGTTGTACAAAAATGACAGCTTAAAGCAGCACAAAGAGACAATTGCGTTGTTCAAGAGAAACAATGTAAATCCAATGTCGAGCATTTTCCCTATGCTCATACAAATACCAGTATTTTTTGCTCTGTATAAAGTATTATTTGTTACTATAGAGATGAGACACGCCCCTTTTTATTTATGGATTAAGGATCTTTCAGCTTCTGATCCAACAAACATTTTTACATTATTTGGGTTGTTTAATTATAACTTTCCTATTTCTATAGGCATTTTACCTATAATTTTCGGCGCTACCATGATAATTCAGCAGAAGCTAAGTGAGAAAGATCAAACCAGTAAAGATGATATTCAAGTAAATGTTATGAAGTTTTTACCTTACATTTCTGTCTTTATTTTTTCTTCTTTTCCTGCCGGCCTGGTAATATATTGGATATTTAGTAATGTTATAACTCTGGTTCAACAATCATTAATAAAGTTGCTTTTAACAAGAAAAGTGGGGATAAATGTCGAAAATACTAATAGTTAATTCAATTTACCACACTGAAATAGCGAACCTTTTGCTTGAAGGTGCAGTTGATAGATTAAAAGAAAGTCATGCAAGCTATGACATAATTGAAGTTCCTGGTGCATTTGAGATACCAGCTACAATTCTCTTTGCAGTAAAAAGCAAGAATGCTAATTATGACGGTTATTTAGCTCTTGGGTGCGTGATTCGCGGTGAAACTGATCATTATAAATACGTTTGTAAAGGAGTAATCGAAGGCTTAAATGAAGTTATTATGCATTATGCAATACCCCTTGGTATGGGCGTAATTACCGCTGGCAGCAAAGATAAAGCACTAATTAGAGCTGACAAAAATAAAAAGAACGTTGGTGGCCATGCAGCCTCAACTGTTTTGCATATGATAGATCTACACAATAAATTAAAATAATGGAGGAAAAACCAGTAGATAAAAAGTGGCGCATAAAAAGAAGTACGGCAAGATTTCTTGCTGTACAAATTGCTTATTCAAATATTTTTGTAAGTTACAACAAAAGCACTTTTAAATTGGAAAATTGTGAGCTTAAGGACTACATAAGGACGTTGAAAGATATATTTGAATGTGAAGAATTTGAACATCAGTTCTTAGAAAACTTGTTATGTAAAGTTATAAAAAGCAGTGAAGAATATGATAAAATAATAGAGTCTTATTTACACCCAAGCTGGTCACTTTCACGATTAAATCTTATAAGCTTATCTATTTTGCGTATTGCAGTATGTGAGTTAATTGATTTTGATACACCAGCACCAATTGTTATTAATGAATATACTAACATTGCATCTGATTTACTTGATGCTCCAAACAAAATTGGCTTTATTAATGGGTTGTTAGATAAGGTAAAGGATGCAGTCAGACTAAATAAAAATCCTTAGTAACTTCTCGTAAGGTATTCGTTCAGTAGGGTGGCAAAATAAGATAGAAAAGACAGCTATAGAAATAAATGGTGTTATCCAATATGATGGCAGTGCTCTTTTTTCTGTCATCCCAGTGCTTGACACTGGGATCGAGATTGCAAGTAATGCATTCGGTTTGGTAAGTATGGATTTTGCGTTATAGAATGAAACACTTTTGGTAAATTTATCAAGAAAACTGGATCCCAGTGTCAAGCACTGGGATGATACCACTTTTGCTTCGATATTTACACATTAGTCATACATCTGAACGGATACTTTGAGACAGCTTCTATAATAAGCTTAAATAACTAACACTAAAAAATGAAGGGCAGGCTTATTTAGTCTACCCCTTTTATACTTGTCTGGATAATGATCTTTCTTTCTCTTGTTGCTCAATTTCTGGTGATCTAATAATTGAGCTTGGCACAAGTTTAATGATGAGTTCTTTAGGACCATTTTCTTCAACGCCTAAACCTAACGTTTCTAACTTTTTTCTATATTCATCTATTAATTCATACTCACCTTGATCATTTTTTCTTCCTAATGAATTTATCTTTAATAATCCATCATTGTTATCCATTTCCTTACTTGTAGCAGTAATGTAGTAACTGTTACTTTCTAAGCTAAAATATATAAGATACTCATCGGAGATAACACTGCCATCTTGATTCTTATTTTGGTTGTGTTTTTTGATATACTCAAAATCTTCATTTTTTACTTTCACAAATAGATCTTTTTTATTCATTATAATAACAATGTTCAGAGTTTTAGGCTCAGATATTTTATTGTTTTTGATGATGGAATATATTGCTAAACTAACCAATGCAACGGCAACAGTTGCAAGTAGACTCATTCCAAGTGGTGTAGCTGCAAAAACTGCAAGTGGCGCTAAAATCGAAGTTGAAGACACCCAATATGGAGCTGAAAGTGTTGTTACTGCACCTATGACGCATAGAGAAGTAAGTGCTGCAAGTGCAATGTTTGTTTTGTGACGGTGTTTTTTTTAAATTGACATAATTTCCTCTTAAAATAAGTTAATAATATATTAATATTATATATCAAAAAATCAATACAGTCAACTTACATATAATGAACTACCTACCGCTTGAGCCAAAGCCCCCTTCATTGCGGACGGTTTCTTCTGTGCAGAATTCTTCTCTGTCATCCCAAATTACCTGAGATACAGGAGTGATGAGGATTTGTGCGATTCTCTCTCCTCTTTTTATTTCATATGGCTGATTACTTAGATTGATTAGGCAAACTTTAACTTCACCTCGATAATCGGAGTCTATAGTGCCCGGAGAATTTAAGACAGTGATTCCATGTTTTGCAGCAAGCCCAGAACGTGGGCGAACTTGTCCTTCAAAACCGTTTGGTATTGCAATCACAATGCCAGTTGGAATAAGTAACCTTTCAAGTGGATTTAAAATAATAGAGTCGTCCAATGCAGCATAAAGATCCATACCAGCACTCTGCATAGTTGCATAACAGGGAAGAGGCAGGCTTTCGCCATGTGATAACTTTTTTATTTCTACTTTAATTTTATCTCTTTGCATTTTTATTCACTAGTTATGAAAATTTGATTGTAGCATGTAAATTGTACCTGTAAAAGGTAAGAAAACTACTTGACAAATCTTTCAGCTTCCTTACTATAAAATTGAAAGTGTTTTATTACCTTCAATCTGTTCAGATTAAACGACAAAAGTATTATACAGTTGGCGTCTTATAAATCTTTCCGCTATGTGCACTTTATGTCTTCACAATAATTTCTACCTAATATAAGCTGAAACGGGCTTATAAAACGTTTAAAACAGTACGTTTGTATAGAGGGTGTCATTTTCCAGCGCGTGACGCTGGTTCCTGGATCTCAGTGTCTGGGCACTGGGATGAGAAAAAAGGGGCTACTTGAATGACACCTTATGTTCCAGCACGTGACACATAATTGTACGAACATTCATTTTTGAAGACAGCAAATGGTCAGTGCCCAGACACTGGCATCCAGAAATTTTATTAGGTTGGTAAGCACAAAAGTAGTTGCTTTATGCTAAAACACAACGGTTGAAAGACTCGATTCCAGCGTCACGCGCTGGAATGACATCAAAGGGGCTACTTGAATGACATACTTGAATTTACGCTATAAAGTGAACCGGTTTGGTGTGCTGCTGTTGTTTGCAGTATTGTAGTGCTAATTTTTTACTTCGGTAGTCTTTTTATTGTCATTATAATTATAAGAATAGTTGAGGCCAATTAATATGAAAACTTTTACGAAAAATTTTAAAGGTAAGGAAAGAAAGCTAGAAGAGTTCAATGAGAAAGTTGAAGACATATCAGCTGTAGCTCAAGATAAGTTTGCACATGAACTTGAAAATATCGCATATGAAAGTGTGCAGAAATTTCGCAGTCTACTTGCTAAAGAAATAAACTCCACTTTCAATAACATTCATTCTCAGAATGTCAATCTACTAAAATCTGGCTTAGTAAACTTGATCAATAAAAAAGGAGAAACAGCGTTAATACGTTCTCTTCTCAATATACTTGTACGATAGAGTTGCTGTTGCAATTTAATATTAAGTGATAACTAAAATAAGTAAGATTTTTTATGGATAAGTCTTACTTATTTTAGCTATATATAGAAAAGGAGGGTTGTTATGTCAACAAGACTAAAGTATCCAATCATAAATATACAACGTAAGTCTAAGCCTAAATCTTTTCCAGTAACTTTAGGAGAGGTTAAATTTTTTTTACGAATTGAAAATGATCAAGATGATAAGTTGATTTCAAGTTTTATTTTTATGGCAACTGATTATGCTCAGTGGCATATGGAAAAGTCTCTAGTAAAGCAAACGTGGCAAGTTTCATATGAAGGTTATATACCTCGTAGAATCTATTTAAGCTATGGTCCTGTGAATAAAATAATATTGGCTACTGATAAGAATAGAAAACTTAGTTATTATTTTAGTGATATAGGAAGCTATATTGAATTTTTCAATTATTTGAGCATAATAAGAGCTGATGTTGTATATGAAGCTGGTTATGATAGTGTTCCTGAGCAAATAAAGCTAGGTATTATACAGCATGTTTCTGCTCTCTATAAAAATCGTGAATCAGAAGTAAGTAGCCATTTATCTGAAGTGAAGAAGGTGTATTCTCCATTTCGCGAACCAAAGGTTGTTTTGTAGTTCCTGTTTGTCATTCAATAGCAGATACAACAGATGGTGTCATCCGAGTATCCCCTTCGATGTCATCCCAGTGTCAAGCACTGGGATCCAGTTTTTTCATGATCATCAAAACGTTGTATTTTAAAATAAAACGGCTACTTTTATGCTTACCAACTTAATAAAATTCCTGGATCCCAGTGCTTGACACTGGGATGACAAGAAAGAGCTACTGGAATGACATCATTATAAAGTGAACCAGTGTCTGGGCATGTGATGACACCATCTGTTGTACCTACAAATTGCAATGTTCTTAGCCGTATCTGTGAGATGGAAAAAATTCAAATTATAAATGAGTTGTATAATAGTATTTATGCAGAATTAAAAGCAAACTCTGATTTAAAGAAATATGTTACTAACATCTATGATTACCTGCCTGAGCAGGTTACTATTCCTTATCTGAGATTGCGCATAGTAAATTATGTTAACCTGCATATGCTATCTAATTTTGCTACAAAAGTAAGATTTTCATGCGACATATATACTTATCATATAAGCAGCATGCTTGCTGCTATAGAGCATATTAGCTTGGTGGTAAAGAGCATTAGTAGTGAGACCATTTTGGAAAGTAATTGTGCTATAAATCAGCATGATGAAGTTTTACATTCAACAATTAATTTTGATATTTTAATACAAGGAGGTAGCGATGAGCAAATTACAGCTGAAAATTAAAGGTCATGACAATAATTTTGTTGTGCTGAATAATATACGAAACTTAAGGTTTACTTTGCGTAATAACAAAGAGGAGATGAAAGAGATTTCCTCTTTTGGCTGGAGAAAAGTGCTTGATTGTGCTGGAAGTAGAAAGATTACAATAAAAATTAATGGCATTTTAAATTCAGTATTGGCTGATGAATTATTGCGTAATTCTGCAATGTTAAACTCTAATAATGATTATGAGATTAGTTTTAATGCTAAGGAGAAGATAAAACTCAGGTGTTCGGTTGAATTGTATGAGAGATATTATGATCCTGCCACTTTTGACAGCTTCACTGTAGTTTTAGCCAGTGCTGAAGTTGTGAACACTTTTCATTAGTGTTAATTTAATTTTTTCATATACAATAATAATAAGTGGGAATAAACTAAAAAAAATTATGAACGATGAGGATCTTTTCGAAGAAGGCGATGATAATGTTGAAGAGAATAGCGATGACAGAAGAGAAAGGAGTTTGAAGAATGAAAATCAGCTCGAAGAGCAATTTAAAGAGTATTTAAAACCTTTCGAGGATATTTTAAGTCAAATTGATGAAGGAGTTGATAATTTAGATAGTTACGAAAGGACTATGCAAGTAAAGCGAAGTATAGATAGGCTCATAGAAACCTTATATAGCCAAGCAGCATCTGAGGATATTGATGTAGAACTTGAAACCACAAAACACACTCGCGATAAATCAGAGTCCAAGAAAAGAGTTCTGGAAAAGAGAAAGAAACAACTGATGGAAGAGATCTTAAGTTTTCAACAACAAAAGGAGCTAATGAATAGTAGGGAAAAACATGAAGTAGCAAGTGATGAAGATGTTCAGAAGGCAAAAGCACGAGTGAAGTCTTCAATTAGGGGGGTGTTGTTTTCAGTTATTGCTCATAGAATGGATCCAAGAAGGAGGGCAGGGGAAACTGCTGATGACAATGAAAAGCAAGCTCGTATGTACGGTAGAGAAGCAGTTGGTGGAGTTTTAGGTGGACTGTGCAAGGCGTTTTTAACTACAGTTACTGCCGTTGTACGCGAAATTGCTAAACCACTTCAACATATGAATACACAAGAGACGTCTTTTGCAAAACAAGTTGAAGAAAGCAGAAACCAGGATTCACAGAAAGGTCGATCTGTGTAGGTCAAAGTATAATTTCAAAAAAATTTTTGAAATCGTATGTACTAAACAATATCTACTCAACGCAAATTACAACAAACGCAGTAGCATAATCTTGATCATCACTTAGAGAAAGGTGTATCTTGTAGTCTTTCGAGATGAAATCCTTTGTGATAGCAAGATGTGGTTTTCCCCTGATATTACTGTATATTTCTATATCTTTCATTATAATTCCCTGGCTGAATCCAGTGCCTAGCGCTTTAACAAAAGCTTCCTTTGCAGCAAAGCGTTTAGCAAAATATTTTGCTCTTACTTCTTGGCTATTATATTTTTTGCTTATCTCTATCTCCTTCTTAGTATAGACTTTATTGAGAAATTTTTCCCCGTATTTTTGTGATATTCTCAATATTCTGGGTATATATACTATGTCAGTGCCAATACCGTATATCATTTTGTGCTAAAGCGATTTATTGCTTCTTCAACTTGTATTTCCTCTACCTCGCCAGTTGCCCTATTTTTTACTTCAACTATATTTGAAGTTACTGCTTTCTTTCCAATAATTATTTGCCACGGCAAGCCTATCAGATCCATTCTGGCAAATTTCACTCCTACACTTTCGTCCGTATCATCATAAAGCACTTCATCGCTTTTCAAAGCTTTGTATATTTTATCTGCAGCCTCCATTACTTTCGTTTGTAAATTGATCAAACCAACTTTAAAAGGAGCTACTGCCTCTGGCCAGATAATTCCTTTATCATCATGGAAAGCTTCTATTATTGCGCCAACAAGCCTTGAAACTCCAATACCATATGAACCCATATGCATATTAACATTTTTTCCATCTTGAGAAGTAACACTTGCCTTCATAGGCTTTGAATATTTGTCGCCAAAATAAAAAATATGCCCTATTTCAATACCTTTACTAACATTTAACTGTTCTTGCGGTATAGGACAAATTTTAGGATCATGCATATCGTCTGCAACTGCATATATGCTCTTCAGACTTTCAATATCTTCACTCTCTAGTAGTTCAGAAAATTTATTGTCATAATATAAAGTGCTTTCACCAGTGTTTGCCAATATATGAAACTCGTGGCTCAAATTTCCTCCAATTGGCCCCGTATCAGCTCGAACTCCAATTGGAGTAAGTCCCATGCGTTTGAAGATTTTTATGTAAGTTGTATACATCAAATTATATGAATTCAGTGCACCTTCGTAATCTACATCAAAACTGTATGCATCCTTCATCAGAAATTCCCTGCCTCTCATAACGCCATAACGAGGTCTTACTTCGTCACGAAACTTCCACTGAATTTGATATAAACAAAGTGGTAAATCTTTGTAACTTTTTACCGTATTTCTAATCAAATCAGTTACCACCTCCTCATGTGTTGGACCAAAAAGCATATTGCTCCCATGCCTATCCTTAATGCGCAGCATTTCTTTGCCGTAATCATCGTAACGTCCTGACTCTCGCCAAAGACTTGCTGGCTGCACACAAGGCATCAACACTTCAATCGCACCAATTTCATCTCTGATAATATTTTCAATATTTTTAAGTACCAAAAGACCAAGCGGCAGCCAAGAATAAATGCCGGATGCTGTCTGCTTGATTAAGCCTGCACGTAATAAATATTGATGAGAAATAATCTCAGCACCAGCAGGGGTTTCTTTTAAAGTTGGCAGGTAATATTGAGATAAGCGCATTTGATAAATCTGATTGTACTAAGTAATCTTAATACAATCAGACCTGTAGGTAAACTTATTTTAAGAAGGGTGCACTACTGCTCTTACCTCGATCTATGACACTTTGAACTTGAAATGGTTTTGCTTTTCCACCATAATTTTGATCAACCAAAGAAAATGGTTTTTGCACCTCACTATTCACTGAGTCAACATTATTTGCTTGTGCTGCAGGAGAAGCTTCATATTTCGTTTTTGAATTAACAGGCTTAGGCGATATCGATGGCTTCTCTGCCTTTAGTGTAGAACGTGGTGGAGTTGTGGATTTAGGTTTTACATTATCATCAGATTCATGACCACTGTCAGGACTCTCGCTTCTTTTGTTACTGTCTGATTGCGGGGTTGGAGACTCATCTTCCCACTCACTATCGGGTGTACGATTTTGATCATCATCTTCGTCATCACTTTTGCTATCTGAGGATTTAGTTCCTTCTCCTAGAAGAGGAGAATTCATCATTGTGTCCCATGCATTCTTCATAAGATCTCCACCTCCGTTATTACTTGGCTTTTTAGCAGCTTCAGGCTGATCGACAACTTTTGTCAACTTAACACCCTGCTTTATCTGTGCAAGCATAGCATTTTTAGCATCCGATTGATTAGCGTTATTACTAACTTCAGCACCAGGCTTATCAGAACCATTGGTCTTTTTCAATGAATTAATTCCATCTGGAGCTGAAGGAGGAGATGGTGGTGAAACAGCACCTTGTGGCAATGGAGGAGGTGGCGGAGGTAGTAGTGGTACAATGGGTATTCCAGACATTACTGGAAATGATGGTGTAGGAGTATTGCTATGTTCAAGTTCTTTTGCTTTCTGTAAACTACTATCTTGTGATTGATTTTGACATACTTCGTTGTTTTGCTGTTGTACGTTGTCCTCTTCATCAATTGCTTTCCTTCGTTCTTTTAACACTTTGAACAACTCAGAGGGTATGGATTTATTAGTAGTATTATTCTTTAGAGTAAGTGGTGTCGGTGCACTGGGTGTTCCAAGCGTTACTGGAAGTGATAATGAAAACCTCCACTTTCTTGTTGCTTGCCACCTCCTGGATGTATAAGTATTGCTGTGTTCAAGTCCCTTTGCTTTCTGTAAATCTTGTGATTGTTTTCTACCAGGATCAACTCCTTTCTCGCTGTTTATTGCAGAAAGGTGTGAATTGATAAGATATGCAGCTAAGCTCAACATAACCGATGCAGAAACAAAAGCAATAACTGTGAAAAGTACTGGATCACTTAGTGTTACTGAAATCGAAAGATATGTATATATAACAGCTGTAACACTAGATATACATAGCAACAAAGTAGCAATTGAATATTTTAAGGCAGCTGTCTTACTTATTCCAACTAAAGTATTAATCAAAATGGGAGTATCGATTTTTTGTTCTGTTGCAAGTTGAATAGAATTCTCAAATAGCCCCTTTTTCTGATTGAGTACTATTGTTAGTTCCTGAATTACTGGAAGGTTTGTTACTATTACAATTATCTTGTTGAGAACTAAAAACTCTAGGAAATACATTCTTGGGAGTTGAGCTTCTATTTTTCTCACTCTGTCTAATATTGCTTCCTTTATCTGCAGTTTCGCCATTCGCATTATGTTCTTTTTGTTTTTTCCGGAATAGTTTACTATTTGTAGGATTTACAGTTGGTTGTTGAACAGGACTCTTAGATTGATCTCTTCTTGGCTTATTGCCACTGCTGCTTTTTTCTGCAATAACACTAGGAGATTTTCCATCTTTATCGTTATGCTTACAAGTGTTTTTCCAACCCGGAGGTGGGGAAGGTGGTGGTGGCGGTGCAGGTATTTTATTATTAGATAAATCATTAGTAAGCATTTCTCTTCCTTATTACTAATAATAACTAAATTATTAGTACTTGTCAATAATTTTTGAGTAAGTTAACATTAAGATAATAAAATAAAAAGGAAAGAGAGAGGAGCAGTCTTCTAAGAAAAAATAGAAGCTGTTTTAAACCTCAAGGACCTTCCTTCATCACTTTGTTACTACAGCACATCATCGATGTTTTGGTATAGAGTAATCAGAATCATAAAAATAGCTTAGTGTTAGCTATTTTTATGATAACCTCTCTTAAACAATTGATATTTTACAGTGTTTTTGGTAAAATAATAGCTTAAGGCTTAGAATAAAAGTTTATGAGTGAAGCACAAGGTCCAAATATTGCAGAATGGCAGGCACAGCAGCAACACCAGGAAGCCGCTAGTGAGAAAAGTGGTTTCGGTCTTGGTCATAGTGACTCTGTTGCAACAATTGTGGATGGAATGAAGTGGATGTTCAACTTTCATGAAGGAGCAATTGCTGCTTATAATAATGTATTCGAAGGTTTGGTAAGTGGTAGCAGTCTAGTAACGTTATTTGGGAAATCAGGTAATATGTTTGGCATAAAATTTCTTGAAAGTCTTGCTGAATATTTTTCAGGTGGTGGTGGAGAAGATATGCCATCAGAAGGAATGGGTATGGACTACGGTGATGAGGGGCATCATCCGGATGATTATCCCCACTCTAACAATGAAATAGCTCAAAGTGCCGATAGTTTGCATGATATGCATGATGCAGGTGATCATCATGGCCAATCTTTTTCACCTGGTCCTTCACCATCTGTTGGTGATGATCATGAGCTTGGTTACTAAATAACTAAGAAGATTTTATTGTAATTAGTGAAAAAAGTTTCAGTTTTAGGATCAACAGGAAGCATTGGAAAAAAGACTGTAGATTTGCTCTTAAAGAGAAAGGAAGAATATCAGGTGGAAGCACTAAGTGCCAATTCTAACTTTGCTCTGCTAGCACAACAGGCAAATCTACTTAATGCAAAATATGCTGCCATTTCTGATGAAAGGTTCTACAAAGATTTAAAAGAAGATCTACTTGGTACAAACGTCAAAGTAGAAGTTGGTGCTCCAGGTCTAGCAAATGTTGCTTCTCTACCCGTTGATCTCTCAGTTATTGCAATAGTTGGCATCGCAGGCCTTGAGCCAGTTATAAAGGTTATAGAAAGCGGTACTAAAGTTATTGCCCTAGCAAATAAAGAAAGCATTGTTTGTGGTGGCAAGTTACTGCTTGAAAAAGCTAAAGAAAGGAGCGTACAAATAATTCCCATCGACTCTGAACACAACGCAATTTTTCAAGTTTTGCAAAATGATGATAAATGTGTAGAAAAGATTATACTCACTGCCTCTGGTGGACCATTTTTAAATTATAGCCTTGAACAATTAAGAAATATCACAGTAAATCAGGCACTAAGTCACCCTACTTGGAAAATGGGAAAGAAAATCTCAGTTGATAGTGCAACAATGATGAATAAAGCACTAGAAATAATAGAAGCACATCATTTGTTTAATATTAGTCCAAATAGAATTGAAGCAGTAGTGCACCCTGAATCGATAGTACATGGAATTGTCGTTTATCACGATGGATTCAGCTTTGCTGTGCTTGCAGAAACTGATATGGAAATTCCCATTGCATATGCTTTATCTTGGCCAGAAAGATCAACTTTAAATCATAAATTAGATTTAACAAAGCAAGGAAAATTGACCTTTCAAGAACCAGACCACAAATGTTTTTCTTCACTAAAGCTAAGCATGGAAGTGTTAAATTCTTCTTCTCCACATACAAATAGTATTGTTTTGAACGCTGCAAATGAGATAGCTGTTAATGAATTCTTGAAATCACGAATTGGCTTTTTAGAAGTAGTAGAGGTAGTAAAATCAACAATAGAAAACTTTGACAAGTACTCTGATATTAACTCACTATCTGACATAATAAGTGTCGATTTTGAAAGCCGTATTATTGCCAATGAAATTATAAAAAGTAAAGGTATCTGTTCAGCAGAGTGATAAAATAAGGTAGATGAGAAAAGACAACTAAATGGTCAAGTAGCCCCATTTCATACTCCTGTCATCCGAGTAGCTGACACTGGGATCCAGAAAAATTTACAAGTAAACTGAGCTTATGCTAAATTCAATGAGATTAAATGAAAAACTTGATTCCAGCATCAAGTGCTGGAATGATACCTTACCTGAACAGATACATCACTAGCACGTTCGTTCACAATAACTTGAGAGAAACTTACATCATTAATAACTGTATTTACTCTATACAGATAACCGCATCCTATTGCAAGAAAAAGCAACGAAGTTGCAACAAGCGGAGTTGGGTTATCAACTGCGAAACATATACCAGCAGCAAGTACTCCAGATAACAAAAAAGCACAAGCATAATTAATTTGTTTCCTTTTTTGAGCAACTTCTTCTACCTTTATGAACTCTGGTTCTATTATTTCCTTAACATGTTCTGCAATACAATTTCTTGGACTTTTGTTTTCATAGTTTTTAATATTAGGTTTGATATTTGGATGTGTAAGTAATATTTCTATCATGTTTACATTTCCCAACTTGCAAGCAATGTGTAGAGCTGTATTTTTTTCCTTCTTGCCGGTCTTAATTTCCTCCTCTGCACGAGCATAATTTTGAGGTATAAATCCTTCATTAACAGGTTGTAAATTGTCAAGGTATACACAACCCCTTATACCCTTATCTACTACTTCTCTCCCCTCAAATTCGTACACTGGATAACCATCATGTTCCTTTGGTTTTTTCTTAATAACAGCTTGCTTGCTTTTAATATTTAAATCGATTTTTTTATGTTCTACAAGCAACTTAGCCATAAGCTCTAAATATTGATGTTCCTCGTTATTACTAGTAACAAAAGCTGAAGCAATGCACATCAAAGGTGTCATCCCATCCTCAAAAGCGTTAACATTCGCTCCTTCTTTCAATGCTTGTTGAAAATGATTCCAAGCTTCCTCAGGTTTTATTCTTTCACCACTAGCATTTTGAAATTCAATAGCTTTAAACAACTTTTTTGTTGCTTCACTTGTACTAAACATTTTAACCCCCTATCACAACAAACTTGATAAAATTATACATAGAAAAAATTAAAATATCAACTATTAAGCTAATGATCCAGAATATACTCCTTCGTTAAAGGAGACTGAGCATTTTCAAAGATTTCTTGAGTACTTCCGAATTCAACAATCTTGCCATTGCAAAAGAAAACTATGCTGTCAGATAATTTTTTAGCTTGCTTCATCGAATGAGTTACCATAATTATGGTGAACCTCAATTTCAATTCTTGTATAAGATTTTCGATTGCATTGGTTGCCATTGGATCAAGAGCAGAGCATGGTTCATCCATTAATAAAATAGTTGGCTTTACTGCAATTGCACGAGCAATGCATAATCTTTGTTGCTGGCCACCAGATAAATTTAGTGCACTATCTTGCAATCTATCTTTCAACTCTTCCCATAAACCAACCTTAGTTAAACTACTTTCTACTATTTCATCTAATTTTTGCTTATTTTTTACCATGCCATGCAATTTAGGCCCATAAGCAACATTATCATATATTGATTTTGGAAAAGGGTTGGGTTTTTGAAATACCATACCAACTTTTGCTCTGAGCAATACAACATCCATATCACGTGAATATATATTACCCAGCCCATCGATTACCAGTTCACCAGTCGCTCTACATCCAGGTACGTAATCATTCATACGATTAAAACAACGCAAAAATGTCGATTTACCGCACCCAGAAGGTCCGATAAAAGTTGTGACTTTCTTTTTGCAAATATTCAAATTTATATCGAATAAAACTTGTTTAGAGCCATACCAAAGATTTAAATTTTTAACGAAAGCATATTTATCGCTCATACTAAATCCTGCATTGAATAAAGTCCTGGTATTTCCTGTTTATTCTCGCACAACCATATTGCTGCCTGAACCGCCCCTCTAGCAAACGTTGTACGATTAATTGCCTTGTGATTTAATTCTATTCGTTCATCGGAATTGACAAACATGACACTGTGATCTCCTATTACTCCACCTCCACGAGATACTGCAAAGCCTATTCCCCCTTTCCCTCTTATATTTGAATTATTATGTGAATATTGATTGAGCTCAAAATCCACTTTTGCAGCGTTAGCAACTGCTTTACCAAACTCTATAGCTGTTCCAGATGGTGAATCCTTTTTTAAATTGTGATGCATTTCCCAAATTTCAACGTCATACTCATTACCTAAAAGCTTGGCAGCTTCTTTTACCAATTTCAGCAACACATTAACTCCTATACTCATATTTGCTGACCATAATATTGGAACTTTAGCAGCATATTCTTTTAAATTTAGACCTTCTATTCCAGTTGTGCCACTAACTAGCGGTTTTTTAAATTTCACGGCCGCCTTAAGGCAGTCTAGCATACATTCTTTTGTTGTAAAATCTATTACAACATCGGACGACTCAAATACCTCACTAATAGAACTTGTAATTTTGATTCCTAAATTGCAATTATTTCCTACAATAGGCCCAATATCTAAGCCTATATACTCACTGCCCAAGCGAGCAACAGCACCTGCTACTTCCACTTTGGTATTTGTAATTAATTCATTGAGTATTTTCTTACCCATTCTGCCTAAGCAGCCTATTACTCCAACTTTGATTTTCATAAAGCTTTTTCCACTATGTTAGGCTTTTTTTGAAGCTTTGTCATCTTTATAAGCTTAGCATATTTAGCCTTACACTGATAAAACTATAGCTATACATCGATGAATCTATTGAAAATTGATACGAGGAAGATACAAATTGTAATTAGTCAATTTTCTCCTATGGAGAAAACTTATAAAGAAAAAAAGAGCACCAAAGGAGGTGCTCTTTTGTGAAGAAAAGATACTCTTTAGAAAGTTGGTATAATAAGTTTTGACTTCATAAGTTGTTCTCTAGATAGATTATCTAGCAACTTACTAGGTTTACCAGCTTCTGAGCTTAGTACCTTGCTATCACTTGCAGGCACTTTAGATGTAGAACTTACAACTTCAGGTTTCTGAGATATTTTCTCTATAATACTAACTTCACGATTACTATTTAAACCCAACATCTTTTTCATTCCTTCTAACTCACAAGACGAAGTTTTACCATCGTCTACCGAGTTCACTATAAAGGATACAAAATTATTGTTCACGGCAACAAGTTCGCTGTAAGTAATTTTGAATATATCTTTGTCACGTTTGACACATACACGATATTTTGATGGATCTTCATAATTAATATTTCTCCAATCCAGAGATTCTAGTATGTCCTTGTCCCTTATATGGATTACTAACCGCTTACTATTATCTTCTACAATAGCAAAAGAAAAATTGGCTTTACCATTTATTAGTTTCGTCATCACATCTTTTCTCGTTAGAATCTTTTGATCCGATTGACCAGACCACAAGTTTTTAATGCTGTTCCAGACTGATGCAATTCTTCCTGCAATCCACTTAAAAAACTCTTTTATTTTTTTAACATATTTTACTCCTTAAATTAATAATAATTTAATTATTACATAAAAAGTATAATATGTCAATTATTTCATAAAAATTTTAGTACTTGCTCGCAATTTTCAACAATTTAATAGCACTGGTGTTGACAACCTCCCCGCCAACACGCTTAGTGACAAAAAATCTAACATAAGGTTTGTTTGTATAAGGGTCTCTAAGTATTCTCATTCCTCTGTTATCTACGATCTTATAAGCTTGTTTGAAATCCGCTACTGCAATCATTGTAGGTGGCATATCAACAGATTGATATACTGGTATTCCCATTAAAGTATCTGGTGTTTCAAGCGATAAACTCGGCTGCCAAAGATACTGACCTGTTTCAGATTTTAGTAGCCTCACGTCCTTTAACGTACTCCTGTTCATCAAAAATGATGCATTTTTAGAGTAATGTTCATTTAGAGAGTAGTACAATATCATTATGGCGTCGCTGTCTAGCTTATCAGCTTTAATTTGCTCTATCTTATTATGACCATTTCCATTTTCGTAAGTTAAAATTCCTTTAGGCTGAAAAGTGCCATCACCTTTAATAAAGGCTTCATTCTCCTTCTTACTGAAAGTTTCGGTAACCTTTTCTACAAGCCAATTTTCAACATTGACAAATGCATCATCGAGCAATTTTTGTGATATTTGCGGCTGAGCATAGAGCTCATAAGTTGTGATGGAAATCTTTTGAATTTTAGGTGTACTTGTGTCTTGTGCAAAATCATACTTGGATTTATAGCCACCATCTTCGTCGTCTACTACTTCACCACTCCAACCTGCACCAGCACGGTCACAATCTTCTATAATATAATCCAGCGTTTCAGTAGAGATTCTTTGATTGGAACATATCTGCCGCATTGGAGATGAATCAGTTACACGCTTGTTTATGCGTTTTACAATATGAGGAGTAACTAAATACCCTCCAATATCATTGTCATCTCCACTTAGGGTTTTATGTGATAACCTGTTTTCCATTCCTTTGCGAATATAATCAGAAAAATATTTATCACCTGTATTAAAATCTGTGCTAATCTCTGGGCGTTGAGCTGAGGTTTCAATAAAATCTAAGCGCTCTTTGCAATTATCAATATTACTATTTATCTTGCATAGCTGCTCGATCGTTGCAGGTCCTTTGCTTTCGATTTCTTTTAGTTTGCGATCATTTATTAATTTAAATTGCTCCCATGATGAAGCGAGTTCATTAACACGGTGAGCGATATCAGTAAGTGACATAATAGCCTCCTTTAAAAATAAAATTAGAATAGTATTGTAATTTGAAGGTAATCTTTAATCTCAGTACCTTTTTGTTATCATGTAAACTGCATTCAGAAAAAAGACCGGTGAATGGCAGCTTATTATAACTCAAACGCTTGTTTACAATATGGATCCCAGTGCTGGGATGGCGCCCTCATGGTAAACAACGTTCATACAACTGTATACGTATAATGCTCGCGCCTGCCATTCACTGGTCTTTTTTCTGGATTTTAGCATTGGCTTCATGGTAGATACAAATGAACGTAAGCTACTTGGTAGTGAGAAAAAAATAATAATGATTACTTGTTGAAGTAAAAAAAGGTAGTGTAGTATTACACCACGGTAAATATTATACTTAATTGTTAGCACTATACAGCATCCATTTTTTTGTGTTAAGCATTTTTTTTCGCTGCGTATCTGTTCAGAAGAATGTGCAAATAAAGTACGTAGCTGTACAAATTTGCTAAAACAATAAATGGTATCCTTTAATTATCCTCTTTTTATCATTTCAGTCACAGCTGTACGAACATTGTGGCAACTTGCATAGTAAACAGCGTCAAGCACTGCCTTTGTGTTCGGGCAAAATTAGTTTAACATACTGTTTTCGAAACAAGTAGCTTTGCGTGTCTATGATGTCATCCCAGTGCTTGACACTGGGATCTAGTTTTTGGACATTGTTTTTGACATATGTCCTTAAGGACTATTGTTTACTGCATAATTTGCAAATACTTTTTATATCTGGATCCCAGTGTCAAGCACTGGGATGACACCCATTTAGTTATCTTTTCTCGTCTACCTTGTTTTGCCACCCTGCTGAACGGATACATACCGTTTGTTGCTTTTACCCTATGCTACCTTATCTGCCCTGCTTCAATCAGTAAGGGATTTCAATATTAACTCTGCACTACTTGCGGGATTGTCACTTTTTGTAATGGGTCTGCCAATTACGATATAATCAGCTCCTGAATTTATTGCTTCTTTTGGTGTTGCTGTCCTTTTTTGATCATTATGAGTTGAATTCATACGGATTCCTGGAGTAATAATTTTACAGTCTTTACCACATTCTTGGCGCACTTCTTGAGCTTCTAGTGCAGAGCAAACTACTCCATGTAGTCCAATCTTTTTTGCAAGCTTTGCCAGCAAAATTACCTGTGATTTTGCTTCCCTTGCTACTCCGAGTTCACTCAGATCTTCATTGATCATGCTGGTTAGTACTGTTACTCCAATTAGCTTTATTTTCTTTCCTTGCACTACACTTAGTGCTTCTTTAAGCATTTTTGTTCCACCACTGATATGCAATGTTAGCATTTCAACATCTAGAATCTTGATTGCTTCAATCGTTCTAGCGACAGTGTTTGGAATATCATGCAATTTCAGATCTAAAAAAATTGGTATATTGCATTTTGCAACTTCTCTCACTCCAGAAGGGCCATGTGCAGCAAAAAATTCCAACCCAAGCTTGACCATGCCAACCTTATCACGCAGACCATTAGCTAAAGATATAGCTTTATTCAAATCTTGTGTATCTAGTGCGCATATTATTGGGTTCATTATCTTGTATAATTTTTTTTATAATAAGAGTAATTGTTGCATTTTACAATCCATATTTAGGGGTTGGTCCACTTGCAATGCTTTGTACAGACACTGAACACGATAATCTGGTCGGAGTGGGTGAACGACTGGCATATCCAAGATCTTCCTGTAAAAAATCAGACGTTTCCTCCGATGTTTTGGAACCTTTAATTGGCTTGAATTGCACAAGCTGCCCTAATATAAATTTTATTTTCTGAGTCTCCCCTAATATTATTTTTTTGCTATAATCTTTAATTGTTTCATTTTCTCTTATCGATTCTTCTATCTTATCTATCACATATTGAAGTTGTTTTATTTGACTGTCTCGCTCTAAAAGTGAATTTCTTAAATTTTTCACTTCGTTATTACAATCTTGTCTTATTCTGTCTAACTCAAAAGATTGATTTTTAATTAAACCGTCTGCTTTATCTAGCTCTTCAAATTTCCTTTTTAACTCTTGAGATAAGTTTTTATTTTTCTGATCAATTTCTTTAAATTTACATTGTAATTCATCTAATTTCACACAAAGTTCTTCTTTTCTTTTATGTAATTCTTCTTTTTTCATATATAGTATATGTTTCTCTTTACGTAATTTGTCTATTTCCTTAGATAACTCCTCTTTTTCTTTAGATAATTTCTCTACTTCCTTATATAATTCTTCATATTTATCATTGTCTATTTTTCTTTTCAATTCGATTATAAGTTTTTTCCTCTCAGTTAGATTAGCTTCTTTTTCCTGTAACTGTTTACACAAATATGAGATTTTATGGAGTAGTTCTTTTTCTTGTGCAGCAAGCTCATCTTTCTCCTTCGTTACTTTTTCTAATTCGTCTGTTATTCCAATTATATGGATCATTTTTGCTTCTAATTTCTCCTCCAAAGATTTTTTTTCTTTAAGAAAAGATTTCCTCTCAGCTTCTATTTTTTGACCAAATTTTCTTTCTTCCTCGTATAAATTGTGCTTTTCTTGAGTCAACTCACGCTCTTTGTGAGCAAATTTCTTCTCCACTTTACTAGTGTCAATAATTATTTTATACAAAATCATAAAAGCCAAAACAGATAATACAGCTAAAGCGAGAATTAAAGAACTAGGTACATTAATAAGCGCTAAAGATGTAAGTAACGTGAGAGTAGTCAGAGAACTAGCTATAAAATAAAATGTATTATATTTATTAAGTAAATTGCTCATCACCCATATACAAAACTTCAGCAGTCTTGTATATATTGATTAAAATTGTCTTACCTGTAGAGGAGAACACTTATCACAATTGTACCAGTGATAAGCTTTAGTTGATATTCTAACTAAACTCAAAATGCAAGGTGGCATCAGACGGGAATAGAACATCTACTAGAATATCCAAAATCTTCTGAATATGAAGCTTCATCCAGCTCTTTATTTGGTAGTGCTGATAAATCTCCATTACTTATATCTGAAGGAACAAGGCTATCATTAGTTTGTACAGATATTTCTTCAATTACTCCTTTTATTTCTTGATCACTGACTCCAACATTCTTGATTAATTCCTCCAATCTATTCACAATCTCTAATACAGTTTCCTGCGATATAATCACTTTATCTCCTTCTCTTACATTCTCTTTGAACAAATATATCATGTTTTTTGCCAAATCTTGTGCTAAGCTCACACGATTCTGATGAACTAATGAAGATTGATCATTCAAATCTGAAATTTCTTCTTTTATAGAATGCTTCTCAAATAGTAACTCTTTGTACTTTTCATGTTGAATTTGACTTTCTTCCTCCAGATTGATGCTATAATTTTCCAACTCTTCACTGTTTTTTCTTTCTTTATTAAGAATTTTTTCTAACTCTTTAATCCTACTGAAATATTTAGTTTCTTTCTCTTCCGATTGCTTACTTAGTTCTTCTAAATCTACAGTTAGTTTAATCACTTCTTGAGTTTTTTCATTTAACTTTTCTTGTAATCGTCTTTTTTCTTCTTCTAAATCCGATGATTTAAGTATTAAATCATAAGTTTCAGAACTTTCTTTTTGCAACTGCGCTTCTAACTCTGCTATTTTTTTCTCTTTCTTTTCTAAACATGTCATCAATTCTGTTACTTTTTTAGATTCTAATTCATGTGATTGACTTTCTAATCTCTGGATTTCACTATATTTATCACCTAAATCTTTTTTAGTATCATTCAATTCTTGTTCTAACCTTTTATTTTCATTTATTGATTCATCCAGTTTAAGATCTGATCGCCCTATTTGATTAACTAGTTTTTGTATTTTGACAACTAGAATTTTAGCATATTCTTCCAAGCCTTGCTTTTCTTGCACTAATTCAGCTTTTTCTTTACTTAACTTTTGTATCTCTTTTTGCGCTTTCCTTAACTTCTCCTCTAACTTTTCCTTCTCTACTTTTCTCCTTTCAAATTCACTCTCTACCGAATCACTTAGCTGCTTGAGTTTTTGTGTTACTTCAGCCAAAACTTCATCTTTTTCCCTTACCTTTCCATTTAATTCCTCCACCTTTCTCATTTTTTGCTGTAATTGTTCTAATATAGTTTGATTATTTCCAGTTAATCTTGTATTTCCTTTTTCCAATTTATTAATTCTTTCGTTTAAGCTGTCATCTACAACTTGTGCAATTTTGTCTTGCATTTTAGTACTGCCTATTTGAGCTTCTTTGCTGCCACGCTCAATTTCTTGAGTTGTTTGAATGTTAATATTTCTATTACTATTTTCTATCACAATCTCAGATGATTTATGATTGCCTTTCTCCTTATTTCTAAATTTTATTTGATACAAGAATAAGTTACCTATTTTTACATCTTTATTTGCTTTCAATTGATCATCAGTAACACGATTACGCTCGATAAGTTCTATACAATTAGCATCAATATTAATTATAATAGTGCACTTTTTTCCGTCCTCATCACACCAATTCAGAGTCATTTCGTATGCACCATCAGTTACAACATAGTGCCTTATTCCTTCTTCAGAAACAAAACCGTGCATTCCATTTTTTCCATTGCTATGCAGAGTTGAAAACCCTGAAATTCCATTATCTTGGCACAAATTACTATTCAAAAACTCACTGACTTTGAATTTGTTTTTATTAGCTCCCAATTTAACTTCCGCACAACTACCATATATTGACACTGTTTCAACGCCACTTTCAATATACCCATTCAATACTTTTTTAGCCTTATCTTGAAGCTCTAGTCTCGCCTCCTTTACATTATTGAAATCTTGGATAACGGCTTTATACACTTCATCTTCATTAAAATTGGCATTGTATTTTATTAAAAAAGATAATATGCGAAAACTAGCTACAGCAGTGTGAATTGATTTATTCTTTTCTTTTATCTTACCGAGCAAAAACAAAAACCTTTGAATGAAGTCATGATAATCATCTTTTTGTTCTTCAATTTTATTATCATATGAATTACCAATCATTATTATCTTACAACTAAATAATTAGTATAGTAATATGAATGCTAAGTTACATCAATCAATAAACTTACAGTAAATTTTCCATTCTCAGTTATAATCTCTGCTTCTGTACTCTCAACCCATTCTATCACTTCAGCATTGCAAACTGACTGCAAATCATGCTGAGCAGAATAATTTAACTCATCCTCTTTTACACTCGCTTTTATCATCAACTTTTGTATAAGATGCTTAACTGATACGTTATTATCTGCTTTTATTTTTCTCACAAGGTTTAATATCTGTACGAAATTATCTCCCATTTCCTCAGAATACTTATCATAGATAAGTTCTTCCTTGTTAGGCCAATTACTTTTATTGTGAACAGAGTTATAACTATACAACTGATGATATATTTCCTCTGTAATGTATGGCAAAAATGGTGCAAATAACCGCAAAATAATATTGAGTACATATGCCAAACTCTGTTTCGCACTCATGTTTGCCTCGCTGTCCAATGCATCTCCATATGCACGTTTTTTAACTAACTCTAAGTAATTATCACAAAAATCTTTCCAAAAAAATTCTTCTATTGCGCTCAAAGCTTCGCAGTATTCAAACTGTAATAGGTTGTTCGTCGTTTTTTCTATCACTTTATATAATTTGGACAATATCCACTTATCCATCGTCTCACTGATGGAATTTATGCTCAATGCTTGATGTTTTTCCATAAACATGGAAACAAATTTGCTAGCATTCCAAAGTTTCGTAACAAGTCGTTTGCCAATTTTGAAGATATTTTCAGAGTAGACTGTGTCAACTCCAAGTCTTGAGTTTGCTGCCCAATAGCGTACTACGTCAGCTCCATAGGTTTCAAGCATTACATGAGGAGTGATGATATTACCTTTTGATTTACTCATCTTTTTTTTATCATCGGCCAAACACCAACCACTAATCATGATATTTTTCCACGGCAGTGAATCTGCATGATAATGTGCCTTCAAAATCGTATAAAAAGCCCAAGTTCTTATTATCTCATGGCTTTGGCTGCGCAGATCTGCAGGAAATATCTTATCATACCGATGGCTTGGTAAACCGAGCTCACTGTTTACTGCCAGTGCACTTAGTTGAGTAGTGATCGCACTTGTGGCCCACGTATCCATTACATCTTGGTCTGGGGTAACCTCTTCTTTAATATACCCTTTTGGCAAATCTTTGAGTGGATCGATAGGCAAATCCTTTACTTCAGCTAGAATGATTTTACCCTCCTCCCCTTTACGTTTTGAATACCACACCGGAAATGGCACACCAAAATAACGCTGTCTTGAAATGCACCAATCCCAATTTAGCCCTTCTATCCATACCTCCATGCGTTTACGCATAGACTTTGGATGCCAACTACACTTTTTTACTTTATCTAACACTTGAGCTTTTTGCTCTAAAGTCTTGATAAACCATTGATAAGTTGGTAATATTTCAAGTGATGCACCAGATCTTTCTGCACACTTTACGAAATGAGAAATGTTAGTACTTTCTATCAAAAGGCCCTTTTCAGTTAGGATTTCAATAATTCTCTTTCTTGCTTCTTTAACCCTTAGGCCATTTATTTCATCGTAGATTCCAGCGTCACGCGCTGGAGCGTGTGTCTCCTCTAATGGCTGGATTCCAGTGTCAAGCACTGGAATGTCACTCCCCTTTGTCATCCCAGTGCCTTGACACTGGGATCTATTATTACCATACACTGAATCTAGACTTATCCTACCATCCTGATCGATAATAATTTTCATCGGCAGACCATGCTTTTGCTGCCAATATATGTCGAGCTCATCACCAAACGTACAGCACATAACAAGCCCAGTACCTTTATCTATTTTAACTTTATCATCAGCTATTATTGGAACTTTTGCTCCTGTTATTGGCACCACGGCTATTTTTCCAATCAGCTGAGTGTAGCGTGCATCTTCTGGATGGCAAAAAACTGCAACACATGCTGGAAGCAACTCAGGCCGTGTAGTTGCAATCTTAATCTGCTCATTTTCTTCAGTGGAAAAAACTATCGTGTTCAAAAATGACTCAAAGACTTTATCCTCTATTTCTGCTTGTGCAATTGCAGTTTTATCGACTGGGTCCCAAAGAATAGGTTGCATTTTTCTGTATGCATACTCTTTATTATATAGATCAATGAATGACATTTGAGAAAGTGCCACAGCTTCCTTGCTGATCGTGTGGTATTCCAAATCCCAGTCATAGCTAATGCCAACTGATTTAAACAATTCCTTGAATTCTTGCTTTGATTTTTCAATAACCTCATGGCACATCTCTATAAATTTTTCTCTGCCAACTTCTTTTGCGCGGGTTTTATAGGTTTGCTCAACTAACCTTTCAGTCGGAAGGCCATTATCATCAAACCCAATTGGATAAAATACATCTTTTCCCAGCATACGCTGAAACCTTGCAATAAAGTCTGTGTGGCAATAGCTGAATATATGGCCAATATGCAACTTTCCTGATATCGTTGGTGGGGGCGTATCTATAGTGAAAGTGTTACCCTTTTCACTACTCCATTTATAAACTTTACTTCCTTCCCATAATACATTGTATTTGTCTTCAACTTCTCTAAAGCTGTATTTTTCTTCCAACATAAATATTTTTCAGTTTTAAGCTTTAAGTTAGCACAATTGAGCAAATACAGCAATTTTAATGTCTGACATTTTAGTTTATAATACAAAATTTCTTGATTTTAGTTTTTTATGTATTACACGATAAATTTTTAGTATTGAGGTTTATTATGCCTGATTTTAAATTTTCTGATTTACAAGATCTTGTTAATGCTCTATATGATCCATACTATCTGCCCTCCAACGAAAAAATAAAACTAGCAGAATTGCTTGAGGACGTGTTGGAACTAGAAGTTAAAAAAAGCCCAGAAAAGGCAATATCTAAATTAAAAAATAAAATAAAAAATGAACTAAAAAGTGAAGTATCGAATGAACTGAAACAAAAAATAAATACTCAAATCCAGCAGTTACAGCAAGAAAAGAAAATATTAGAAACCAAAAATGAAGCAAATAAACAACTAAAAGAAAAAGCAACATACATCGCTACTGCTAGTACTGGTCTTGCTGTTGGGTTAGTAGTGTATATTACACTTGAACATACAACTAAATTGGACATGTGGTTAATCGTTGTTATAGCAACAGTATCTGCATTCTTAGCTGGTGGTTTAATAATGAAACCTAGCTCTCAAGTAAATGGAACACAAGAACCACAAGGAGTAGCAAATAAGAATTCAGTCTAGCTTGATATAGTTTTTTTCATTTCATTGCCTTTCCAAATTTGAAGCAGGTTGTTTGAGCCATAGTACAAAGTAAATATAGTAATTTTACACTAAAATTTTTAGTTTTGTTTCTGTGGGTTAGTTGGTACGAGCCTTGCCTTTAAGAAGATGTAAAATCACAATTATTACGAATAACATTCCACCAATAACTGATATAGCTCCACCCGTAATAAAACAAGCACGTGCCAACATTGATGAAATACTTGGCAGATCTGCAACTTTTCTTAAGGCACCATATCCACCAAGCCAAACAAGTCCAGTAATGTGGAGAAAATGTCCCAAGCTATATGCATAAATCTGTAATCTTACTATGGAGCTTTTTATTTCTTTACAGCCCAATTTTGGTAACAGCCAGTAGACAAAATTCATAAAAGCTATAGTAATACCAACCACAGAACCGTGATAATGCGCAGGGATAGTGACATTTCCTTCAATAGTTAGCACTCCAAGCACACCTCCATAAATGAACAATACAAACGAGTGGAGAAGATAATTGCCCTTATCATTGAGCAGAGTTTTTGTGTTGCAATACACTAATATTGTTAAAAAGCACGGCAGAACTGCTCCAGCAATTCTCATATGCCAGGTAAAAAACTGTATCAATTCAGCACTATCCGCCGAATAAATAAAGTATATAAACGGCGCACCTACGGTCAAAACTGTGTTTATAAATAGTGGTAAAATGGTAATTTTATTTAGACTAATATAGCGAGCATTCAGTATGATCAAATAAACTAAAAACATTGCTTGAGCAAAGGCAAACTGCAGTAAATGTCCGCCTCCCCAAAAGAGATATTCATAAAATAAATTCTTGTCTGAGTGATATAGACCTGGAGGCATATTTTTATGTGCTAAAACAACACAAAGAAATGATGACACAAGTATAATGACCAGGCCAATTTGTCCGATTGAAAGATATGAGTCTTGTTTATTTGATATGTAGGCTAGAGCTGTATTTATCAATATGCTGGTAATGAAAAGACTGAGTCCAAGTAAAAATAATTTGTTTTGTAATACAGGTATATAGTTACTTTTGATAACTTCAGTATTTGGAACAAATGCAGATATAAACATTAGCAGCATGGAAAGGATTGAAAGAATCCATGAGAAGTTAAACCAATGATTGGTGTGTTTTAAGTTTATGATGAATAGCAGAGATATTATAGAGCACATCCATACCAAAATTGACAAATTTACGTGTATCACCAGTGCATTATCAAAGATATATTGTGCAGAAGGAATGAGAGAAGAAATAAAAGGCAATCGTAGAAAAATAACAATTATTGACAGCAGTCCAGAACAAGCAAGAGCAAGTACTGCCAAGAATATCCATTGCCTGCAAAGTGAAGCGTTATTTTGTATGTTGAGCATTTACTTTTAGGTACTATAGCATAAGACAATGTACATTTTTCAAATTGATATGCATAGTTTAAATGAATGACATTACAACAATATCTTTCATCGTGAAAATGCTGCATCCATTTCCATTTCATATTATGGTAATATTACTGACAGCGTTAGTCTGGGCTATCGAAATGTGTTTTAACCAATACTTGATAAAAATTATTACAGTAAGAGAATCTTTACATAATGGCATGACATTACGTTAATGCTTTTGATCCACAATTAAGAACATTTTCGTTGTGATTTACGTTTCTAGTATGTATATTAATGGATCTTGTTTTCACTAAATAATGAAAATAATAATTGTCATGATAATGTTATTGTATAGTAACTATACAATGGCAAGCGAACGAATAAGTTTAGTAGATAAAAAATTATCTCAAGGATATGTAGCTCCAATACTTACAGAAAATAGCGTTATTTTACCAGACAAGCACGGTACCTTATATTCCTTTGATATCGATAACCCAAGAGTTATAAATTGGAAATTATACCTCTCAAGTAGGAAAAAAATTGGTAATATGAGTTTATCGAGCTACAAAGAAAATGTTTTCTTTGTAGTGGATAACATTCTACACACAATAGATGCGAAAACAGGGGAGATTCAATGGGAAAAAGAATTAAGAGCTCCGGCAAGAGGGAAAGCAATAGTAATAAACAATAAGTTGGTAGTATTGACTATTGATAACTATCTACATGTATTTGATATAAAAGATGGCAGCCCCATTTGGGCTTATCAAAATGGTATAAATGAGGTTCGAGGTTTATATTCCATCTCACCAGCAGTCTCTAATGATAAAATAATGGCACCATTTTCAAATGGCGAGTTAATAGCTTTTAATGAAGAAGGTAAAAAACTATGGAGCCAAAAATTAGCTACAAATCTTTTAGACACACAGCTTACAGATGTAACTACTACACCTAGAGTACACGATAATATCTTAATAGCTACGAGCAACTCTTATATTTATAGCATTGACGTAAACTCAGGAAATATTTTATGGTCAAGGCCACTACAAGTAAAAAGTATATCAAACATTGAGTCATATTATAGCCCTCTTATTCCTGCAGAGAAACGAAAAGAAGGCGGAAGAATTTTCATGGTGACTAAAGATAATAAGGTAATTGGCATCGACATACAAAGTGGAAAAACAGTTTGGACATCTGATTTTATAGAGAATGTGCAATTGTTTGTTCCAATTATGTATGCCCATACGCTTTGGGTAACAAGTAATAAAGGTTCAATATTTGCTTTTCCTGGATCTGAAAGTACAGGAAGGGTAATTAAAATACCCGGTAATGTGTTTCATCCTCCAGTATTTACCCATGGTAAGATGTATATAACGACTGAAGGAAATGGTGTTTATTCTTTAGAAAATAGGTTTGTTTTTTATGACTGATTATGATTTGATTATTATAGGTGGTGGTCCAGGTGGTTACAAATGCGCTATTGCTGCTGCAAAACTTGGACTCAAAGTTGCTTGTATAGACAAAAATAGCATTTTTGGTGGCACGTGTTTGCGAGTTGGGTGTATACCATCAAAAGCATTACTCCATTCCTCTTATCAGTATGCTAGCGCGAAAAATAATCTATCAAAACTTGGCATAAAAGTTAAGGATGTAAGTCTCGATTTGAGAGAAATGATAGGCTATAAAGACGCTAGAGTTCAGGAACTTGGAAAAGGCATAGAATATCTGTTTAACCTTTACAAAATTACTAAGATCAATGGACTTGGAAAAATTACTTCTTTTGATCAAGGCAATCTTGAAGTTTCAGTTGAAGGTAAGGTGCTGAAGACAAAAAATATAGTAATTGCAACCGGTTCTGACGTTATTTCTTTGCCAGTAATTAATATCGATGAGAAAAGTATTATTTCATCAACTGGTGCATTGTCTTTAACTGAAGTACCAAAAAAACTTGTCGTAATCGGAGCCGGAGCAATAGGGCTTGAAATGTCTTCTGTATGGAGGAGGCTAGGGTCTGAAGTCACTGTAGTAGAATTTTTTGACAGAATCGCTGCAGCAATGGATGGAGAATTAAGTAAGTCTCTACTTTCTAGTCTACAAAAACAAGGAATAAAATTTTTACTTAGCACTAAAGTTGAGGGAATAAAACAAAGTAGTAACTCTTTGAGTGTGAAAGTTTGCTCTGTAAAAGATAATCAAACAAACACTATAGAGGCGGATAAGGTATTGGTGGCAGCAGGACGCAAACCATGTACTGATGGTCTTGGTATTGATGAAAAAATGGAAAAAGATAATCGCGGTTTCGTTCAAGTTAACAACAGATATGAAACTAATGTGAAAGGAATATTTGCTATTGGTGATGTGATTGGTGGAGCAATGCTTGCTCACAAAGCTGAGGAAGAAGGGGTGGCAGTTGCAGAGATACTAGCAAGGCAATTGCCTCACGTTGATTATGAAATCATACCGTCAGTCATTTACACCCACCCTGCAGTTTCTTCAATCGGTAAAACTGAAGAAGAACTAAAAAGTGCTGGTCGAAAGTATAAAGTTGGTAAATGTCAATTTGCTGCAAACGGTAGAGCAAAAGTCACTGACGATGCTGAGGGATTCGTGAAAGTTCTGACTTGTAGCAAAGCAGATACAATACTCGGTGTACATATCATAGGAGCATACGCTGATACGCTAATCAATGAAGCAGCGGTTGCAATGGCATATGGTGCAGCAGCAGAGGATATATACAGAATTTGTCACTCTCATCCTGATATAAATGAAGCCTTTAGGGATGCGTGCATCGATGCTTTCTTTAAAAAGTAACTGTGGACCTCGGTTCAATCATTGAAAAATGGTATGATTGGCTAAAGTACAACAGGTCTTACTCACCAAACACTTTGGAGTCATACATGAGGGACCTCAAAGATCTTATAAGTTTCCTAAATACTCACATTGGTGAAGAAGTAAATGTTGGCTCTTTAGAAAAATTAAGCATACCTGAACTGAGAAGTTGGTTTACCTCTCGTTATGCAAGAGGTGTAAATGCAAGATCTAACACTCGCGCATTGTCAGTAATCAGAAATTTTTTCAAATATATAAAAAACAATTATGAAATAAATAATGAAGCGGTATTTTCTTTATCAAGGCCAATTCAGAGAAGAACTCTACCTAAAGCACTTTCAATATCTAACATAGAAACTCTATTGAAAGAAATGAAATTGCCTGATCTAGGCGAGCCTTGGGTGGTAAAAAGAGAAATTGCAATTGTCGTTCTGCTATATGGTACGGGCTTAAGAATCACTGAAGCACTGAATCTTAAGGTTAGTGATATTAGCAATGAAAGTTTAATAGTAACAGGTAAGGGAGATAAACAAAGGCAGGTATTTATTCTTCCAGTAGTAAAAAAGTGTATACAAAAATATATAAAAGCTTGTCCCCACTTTGACGAAGCGGGACATCTTTTTGTGGGGGTAAGAGGAAAAAAATTGGGAAGAACTTATGTTGCTAATCGTTTGCAAAAAATAAGAAGATTTTTAAACTTACCAGAAATTTTATCTCCACATGCATTTCGCCATAGTTTTGCTACTCATTTGCTTCAGGAAGATATTGACATAAGATCAATACAACAGCTGCTTGGCCACTCAAGCCTTGAAACTACTCAAGTTTACACTCACCTAAATTATCAAGATGTCTTCAATATGTATAAAAACTTTCAGAAGAGTTTGAATAAAAAATCGAAATCTTAACTTCGTCTTAAATCGATAATATTGCCGAACTGAGTGCTTGCAACATCATTCAGTACTGTACTTGCTTTATATAAGCAATAGTGACCAGCAGAGAAGAAAGCAAAAACGTTTTGCAAAAGGTTATGAATGAAAGAGAATAGACAGCAGAATTTAAATTAGAAGCTATGTAAAGAAACAAGTCAAGCAAATAGCAAAAGATCTGGGACCGTACACCTAGGCACTCAATTTTAATTTTTCACTCAAAACCAAGTTTACGACATCAGGGCTGGCTTTTCCTTTGGTGGATTTCATGACTTCACCAACAAAGAACCCATACAATCTTGTTTTACCACCCTTATATTCTTGAACTTTATCTTGGTTGTCATTGATGATTTTATCTATTATCTCTGAGATTTGACATGTGTCAGTTATTTGCTTGAGATTCTGCTCTTCTATAATAAGGGATGCAGGCTTTCCAGTTTCAAACATAATATCAAAAACTTGTTTACCAAGTTTAGCAGAGATCGTTCCATCGACGATAAAGTCGAGGAGTTCGGATAAAGCATCTGCTTTAATTGGAGAGCTAACAATATCAATATTTGTTTTATTTAAACGACCGAAAAGCTCGACGGTTAACCAGGTAACTGCAATCTTTGAATCATGCTTTTTTGCTAATTTTTCAAAATAATCGGCAATTTCTTTATCAGAAGTGATAACGTCTGCATCATATTCATTGATACCTAATTCCTCTATGTATCGAAGTTTTTTTTGATCTGGCAACTCGGGTAAAGATGATTTAATAGAATCAATTTTGTCTTGGCTTATTTCAACAGGTAGCAAATCAGGTTCAGGGAAATATCTATAGTCACTTGAATCTTCTTTGCTTCTCATCACTTTTGTTTTTCCTAAAGTGACATCAAACAATAAGGTATCTTGACTTATTTCTCCTCCGCTTTCCAAAATTTTGATCTGCCTTTGTGCTTCATAATCTATAGCTTGTACAATATAACGTATTGAATTTAAGTTTTTTATTTCACAACGAGTGCCAAATGTGCTACTACCCTTTGGGCGAACAGAAACATTTGCATCACAGCGAAGTGACCCCTTTTCCATATCACCATCACATGAACCGATGTAACGCAAAATCTGCCTCAATTTTTTCATGAATTCTGCAGCTTCTGCAGATGAACGAAGATCTGGCTCTGAAACAATTTCCATTAAAGCAACACCTGCACGATTTAAATCTACGTAAGTTTTGCTTTCTTCATGAATACTCTTTCCTGCATCTTGCTCTAAGTGAATTCTTGCGATTCTTATTTCTTTTTCATTATTATTGATAAACACTTTACCATTTTTAACTATTGGCTCAAAGAACTGGGTTATTTGGTAACCTTGTGGTAAATCGGGATAAAAATAATTTTTACGATCAAAGTAAGAGCATTTATTAATTTCTGCAGAAAGTGCAAGACCGGTACATATTCCTTGCTCTATGCAGAAATAATTTAATATTGGCAATGTACCTGGCATTGCTGCATCAACTAGAGAAACTTGAGTATTGTGCTCAGTGCCAAATTCCGTTAGTGAACTAGAAAATAGCTTTGTCTTAGAAGAAACCTGAGCGTGTACCTCAAGTCCAATTACTGTCTCCCAGTTTTCTTTTGTCATGTATTTTATTCAATTAATAACTTTATATTCTGCAAACTAGCACAAAAAGTCAAATAAAACTCATTTAACCTATGATCCAAGAGCGTTGTATATCAATAATATAAGAGTTACTACAGTTTCTATTGACTAGGCTGTTATATAATAAAGTTAAGTGCTGCCAAAAAATATCTATAGTAGGCCAAAACATAATTTTGATGGCAACTGATTAGCTAACAAATTTATAAACATCAGTATATAGTTCATCAATGCCTGGCTCTTTACTATTTTTAGCAAAATCTTCTGACTTTTTTACTAAATCTCGTATTTCCTTATCAATAGCTTTGCATTCTTCATCAGAAGCGATTTTATTGTCTGTTATATACTGCTTTAGGGTGCTTATAGGATCATGATTTTGCTTCATATCTTCAACTTCTTCTTTTGAGCGATAAGTAGCAGGATCTGACATTGAATGGCCACGATATCGATATGTCTTCATTTCAAGCAAGAGAGGTCCTTTTCCCCCACGTACATGCTCAGCTATTTCACTTGTTAACTCATAGACAGAGAAAAAATCCATTCCATCAACTTGTTTTCCAGGAATACCAAAACTCTCTCCTCTTTTATATAGTTCAGTTACTAAAGTTGATCTTTGTACAGAAGTTCCCATTGCGTATTCGTTATTTTCTATGATATAAACCACAGGTAACTTCCACAAAGATGCCATATTAAATGATTCATATACTTGTCCTTGATTTGCAGCACCGTCACCAAAATATGTGAATACAACGTTATCTTTTTTCTTGTATTTATTAGCAAATGCTATTCCTGTGCCAATTGGGACTTGTGCACCTACTATTCCATGTCCACCAAAGAAATTTTTTTCAACATCAAATATGTGCATGGAGCCACCTTTGCCTTTTGAACACCCTGTTTCTTTGCCGGTTAGTTCTGCCATCACAACATTCGGATCAGAGTTACATGCAAGCATTAAGCCATGGTCTCTATAGCTTGTGATAAAAGCATCACCAGATTTTGATGCAGCTTGAGTCCCAACTGCAACTGCTTCTTGCCCTATTGATAAGTGACAGAATCCGCCTATTAATCCCATTCCGTATAATTGTCCTGCTTTTTCCTCAAATCTGCGTATGAGAAGCATTTTTCTGTAGAATCCAATCACCTGTTCTTTAGTGAAATTTTCTGCTTTCATATTGACTTTCTTTTATTAAATTGAGATCATACCAGAAATTTTTAACATTTTATAATACTATCTATATGGATTACTATCACTGGCTTGAAGCTTTTCACGTTATCTCTGTAATTATGTGGGTGGCAGGTATGCTCTATTTACCAAGGCTTTATGTTTACCATGCATCTGTAAAACCAGGGTCAGAAAATGACAGCTTACTTCAAATAATGGAGAAGAGATTCCTTAGATATATCATAAACCCTGCAATGCTTTTCTCCCTTAGTTTTGGAATTATGCTAATGATTATTAGGGAAGCATATCGCGAAGGGTGGTTTCATGTAAAAGCGCTAGCATTATTCTTAATGTTTGCTATTCATGTCCTACTTGCAAAGCATAGGAAAAATTTTGCAGTGGGCTTGAATAAGAAAACTCACGTTTATTTTCGTGTTTTAAACGAAGCAGTAACAGTGTTAATAATAATTATAGTTATTATGGTTATTGTAAAACCTTTTTGATTTTCTAGCCTAATGCTGAACCATTGAATGGAGTATAAGAATTGTTACTAAATAGTTTATTCTGATGTTCCGTAGTCTAAGTAAAGTACTTAAGGTATAGATTCTTTGTTTTTGTGTGTTATCCTGATTAACAAGAATTCGCAGTAGTATTATAATGAGTAAGTTAAAAAAGCTTAGTGCTGGACTTTCTTTGACAGGCCTGATTGGTAGTGATGATATAGATATGCAAAGGGCAGGAAATAGAAAGAAGAAATATCAATTTTTGGATAAGACGTTCGCATGGATTGATGCGATGATAAATTTTATTTTTAAACGTGAGAGTAATAACGTAAATGAAGTCCTAAAAGTCACATGGGGACCACTATTTTTTGGTTTAGTGGTGATATTCATCTTTTTTGGAATAGGTGGTATTTGGTCAGCTATAGCTCCAATTGACGGAGCAGTGCATGCAAGTGGAGAAGTTATTGTCTCTTCAAATAGAAAAATAGTGCAACACTTGGGTGGGGGAATAATAAGCAAAATTTTAGTAAAAGAAGGTCAAGCAGTTAAAAAAGATGAGCCTTTAGTTTTATTAAGTGATGTTAACGAAAAGGCAAATTTAAGTATAATTAAAGAAAAACTCTTATCACTTTTGGCAACTGAAGCAAGACTTATTGCAATTAGGGGAGACTTAGATACGCTAGAATTTTCTGATGAGGTTAAAAGATTATCTAACGATGAACCTGTAAATAAAGCGATAAAGAATCAGGTAAAGTTGTTCAACTCTCAGAGAAAGAGTATATTAGGAAAAACTGACATACTGCAACAACGTATAAAGCAGTTAAATGATGAATTAGCAGGGCTAAATTTTCAACTAAATGCAGCCCATAAGCAATATGACTTGATAACTGAGGAGTTAGAAACAAAAAGACAATTACTTGATAGTGGCCATATAAGCAAACCACACATTTTAGCTTTAGAAAAACAGTTTGCTGAAATTGAGGGTAGAGTTGGACATTACCGTTCTGCAATATCTCAAGTACAGCAAAAGATTGGAGAAAATGAGTTAGAGATTATAAATTTGAAGAATGATGCTCAAGAAAGAGCAAATGCTGAGCTTAAGGAAGTTAATACATCTATTGCAGACTTAAAAGAGAGGCTGATGGTTGCTGAAGATTCGTTAGCACGTACAATAATTAAATCACCTCAAGATGGTATAGTTACAGATATAAGATACCACACTGAAGGTGGTGTTATACAATCTGGAGTTCCAATCATGAGTATAGTACCATCAGATGATGATCTAATAATAGATGCTAAAGTTCTAACCAGAAACATAGAAGAGATACTGTCAGCAAAAAAGAAAGATAGCAATATAGTCTCTATCGACGGACTAGAAGGGCTGAAAGTTAAAGTAAGGCTGAGCGCTTATAGTGCACGTCGCTTAAGTTTAATTAACGGTATAGTAAACCATATTTCCCCTGATGCTCTTGATGATCCAAGGATGGGGCGTTATTATTCAGTGCGAGTGGTGATACCAAAATCAGAACTTGCTCAATTTAAAAACGTATACCTATATCCTGGTATGCCAGTAGAAGTATATGTAGTTACTCAATCCCGCACTCTTTTATCGTTCTTGTTTACACCTATAATTGCAACATTCGATAGATCTTTCATAGAGAGATAATTTATTTGGCTTTTCTAAAAAATTTGTTTACAGAGTTTGATATGCAAAAAAATTTACACACAAGTAGTGTATTATTTTATAATTATTTTCTATAATATGTAAATCTTTGATTTAAGATGCAAATGCTAACGTAAACATTAAAGGTTAATTAGTAAACTCAGCTGTATAATAGAATTAAAGGAATTAGTAAGATTTGTACCTTAATGAATTATAAATAGACAAACTTACCTAAAGTTTAATAGTGTCTGTTACTGCTTTTAGGTGTGAGGCTAGAGGGTTATTAGCAATAACAGACACTATTAAACTTATTATAGAATTTCCTTAAAGTAAATACTTAACTTAAAATATTATAATATTTTAACTTAAAATAGATTCATGTAAATGCTTTTTCCTCAAGTTAGTATCGTATTATTATATTTATTAAATGCTAAAAAAACATTAATCATCATTTACTTTTGATTCAATATTTAGCAAAACACTTGTGTACATTCTATAATCTCTGTTTGCATAGTAAGTTTATATATATTATTATACAGTTAGTTTTACAGCAAAAAATATGGTGAAGTTATTTGCATTATTGATAATGTTTTACTCAAACATATCAATTGCTTCTGCTCCTACTTCTTGGCAATTTGGATTTCCTGCGCCTGCAACTGAGATAATGGAGGTTATAGTTAAGTCACATTCGTTTGTGATGAGTGTAATGATTGCAATTATGCTTTTTGTATGGGCCCTGCTTGCTTATGTAGTATTTCGCTTTCGTAAGGGCAAAGTGAAAAATGTTAGTAAAATAACTCATAATATCTTTGTAGAAATTATCTGGTTTGTTATACCAACGATTATTGTTGGGGTATTGGCTTTTAAAAATGCTGAATTAATTAAACTACAGGAGAAAGTGCCAAAAGCTGACATAACACTAAAAGTTATTGGTCATCAATGGTATTGGAGTTACCAGTACCCAGAATATCAAGGTATTTCATTTGACAGCTATATAAAAGGAAAAGAAGACTTTACCGAAAGAGATTTAAAACTATTCTCTGTTGATAATAACGTTATTTTACCTATCAATACTAATATTCGTTTACAAGTGACAGCAGGAGATGTAATACATAGCTGGGGAATACCGGCTTTTGGTATAAAAATTGATGCAATACCAGGTAGGCTGAATGAAGCATGGTTTAACGTCACGAAGCCCGGTATTTATTATGGGCAATGTTATGAACTATGTGGTCAAGGTCATGGATTTATGCCAATTGTTGTTGAAGCAGTGAGTAAAGAAGATTTTAATAAGTGGATTGAAGATAAAAAATTAGTAAGTTAAGTTTGGAGTATAGATATGAGTGATGCACCAAAAGGTATAAGACGTTGGCTGTTTTCTACTAATCACAAAGATATAGGGACACTATACATTATTTTTTCCATATTAGCTGGAATTATTGGTGGATTATTATCGGTAATTATTCGTACTCAGCTAATGCATATTAATATACTTAACAATAATTACCAGCTATATAACGTAATGATTACAGGGCATGCGGTAATAATGGTGTTTTTTATGATAATGCCAGCCTTAATGGGAGGATTTGGTAATTGGTTCGTACCTCTCATGATTGGTTCACCAGATATGGCATTTCCTCGTATGAATAATTTAAGTTTTTGGTTGTTAGTTTCATCTTTTATTTTGCTTATCCTCTCGGTATTTGCTGGCGAAGGTCCTGGAACAGGATGGACTTTATACCCACCTTTGTCGCAAATTATGTCCCACCCAAGTGCAGGAGTTGATCTTGCTATACTTGCACTTCATATTGCTGGTATGTCATCAATTGTTGGGGCGATCAACTTTATAGTTACCATATTCAATATGCGTGCAAAAGGTATGTCACTCACTAAGATACCACTATTTGTTTGGTCTATTTTACTCACATCATTTATGTTAATTGTTGCCTTACCGGTACTTGCTGGTGCTATAACTATGCTGCTCACTGATCGTAATATAGGTACCTCCTTTTTTGATCCTGCTGGTGGTGGTGATCCTGTGTTATTTCAACATCTGTTTTGGTTTTTTGGTCATCCAGAAGTTTACATAATTATTTTTCCTGCATTTGGTATCATCAGTCAGGTTGTGTCAACTTTTTCTCATAGGCCAGTATTTGGTTATATGGGAATGGTTTATGCTATGATAGGAATAGCAACGTTTGGCTTTATGGTTTGGGCTCACCATATGTTTACTGTTGGGCTTAGCGAGGATGCTGCTATATTTTTTAGCACTAGCACAATTTTCATTGGTGTTATAACTGGTGTAAAAGTCTTTAGTTGGATTGCAACTATGTGGGGTGGAGCGATTGAATTGAAGACACCAATGCTATTTGCATTAGGTTTTATTTTCATGTTTGTTGGAGGTGGTATAACAGGGATAATTCTTTCTCACGGTGGAATAGATAAGCTTTTGCACGATACCTATTATGTCGTTGCTCACTTTCACTATGTCATGTCGCTTGCTGCATTATTTGGAGCTTTCGCCGGTTTTTATTATTGGATAGGCAAAATGTCAGGTAAGCAATATAACGAGTGTTTAGGAAAGATACACTTTTGGCTCACTTTTATTAGCACCAATGTCACTTTCTTACCCCAGCATTTCCTGGGATTAGCAGGTATGCCAAGGCGTATACCTGATTATCCCGACGCGTTTATCCCTTGGAATTATATATCCTCAATTGGCTCATATATGTCCTTTGTTTCAGTTATGTTCTTTGTATTTATAGTTATACATCTCTTTAAGTGGGGCAAAAAAACTGGAGATAATCCTTGGGGGGGTGATACCTTAGAGTGGACGGTATCTTCACCACCACCTTTTCATACTTTCGAAAAGCCACCAGTGGTAAAATAAAGTGTATATAAGTGCTTTGTTAAACGTTGAATCGACAATATTGGACTTTTGGCATTTGCTGAAGCCAAGGATAATGTACCTTGTAGTGTTTACTGCAATTGCTGGAATGGTTGCTGCACCAGGTAGCATTCATCCTTTCCTTGCACTAATATCTCTTATGTGCATTGCTCTTGGTTCAGGATCTGCAGGTGCAATAAATATGTGGTATGACAGAGATATAGACTTGCTTATGGAGAGAACAAAAAACCGCCCTATACCTTCAGGTAGAGTTTCTGCAGAAAGCGCGCTTGAATTTGGCATAACTCTTGGAATATTGTCAGTATTTATCATGGCAATAGCAGTGAACCATGTTTCTGCTGCTTTGCTTGCAATTAGCATATTATTTTATGTTTTTGTGTATACAATTTGGCTCAAAAGGCGTACTCCGCAGAATATTGTTATTGGTGGTGCAGCAGGTGCTTTTCCTCCAATGATTGGCTGGGCGGTTGTAACTGACTCTGTAAGCTGGGAAAGTTGTATTCTATTTTTAATAATTTTTATGTGGACTCCACCACATTTTTGGGCTCTATCCTTAAATAGATCTGAAGATTATACAAAAGCATCGATTCCAATGTTCAATATCGTTTATGGTCCAGAAAAAACGAGGAAATATATATTAATCTATAGCGTGTTACTCGTATTAACTAGCTTACTTCCAGCACTATTTTTGAAAAAGGCTCTATTTTACCTCAGTATGGCAATTATTGAAGGGTGTGTTTTTATTTGGTTTGCTGCATCCGTTATAAGGCTTAAGAGTCATAGCTCGCAGAAAAAAATGTTTTCTTATTCGATTTCTTATCTATTTTCTCTGTTTGCCAGCGTTATTTACTGCTCTATTGATTTGTTTTAACCATGAAAGAACATAAAAACTATCTTTTACTTTCTCTTCTAATAATGCTCGTTGTAGCACTTTTTTTTATTTCCATAATAAAATTTAAAGGTGCAGCTTAAATTGCCTCTATATCTATAAAAATTGTGATTTTATAGAAGCAACGATATACTTTATTAATTCACTACAGTTAAAGATGAAGAAAAAGGAAGTGACAATATACACAGATGGAGCATGCTCTGGTAACCCAGGGACAGGAGGATGGGCAGCAATCATATTATTTCAAAATCATAGAAAGAACATCTGTGGTGGAGAAGAAAATACTACAAATAATAAAATGGAGTTAACAGCAGTGATCAATGGACTGAAGGTATTAAAATTTCCTTGTAATATCAGTTTGTATACGGATAGCCTCTATATTAAATACGGTATAACAGAATGGATAAATAAGTGGAAAATGAACGGCTGGAAGACAAGTAATAAGAAGTCAGTAAAAAATATAGAATTATGGAAAGAATTAGACGATGTTGCTTTGCAACATGAGATTAACTGGAAGTGGGTGAAAGCGCATAATGGTGATAAATACAATGAAGAAGCCGACAGCTTAGCAAGAAAAGCAATAATCGATGCTTAAAAAAATAGCTCTATCATTTTCTATAATTTTATTATTTATATTCTGCTTCTTTATCCCTTTTAAAGGGGAAGGTCCTTTAGAAATCAATATTAGTTATATTAATTTTTATATAAAGAAAAAAATATTAAAGATATTTACCAATTCGGATGTCAGCATGGAGAGTACCTCGGTTATTTGGCAGAAAGATGGCAAGCTAGTCATTACAGATTTAAAAATAACAAATCCTGACTTTACCATAGAAGTTCCTGAGCTTTTCGTACACTTTAAGTTAAGTTCCAAAAAGTTCTCTCAGGTTTTAGCTGGTAATGTACACATATATATCAAAAAGGAAGAGACCAGAGGAATAACAACATCTGTAATGACAGATAAGATGAGTAGTACAAAAAATCTGCTGAAGACAATAAGAAAAATTTTTTTCTACTTAAATGCAGACTCAAGGATTGAAATTACTAACATTGCTATCAATAGAAATATGGAAGGTGAATTCTTCATTGATAAAGTATATGTAGGAAAGGAGGAAAATTTTAATGTTTTGGATATTCGTGTTCATACAAAAGATAAAAAGGGGATTCTAGATGATTTATCTATTATGATAAAAAATCGCAATAATTTGTTAAATTTGTATGGAACATTTTATAACCTAAAGTTGGGGCTATTTAACGAGTTTTCCACACTAGTTAAAAGTTACAATTTGGACAAAGAAATAGGGTTCAAAGGGAACTTCTCAATGAGAATTAATGGAAAGGATGAAGTTATGGATGGAAACATATACGTGTTAAATACAGAGAGTCACTCAGGTAAAAACTTAGCCTTGACTAATGTAAATGTAAATTTGACATATAGTGATGAAATCATTAGCGTAAAAAACTTTCATTTTAAGTTAAATGATACTTACCTTTCTTTGATTGGCAAAATGAACTTTGGCACAAATCATGCTTTGCTTAGAGTTAATATTAGTAAACTTGTTGCAAAAGATTTATGTACTTATGTACCAGATGGTCTAGTGAACAATGAATTTAGAAAGTGGTATTGTAATAATATTGATGGGAATATTATAAATACAATTATAAGTTTTAACGGTAAAATCGATAGTTTAATAAATGATGATCTGTCAGGTATTGTAATTGTTGCTGATATAGAAAATGGCAGCGTTCAATTTGATGAGGATTTTGAACGAGTAGAGAACTTGAACGGTGAGTTAACTCTCAAGGATAACAATCTCAAAATTATTGTAAATAGAGCTAAGTTTCAGAATTTTACTATCAATAGTGGTCATATTGAAATGAACTCTCTCAATAAAGAAGATTCTGTTCTTACCATTAATGGTCAGGCTGTAAGTGATGCTTATGGGTTATATGAGCCTATAAAATTTAAGCTGGATGATGTAGTAAAATTTGAAAGAGATAAAGTAGGTGGAATAGCAAATTCTATATTCAATTTTCGTATTTTTAATCTAAATGGTGATAGTAAAAAAGTGGACTTCTCAGCAAATTTCTATTCTGAAATTGATAATTTGGTCGTATATAATGAAAGTCTTGGTAAGTATGATATTAAGCTTGATTTCGGCAGAGATTTTATTGATTTAAATGGCAGTGGTATGGTAAATAATACACAGCTGCTATTTGACCTCAAAAGTAGCAATAAAAATGAAAATTTTGCCTGGAGTTTGACTGGAGGTTTACCTGCTCAAATACTTAATTTCGGTGATGGTTATATCAATGCAAATATAGAGTCAGTAATGTATCAAGACAAAACAGGGTATGTTAATGGTAATATAGATTTATCAGAGCTCGAGTTGCGTTCAAGCTACTTAGGGTGGAAAAACCATTTTGAAGATCACAATGAAGTTTTATTTTCTACAAGGCTAAAAGGAGCAGGTAAGTTACTAATAGATAAACTAGATGTTGTAGGAAATGATCTAGACATAAAATTTAGCGGAAGAGTAGAAAATGGAAATCTATATTTAAATTCTAGCAACTTTAAATTACCTGATAATAATTTTAGTATAGAAATTGAATCAGGTAAGGAGAAAAATGTCATAATTATTCACGGTGAGAAAATCAACTTAAGTGATGTGTTAGGTTTACTTGGCAAAGATAGTAATCGATTAAATAACAAAATAGAAGTTACTATGAATGTTGATAATATAATTATGAAAGAAGGAATTATCATAAAAGATGCTAAGCTAAATGTAACTTGTGCTAAAGGTGATTGTAGTGGAAGTCAATTCACAGGACAGTTTTTAGAAGATAACAGTAATATACTAGTAGAACATAGTGAAATAGGGCTTGAAATATACGCGGATAATTCAGGTATGCTTTTGCGTTCTTTAGGTATTGGTAAATCAGTTAAAAATGGCAAATTATCTCTTTATCTATCTTCTAAGAGAGAAAATGGAGAACATTATGGTATGTTATCTATCAGCAATTTCTATATCAAAGATGCTCCACTGCTTACCACTTTATTATCAATGTCTTCACTGCCTGGTATTGTAAATGCTATAAAGAACGAAGGTGTACATTTTTATAAGTGTAATGCACCTTTTTCATATAAAGATGGCACTGTTGAAATTGAAGAATCTTGGCTTGAAGGAGCGGAACTAGGCATTAGCACTAGTGGTACGCTCGATATTAAGGGTTATAAATTCCAGGTTGAAGGACAAGTAATACCGGCATACTCAATTAACAAATCTTTGTTGAAAATCCCTATAATCGGAAAACTTCTGACTGGTGGGAAGAGTAGGGGGATTATTTCAATAGACTACAAAGCAAATGGTGATGATAAAAACAACAACGTATCTGTTAATCCTATCTCTTCGCTAACCCCAAGCTTACTTAAGAGGTTATTAGGAGTATTTGATCGTATTATGACAAAAACTAATAAAAGCATTTTAAAAGGTAGTTTGAAGAAGAAATTTAGCTCAATATGACCAGAAGAAAAGTTGTTTATTGATGTTTAGTTAGATGGTAAACGTTAGATACAACAAACAGAGGAAGTTAGATAAAATAATTAAGGGAACAAGAATATAAAGGTTTAACTTGAAGTAACCGGATAAAATCTGAGTCACACTTCCAAGTGGTGGTACCCACGAAAGCAATGCAACTGCACAAATCAGTAGGTGCCTTACAATTTTTGGTGTTTTGTCTTCATTCTCTAATTTGTGATGTGATCTTCTGATAAAAATTGTTATTCTACCTAAATACCAGTTAGCTATTCCACCAAGACTGGATCCTAATACTCCAAAAAGTAATATAAGTAGTTGATCGTAGTTTGACCTAAAGCATAACATAGTGTAAAGTACAAAACCTTGATGTATGGGTAAGATAAGCGATGATACTAGGCTATCTATAAACAATAGGAGATAATTTTCCATACCAAGTTGTTGTACCATCTTCGTTGTCAGAAATTGTAACCCCCATTTGTTTCAATTGCTCTCTTATTTTGTCTGCAGTATCATAATCTTTATTTTGTTTTGCTACTTTTCTTAAGTCTATCAACCTTTCTATTTCTTGATGACTCACACCACTTGCAAACCACTCTTGATAACTTGACTCAAGAAGACCAATGAACCTTGCGCTTTTAACAAACTTCTTAGTTAATTTGAGCCTCTCACATTCATTACTTGTCTTATTGATTTCTGTGGCCATTTCATGCAATATGGCTACAGCTTCAGGAATGTTTAAATCGTTTTTCAAAGCCTCTATAAAATCTTTAGAGACTTCTGCATCACTTTCCTTAATACATGTACTACGTAATAACCGATAAAACTTGTTTAAAGTTTCTTGCGACTCAGAGATAACATTTTCTGTCCAATCAAGTGGTTTTCTATAGTGAGTTTTGAGCAGTACATAACGTATTACTTCACCTCTGACTCCACTATCTAGCAAATCCCTTACTTTGACTATATTAAATAATGATTTGCTCATTTTCTCTTCATTTACCGTAAGAAAACCGTTGTGTATCCAATATTTTGCAAACGTTGACTCAGCAAATGCAGATTTACTCTGCGCAATTTCATTCTCATGATGAGGAAATTGCAAGTCTATACCGCCACCGTGAATATCAAAATCTTTGCCAAGGTAAGCATATGACATTGCTGAACATTCTATATGCCACCCTGGTCTTCCCTCTCCCCATGGACTATTCCAGTGACTTGAAAGTTTATAGTCAGTTTCGTTTGCAGGTTTCCAAAGTACGAAGTCTCCTGGGTGTTTTTTATTTTCACCAACTTCAACTCTACTACCGTAGTTTAGTTCATCAATTTTTTTTCCTGATAAAACGCCGTATTCAGGGTAAGATTCTACACTAAAATATACATGTTTATTGGATTCATAAGCATGACCAGCTTGCAGCAAAGACTCAATTAACTTGATAATGTTATCTATGTTTTCCGTTGCTTTTGGTTCATATGTTGGTTCTGCACAATTTATGCTTTCCATGTCTTCATGAAAAGTTTTAGTGTAATATTTGCTAATGCTTTCTATATTACTATTTTTCTCATTTGCTGCATTGATTATCTTGTCATCGATGTCGGTTATATTACGCACATAAGTAACTTTTCCATAACAAAATTTAAGCAGTCGAAATAATACATCGTAAACAACAATAGAACGTGCATTACCTATATGTGCTGTATCATATACTGTTGGCCCACAAACGTACATTTTTATATGATCTTTATCGATCGGTGTAAAGGGCTCTTTTTTTTTTGTTAAAGTGTTGTAAAGCTTAACCATATACAAAGCTTTTTAGAAAAGAAAATGCTCCAAATATAAGCTGTGGTCCTTTAACTATTACGACAAGAGTAAGTAATAACCCACACAATGATACTAATACTCCCATTATAGAAAGAAATCCATCTTTGCTCATGATACCCAGTGAAATGAGAGTTGTACCAATTGCAGGAATGAAGTTAGTTAAAGGAAGTGGGATTGCTATCGATAATGCACAAAGCAGCATTATAAATGCTAAAATATTTTCACCAGGACCACGAAAAATGAAAGACATTCTTGGTTTCATGAACTTTTCTATTTTTTTTAATGTAGGTGAAGTTTTCTCTACCACGAGAGCTAGTGTTGAACGTTGAAAAGATTTCCTTTCTAGCCAATTAGGCATCCAAGGAGAATCAAACCCAAATAGAAGCTGCAGTGAAAATAAGATTAAAGGTATAGAAAGAATGGTTGTATAGCCAGGTGGAACAGGTATAGGTACTGATAGCGGTAAAGAGAAGATGATTATTAAAATACCAAAACCACGCTCATGTAAAGCTGTTTTAATATCAAATAATGTTACTTTATCATTATCGTTATTATTAGTATCTGCAACCTCTTTTAGAATATCAGAGGCCAATTTTTTATCTTCAGTCAATTTCACACTTTTTTCCACAGTTACCCTTTAATAACATTCTAACTAACATAGTTATTGCTATATTTCAATATCGATTATTCATTTCATGCTGTACTTCATTCTTTTATTAAAGTGTTGTAAAGCTTTTAAGTTATAAGGCTTTTAAGAAGAGAAAGTGTTCCGGCTATAAGTTTTGGTCCTTTAACTATTACAATAAGGGTAACCAATAACGCACAGAATGAAACTAATACTCCTAACGTAGATAAAAATCCATCTTTACCCATAATGCCGAGTGAAATAAGAGTTATACCAATTGCAGGAAGGAAGTGAGTAAAAGGTAATGGAAGAGCTATTATTATTGCACAAAGCAACATCATAAAAGCTAGAATCTTTTCACCCGGACCAAGAAAAATAAAAGACATTCTTGGTTTCATGAACTTTTCTATTTTTTTTAATGTAGGTGAAGTTTTCTCTACCACGAGAGCTAGTGTTGAACGTTGAAAAGATTTCCTTTCTAGCCAATTAGGCATCCAAGGAGAATCAAACCCAAATAGAAGCTGCAGTGAAAATAAGATTAAAGGTATAGAAAGAATGGTTGTATAGCCAGGTGGAACAGGTATAGGTACTGATAGCGGTAAAGAGAAGATGATTATTAAAATACTAAAACCACGTTCATGTAAAGCTGTTTTAATATCAAACAATGTTACTTTATCACTATCGTTGTTATTGGTATCTGCAACCTCTTTTAGAATATCAGAGGCCAATTTTTTATCTTCAGTCAATTTCTCACTTTCTTCCACGATTAACCTTTAATAACATTCTAACTAACATAATTATTACTGTACTTCAATCATACCTCTTCAATTCTTTAGCCTTGTTTAAACAAATGACACGCACTAAAGTGCGTGTCACGAAACATAAGGAAGCTAACGATCTGGTTCATTAGATGATAGTTTCTCTGAATCCTTAAGTTCTTGTTTAAGGTTTTTAATGCCTTTGCCTAAATCACCCATAACTTGTGGTAACCTACCTGCACCAAACAGAACTAAGATTATTATTAAGACTAGAAACAGCTGCCATGGACCTAAACTCATTTGTACCTCCGTTGAAAATATTAATTTTTAGGTATTAAAACTTGACTGAAGCCAAGTGATACATAAATTATATCACTTTTATTGAATTATAAATCAAGAGTTTTTAATTATCTTATAATAGTTTTAGCCTAACATTAAGTTTAGTTTAGCTGTAGAGTAAAAGGAAGCTCACTAAAAAATTTTGCTAACGTATCATCTTTAGGTCTGTGGTATATGTAGCTAGGAACTCCTGATTGAATAATTTTACCATTTTTCATCACGTAAATAAAATCTGCAACTTTCAACGCTTCTTGCGGATCATGAGTTACCATGAGTACAGGAATATTTTTTCTTCTAAAAAGTGACAATATATGGTGCCTTATTCGATATTTGAGCAGTATATCTAAATTAGAAAATGGTTCATCGAGCAAAACAACATCAGGATTTTGCGCCATTACTCTTGCTATTGCAACTAATTGTTGCTGTCCTCCTGATAAAGCATGAGGGTACATGTTTTCATATTTTTCTATATTAAATAGCTTTAAGATTTCCAATGCAGTAAGGTATTTTTCTTTCTTAGAAGTACTGCAAATAGCAAAAGTTATATTTTCTATTACTGTTTTATGAGGAAATAATGCAGAATGCTGAAAAATCAATCCGATATTTCTACGCTCTATAGCAATTGACACTTTGTTACTTGCAACTAATTTATCATTTATAACAATGGTTCCAGATTTTGGATTTTCTATTCCTGCGATTAATTTTAGAATTGTTGACTTGCCACAGCCAGAATGACCTAGTAAACAGGCAACACTTCCTTTCTTCACTTGAATGTTGATGTTGCTTAAAGCAAAGCCATCTTGATTACTATAAAAGTAACTAATATTGTTAACTAGCATTAATCTTTCAATTGGAATCGTATTATTAAATATAACAGTATTACATTCAAGAAATACAGAAATATTTTTTATTATTGTGAATTAATTGTACAGGGTACCTAGAAAAATGCGAGACTTTTTGCTATAATTTTGCATAAATAGCAGAAGACATGGGACTATAGCTCAGTAGGATAGAGCGTTGGATTCCTAATCCGAAGGCCGTGCGTTCGAATCGCACTAGTCCCACTTAATCTTAATAAAGTAGAAGAAACTAACACAGGTTTACAACACCGTTCTAGGAGTTAGAGTCCCAGTTTCTCAACTTACAGCGTTTGCATGCTTGGGTTTATATGCTCAACCTTATTTTCTTCCATTGCTCTATAACTTGGCAGTGTAGAATTTTTTACATGTAATCCAGTTACTATTACAACTAAAATAGCTAGGACACTGCAAACTAATGCACCAGCTAAAGATGGAACCATCACAGCAGCAGCAACAAACAATCCTGCAATAACAACTCCAACAACATCACTCCTTAATGAGGCGTAAAAACTCTCCTTACTTTTTTTGTATTTAGTTTCTTTTTCATGTGGTGGAGAAAATTGAGCCTCTACAAAGCCGTTAGCTTTCTTATCATTATTTGGTGTGACAGTTGGGCCAGTCCTTGTTGATACAGGTGCTTCATTTTTGTTATTATTACCATTAGTACTAACAGGGAGCACTGTTGCTACAGGTCTACTAATAACATTTCTATTACTATTGGATACACTATTTGTTTCTATGTGGAATGTTTCTTGTTCCTTATTTGTTGCTGATCCATGCGGCACAATTATTTCTCGATCATTTTGTATCAGTGCTGTTGCTGCCACAGAATTCTTTTTTGAAGAAGCAGTGCAGAATGCATCATCCTTTAACTGTTGATATAATCTGTACAATTCACTTTCAGGATCTAGTTTTGATTGCTCTGCATTAACACTTTGCAGTAACGTGCTCAGAATCTCAGCATTGTCATCATCAGTGTAAGAGAAAACAAAGCATAATATAGGTTTGTCTCCTTCAATTTTGCTAACGTAATACCTTCCTTCTTGACCGATTGCATTGATGATGGTCATTCCATTTTGTAAGAGAAATTTTATAACGTTCAAATTTTGATCTTTAATTGCATATTCTAGCACAGCATTTTTTTCACATTTGCTCTGAAGATTAATTCCCTTCCTTCTTAACCTTTTTTGCAAATCTTCAAAACTAGTAACTGTGCTATCCTGTTTTGTAACCCTATCTATATCAAGACACAGATTCCTAATGTCATCATTATTTAGCGTGAGACCAGTGCTTGTATTACTGACATTGGACTCTGCTCCATCAGGTGTGTTTTGCTTCTCTTTTTTGTTTATTGCTGATCTAAGCAGTGCAATTATTACACAGCTTGAGAGATATTTATTGTGATCAGAATTGCTGAAGTCGACTTTAAACTCAGAATCTATTTGAAGTTGTTCTCTGAGTGATAATTTCCCTTCTTCAATTATTTTTAGAAGATTTCTTATACCATCTTCTGGTATACCTATCATATACTTTAAAAGTAACTTAACTTTTGGTAGGTCGCCATCTACAGAGGCATTACTCAAAGCCTGAACTTTCTCTTCTCCAGTAAATCTTTTGTTATTCAAGAGTATCTTCATAACTTCAGTGCTCTCATTGTGAGGAGCTGTGTTAAGAACCTCTAGTATTTTCGTATGATCTATGTAATCTAAAAATATCTCAAACTCTTGAACTTTACCTTCATTAACGGCGGTCAACAAAGCATTCGATTTTCTTTCTTGATCAAATTTATCGCTATCCAAAAATATCTTTATAACGTTAGGTTTTTCACCTGACACAGCGTAATCTAATACAGTTTTAGAAGTAGTATCTCTAATATCAATTTTAATATTTGACTTTGCGAGCAATTCAACAATTTTTAGAAATGTATCATAATCATTTAAAATACTGCTTTTCCCTGAGCGAAGAATATCCATAAACAAATCACAAATCTTTGCATCTGTTGGCCCACTTTGTTTTAGCTTCTCACCAAATTCCTGAGCAGCTATATTAGGATTATCAGTTACAAATTTCTTTACATCTTCATAAGTTAAATTACCGATCATATTCAAATCTTACTATTATTGCTATACGCTTATTATATCAACTTTTTCATTATTCAGTCAAGTAATCTTGCAGTATCAAATGGCATGATATATATTGATTTATGATTCTCGAGCAAATGATAGAAGATTTAGCCTATAAGTTAGTGAAAGTAACCGAAGCTGCAGCACTTGCTGCATATAAATTGGCAGGCCTTGGTAATGAAAAAAAGGCCGATCAGGTTGCAGTTGATGCAATGCGTACGGTGCTAAACTCAATGGAAATAAATGGTACAATTGTGATTGGGGAAGGGGAGAGGGACGAAGCACCGATGCTATATATCGGAGAAAAAGTTGGCACAGGAAGTGGCCCTGAGATTGACATCGCTGCTGATCCACTTGAAGGCACTACGATTTGCGCTCATTATAAACAAGGGGCAATGTCTGTTCTTGCTGCAACAAAAAAAGGTAATTTTTTACATGCACCTGATGTTTATATGGAAAAGATAGCAGTGGGAAAAAATCTCCCAGAGGGTGTAGTCTCACTAAAAAATAGGATTGAGAAGAATCTGGACAATTTAGCCAAGGCAAAAAGATGTAAAGCAAGTGATCTTATAGTAACTGTACTTAAACGTGAAAGACATGATGAATTAATAGCAAAAATTAGGAAGCTAGGAGCAAAAGTGAAATTAATAGATGATGGTGATGTTGCAGCCATAGTTTCGCTAATAAATGGCAATCACGATATGTATATCGGCACAGGAGGAGCTCCAGAAGGAGTGCTTGCAGCAGCAGCGCTAAGCTCAATCGGTGGGCAGATAGAAGGAAGATTAATATTTGACACGGATCAATTAAAAGAAAGAGCAAAAAATTTGAATATCACTGACCCAGAAAAAATCTACACCGTGAAAGACATGGCAAGAAGTGAATCAGTATTCATTGCAACTGGAGTAACAAATGGAGAGTTTGTGGATGGAGTAAAGTTTGGCCAAGATATTTGTCTGACTAATTCATTAATAATATTGCCTGGTAAAGTAATAAAAATACAAACAAAATCAATATCTTAAACATTTGTCATATGCTGATTATAAAATTTTTATAGAAGGAAGATACTTATAATTGTCTTAAAAAAATGAATTTACATATTAATTTTAGCTTTACAACATTTGGCATTAAGTTATAGTTAAATAGTAATACTAAGAGGTGCTTAATGTTTAGTTCACTAACTAATTTTTTTACTAATACGTCTAAAAAGAAAAGTTCTCAATCTGAAGAAAATAATCATTCTTTCTCTAACAGCACAGAAAGTTTATTAGTCCAATCTACTAAAAAAATCCTCAACTTGATGATCAAAGTAGAACTGACGCGTCTCCTCAAACAAATCTTCAATTTAGTGAGGATGATGTAAAAAACGTGCTCCAAGACTTCGAAAAATTGGATTTTAAGAACAGTAATGAGTGTTTTAACGAAATAGCAGAAGATTATGAAAGGAGGAAAAAAAGTGACCTTTTTAACTACGTAATATTGAATAAGCGAAAATACATAACAGATATATTAGATCAGAGGCTTGCCCACAAAGATCAAGAAAATTTTAGGAAGAAATTTAGTGAATATCTTCTTAAAATAAATGAGAAAATGAATTATGGGAAAGAATTTCAAAATAAACTTCAATTTTTTGAAGATAGGGTAGAAGAAGTATTATCAGATTTTAGAAAATTGAATTTTGGCCTTAAGGATAATTTGTGTAAAGATGATAAGGATAACGTAAATTATAATAAAGGCTGGCCTGCAGATCCATTTGACAAAATAGCGAATTATTATCGATGGAATAAGAACATTTTCCTTTTTAATTATGTGGTATTAAGTAAGCAAAAAGAAATAATAAGTATATTGAATGAAAAGTCTATTCCTGAAGACAAGCGAAAGAATTTTAAAAAGAGGTTGGGTAGATATCTTCTTCGAGTCGAAGAAGGGATGAGTAACGGACAGGAATTTCTCAAAACTGATAGTGCAGTTGCCTTTTTTGATGGATGTTATGTGCCATGCGCATATGCAAAACGTTCTCTTAATCATTATGATCATCTTAGTATTAATATTTCTAAGCCTGGGTGTAGCTTAGAAATCAGCCGTCTTTTCACTGACAAAATTGAAGGGATGGAAAGAAATAAAAATGAGGTAAAGATAGTAGAAATATACAGTAACGATAAAAGAATAGCAACGGTTGAGAAGAATGATAATGGAAAAAGAAATTACCGCTTTGCAAAAGATGCAACATGCGATATGAAAATTAGGTGGAGTGCAGAAGATGAGAAAGGTAATTCTGTTAACTGCTTTATTAGTTTAAATGTAAATCCTAGTGAAATTGAGATTGGTCAGGCAACTATTAATGGTAAAGATGTTGAACTAGACGAAATTTTGAAATTAGCTGAGCAAAGCGAAGATGTGCTTATAGAAGGTAAAGCTTTACATGAATTTTTAGAAGGATATCTGGAGCAAGATGTACAATCACAGGAAGAGATAATAAAGAGATGTGATGAAACTCCTGGAACTAAACTTGATAATCTGGAGATAGGGCAGTTCTCTTTCTCTCCTTTATCTGAAGAGGAGATAGAGGAAGAAGAGAGAAGAGAATATAAAAATTCACGGGCTACATCAGGAAGGTGCTAGACTAATTAGACATTAAACCTAAAGTGCATTATATCGCCATCTTGCACGATATAATCTCTGCCTTCGAAGCGAATTTTCCCTGCATCTTTGCAAGCTAATTCGCTTCCATATTTTATATAGTCTTCAAAGCTTATGGTTTCTGCTTTTATAAAGCCCTTTTCAAAATCAGTGTGAATTACACCTGCTGCTTTGTCAGCTGTTGATCCTATCTTTATTGGCCATGCACGTGCTTCTTTGGGGCCCACAGTAAAAAAAGTTATCATACTTAGCACTCCATACATAATACGTGCTACTCCATCAAGTCCTGATTCTTGTAAGCCAAATTCTGATAAAAAATTCTGTTTTTCCGCTTCACTATCAAGATTTGCAATATCTGCTTCAAGTTTCGCTGAAATACAATAAAATTTGCTTTTATTTTCTTCCGCCATTTTTTCTACCCTTTTAGATAGTTCATTACCAGTTATGATATTCGTATCTTCAATATTGCATACATACATAACAGGCTTTGTTGTTAGCAATTGAAGCAACTTCATCTCATCTTCATCGATATTCTCCAAGCTTCTTGCCGGTTTACCTAATTTTAAAGTAGCTAATACCTCTTGCATTAATTCAAGTTGTCTCTTTAGCTCTTTATCACCTTGCTTTGCTTTCTTTTCCAATTGAGGAAGCCTTTTTTCTATGCTATCAATATCAGCTAGAATTAACTCCATTTCCACTATTTCAGCATCTGATATTGGATCTATTTTACTGTTTACATGGCTGATATCGTCATCCGTAAAGCACCTGAGCAGATGAACAATGGCATCAACTTCTCTGATATGACTCAAAAATTTATTTCCTAGTCCTTCACCCTTGCTCGCACCCTTAACCAAGCCGGCAATATCGACAACTTCCAGTTGATTGTAGATTATTTTCCCTGAGTGAGCAATCGCGGCAATTTGTTTCAAACGCTGATCTCGTATTGGCACTTTGCCAACATTTGGCTCGATTGTACAGAAAGGATAGTTTGCAGCTTCGGCTGCACTTGACTCTGTAAGTGCATTAAATAAGGTTGATTTTCCTATATTTGGCAGTCCAACTATGCCACAGTTAAAGCTCATATTTGTTATTTAAAGCAATAATTATTGCATAATTTAAAAATTTCTGCTATACTTAATTAGTTACAATTTTGTTGGTATATAACTTAAATTAAAGTAAAAACTATGACTACAGCTAAGAAACGGAAACTACCAAGTGACTTTCATGATGTTGAGGTTGGAATAGAAAGGCCCAGGATATTAGGGCAAATGAATGTACCTAGGAAACGGAAATCATCAAGTGGTCTTCACGGTGTTGAAAGTCCGAAAAGGTTCAAGAGCTTTGGGCAAGAAATAACTCCTTTAAATAGTAATTCTTACCCTAACGATTTCTATGAAGGTAAACTTAGTGATGTTGTAGGGCAGTCCGTTAGTGATGTGGAACAAAAACTTTCTAGCAGTCAAGTAGCTAAGTATGATACTGCAGGAGATGGCAATTGCTTTTTCCATGCCGTGTTTGGTGAAAATAGTTCTAATGTATACAAAACTGACAAAGCTCAAGCAATGCGTAAAGAGTGGCGCGAATTTTTAAATCAGTTTAAATCATTGAATGATCCGAAAATGCCAAATGCTCTTAAGCAACACTTGAGAACATTCTTTGTAGATCTATTGAGTAACACTGGGGAAGTGCTTAATGTACCAAAAGAGATAAAAGAGCTCATTGAGGAAATAAATAAAAAAGTTGACGATATAATAAATGAAAGTGTTGAAAGAACGAAAGCTTTAAAAAATAACATTATAGAAAAGTTTTCTGAAGATGAAAAATTTTGTAATGAAATATATGAAGTAATAAAGCAAGCTACCAATGCATATAATGAGCATAATGTGCAGCAAAGAGATTTACTTAGTATTGAAGATTTACTAAAGAAAGAAAATGAGAAAACATTGTATAATAGGGTAGAGGAAGAGCTTGAGTCTTGTGCATATAGACTTGACACCACGCTTACTAAAGAAAAATATAAAGAGGAATATATAATTAATAACGACAGAATATTAGATTCAGTTATTGGTCAAAAAGACTTCTATCAGACTTATCTCAAAGCAATACAAAAACAAGGGTATTTTGTTTTTCACGGTGAAATCCCTATTTTAGCTTCTTTATCTAATACTGAAATCGAAGCATATTTTGAGGGTCAGGAAGGTATGACAATATATAAACCAGAACCAAACATGATAAATCCTGAGTATGTAAGGAAAGATGAATTATGGGGCAATAAGAAGAAGGAAGTAATATACCTGGGTGGAAACCATTACTCTAGAGCTAGGGTTATAACTAAGGAAATTCAAGAGCAAGAAGACTTTCAATTAGCAAAAGAACTTCAATTAGATGAAATTTTGGAGTATTGTAACCTTTCAAAGGATATCTCTGAGAGAGCAGAGGTTGAGAAGAGGTTTGATGAGTTCTTGGCAAAAAATGCTGATGGAAAAATTGGTGATGTTATAGGGCAGTGCATTAATGATGTACAGCAACGTATAAAATGCCTTGAGGAGCCAGTCTTATCAAGAAGGTGCAGTGTGGAAGAAGCACGTGTAGAAAAAACATTTTATCAACAACAAGTACCACAACCTGTAAGATAAGTCTTCATAGTCTATATACTTCTATAGGGGGCATTCTATAATAAAAGCCATGCTCATTATTAACCACTGCTTAATAAGAATAAAGTCTTAGCAAAACAAACATAAGAATAATAGGATTTCTTGCTTGCAAAGCAACTCCAAGATCGGGAGGAAAAAGACTTTTTCCTTGCAAGGCAACTTGTTCGGTAGAAGCTGTAGCTTTACTCCTCTCGTTTGAGTTTTATTACTACAACTCCCCCTAAAGAACCGTGCTTGCAGATTTCCCGCACACGGCTCATCAATATTAGTTTTCACAGTCGTCCCTCTTATGCATATAAAGAAAAATGTATTTTTGGCTTTGGGGGGGTATAATAGTTTAGATTTGATCTGACAAGCAAACAAAGTAAGATAAAAATATAAACAAGTTTTAAAGGAGTGTCAGATATGAATACAACACAAGAAAAAATACTAAAACCAAAGTTGGGATTGCTAGAACTTGCAAAGGTAAATGAAATCGATAATACAAGTAACTTTTATAGATATTGTATCTTTAGGCTATTTTGTTGTCCCAAGTTTGGGACAACAAAATAACCATTTCCAGCGCTCAAAATCAAGAGACGTGAGAAGTGTTTTTCTTGGAATGTGTTGATCTAGCGCCATTCTGTTAAATGAAGGTACGGATACCTTATCACTTATGCTCCTTCATTTTATTGCATGCACCAGTACCTATTGTCAACTAACTGCTGTGAGTCACTATTTTCCAATTGACTATTAACTTTTTCCTCTAACTTATTACAAATGTCACCTTGCATTCTATGATCAAGATCTTCAAATTGCATTGATGTGTCTGATACGTTATCTTGAAGCAGTTGTATATTCGGCGTATTTTCATTAGATATTGCACTTGTATTTTCTAATCTTCTTTTCTTAGACTTACCTAAATGTATAGTTGTCTTCTGTTGTTTTCTATGTGATTGCACTTTTAAGTCTGAAGAACAAGGGCCTGAGGACATAATTGATTGCGCTTTAATATTTTGGTCATGAATAGCAATACAATAACGCAAAAGATCTTTGTATTCTAGATTCATAGTAGCCCCTTGCTCTAAAAGGTATTCAATAATATCTAAGCGACCAGCGATAACAGCGTATTGTAGAGGACTAACACCATTTCTATCCTGTAGATTTACATTAGCTCCTTTTTCTACAAAGTATTTAACAATATTTAGGTGACCAGCAATAACAGCATAGTGCAGAACCCCCCTACCACGCTTATCTTGTAGATTTATGCAAGCTCCTCGCTCTAAAAGGCTAGGAATAATATTTAAGAGACTACTGAATTTTAGATTCATATTAGCCCATTTATCTGTAAGGTATTCAATAATATCTGAGCTAGCAGTGACAACATAGTGTAAAAAGCTTATACTGTTTCTACAATATAGATTTACACTATCTTCATATAAAGTATTACCAACAGCAAAATCAACTACTTTGGATTGTGGAAGAAATGATTTTTTCTCTATTTCCTTTTCTAAACATTTTTTTCTTTCACTTTCAGTAGACATTTTTTGTGTAGTACCAAGATGATTTAACCCTATTCTTCTCTCCTGTAACTCTTGCATGTTTTTAAGTTCTTGTGATGCCCCTTTTTTTCCAAGATAGGCATACCCAACAGATAATTGTATAAGATTTTTATAAAAACCTATATGATTGCTTTCATACAACTCACCTGAGCTAATCAAGTTGTTGAACTCCGTTAACACTTCATCTAATAGATTTCTTTTATCTTTCATACTTATCATTTTTTCAATAAAAGGACTTCTAAGTATGAAAGGACTTTGCTTTTGGTATTTTAGAATATCAAATAAACATTCTTGTAAAATCGATGAATTCAATTTATGTAAGTTGATATGTGGCGATGTTGTTGTAAGATAGAAGTATTTTTCATCTTGAATGCTATAAAGTTTTCCTAAGATCCGGGTGTATTTGAGGTATGAAAAATACAATAAGTCATGGTTTTTAAAAAAATCTTGATAGAAATTATCTTTTCCCGTAGAATTAAATTCTACTTTAAAATGTTCAACGTAGTACAATACTGTAAATGCACATAGATACTCTTCCTTCATTACAAATACTCTAGCCAAATCAATTGATAGAGTTGCCAATCTACTTGATAAGTTATCACTGACAGAAAGTAGAGAAGCACAACTTCGTAAATAATCTAATGCACAATCATACTTCTCCTCTATGGTGTAAGTAATAACTATAAAATGATCTAGAAGCATTTGCTCAAAATAACCCCTGTAGCTGCTTTTTCTGAGTTCAAAAAGCTCTTTTAACCCTGAACAATCTTCTAATGCAACTAACGCAAGGGCACGTAAATATCTAATTTTTAAAGAATTTTCCGTTGAAGATTCAATAATCGGCAATATTCTTGTTGAAAGCCTGACAACTTCCTTATACTCGCCCTCTAAATGTAAACGTGTGATAGATCTAATCACAAAAGGCTCTTCTTCTTTAAAAGTGTTATAGTTTCCAAGGTAATCGACTAAGGCTATAAGATGCAAAGTATCAGTTTTTTCCAACAAATTGCTAAATTCATCTTCAAATATTTCCACAGCAGTTAGCAGTATATCCTCCTTTTGATCTTCAGCGATTTGCGAACGTATGGCTTCTTTTATCGATTCATGTATAACATACATTTTTTTTCTGCCTATCATTTCTATATCAAGCAGAGAATAATTTTCCATCAATTTGAAAGTAGACTCTAGTTCAACCAAAACTAAAAACATATCAGGGTCAATGTAGCTATTACCCAAATGAGCCATAACTTTCAAACACCTAAAAAGTACTCCACCATTTTTCTTTTCCATTACCTCCATGGAAATGCCTGTTGTTACTAATAAAACCCTATCATATTTGTCCTGCTTATTATTTTTTGGAATTACCTGATCAAGATCTTCATATTTTATTAAATATTCATGAATTCCAAATGCTTCTTTTGAATTACTTAACTTACTATTTCTAATATAAGCTGCTGCTAGCTTTATAGCTAATGGAAAACCTTCAAGCCTTTTTACAAATACTTTTATTTGTTCGTCTTGTGATTTATCTACTATTCCTAAAATTCTTTTAGTAAGTTGTACAGCTTGATCTTCTTCAAAAGCATCCAAAGCGACTTCTACTACGCCTTTACAAGGCTGATCAGGAAAAGTGAATAAAAAATCAAAACCTACTCGATCCTCTACCTCTAGAACCTCTTCTATGTCTTCTCTTTTAGCATTATGACAAATAATTAGACATTTTTTACTTCCTATTAGTGATTTTTTTTCTTCCATATATATACCTAACTTCCTTTTGGTTAAAGAAGAAAAACGCCTCTCTATAGGTAACATGTTACTGTCTTCTATCTCATAGATATGGCTATAACTTTCTCTACTTTCCTCAGCACACTTTCTAGCCAGTTGAGTTTTGCCCATGCCATATTTACCAGTTATTACTACCACTGCTCCTTTTTCCTTTTGCAGTTCTTGACATATCCTTTTTACTTGCTCTTGCCTTCCTGTAAAGTCATCTACTGCGGGACACACATCTTTAAGCTTCTGTTTCTTCAATTTAGATTTAAATCTTTTTATAGAAAAGAAAGATTGATTAATTCCCTTTATACTAAGCTGAAATCCATCAGTTTTTTTTGTGTCATTATAATGTAATTCAAAGGATTTCTTATACTCTTGAAAAATTTCCTCAGTATGGCTTTTAAATATTTTTTCTACCTTAGAATAATAAGCTAAATCTTGTAACTTTACTAGACTGTCTTTTACTAAAGACATATATTCAAGATTTTTTTCAGATTTTTTTAGCCGCTTTATGCTTGCTGCCGTATCTCGAGCACTAATGGGCTTTCTTTTTTCTGCTGTGATTAAAGATTCTTGACGACAGAGTAGGCTTGTTTTTCTTTTTCTATGAAGAAACTTAATTTCCTTAAATAAAGACTCTGCTTCTTTCTCAATGTGTGATCTAACCTGTTCGACAAGATTATTCCATTTTCCTCTACTTGGTATTTGAATCTCTTCATTAACAATAGAGAACACCTCTTCCACAGTGTTTACAAAGCTTTGTTGATCCAAAGTATATACGTAATCCTCAAATTCCGTACTTGTAGTTTTTACTTCATCATACACTTTTCTCAACTTCTCACATATAAAAAGACGACGATAACCATACTGACTAGATTTATCTCTTTTTTCATAATAGATAAGAGAGTCTTCTTTCCCCGTTACAATTCCAATATTTTCATACAGATCTATGATATTATAACTCCTCTTTCCATACTGTGCCACTTTACCATGTATTTTCTGTGAATATTTATCTAGAACAAGAGCTTCAACTATGCTTGCACCATCTACACTCCTATCATATTCTTTTTGAATATAATATTGAATTATCTCCACAATATCCTCTTGTATCTTGTCAAAAGCATCTGATGTTTTAAGCTTAAGCATTAGGTGGAGAAGGGAAGAACTTTGAATATCTCCTTAGATATAAAATCTGTGTGGTAGACAAGAGTTCCCTTCTCAAAAGTATAGGCTGAACGGTATCGTAGAAAGACCTAAATGGTTATAATTCTGTATCCACAAGGTTAGCCTTACTTTTCATTTTAATAGTAACGTATGGAGTTACATATGATCAACAACTTTTTGGGTATAGACATATCAAAAGATCGCTTTGATGTTTCTCTTTCATTCATAAGCAACAAAGGAAAACGTGAAACCAGGAAAAGGAGTTTCAAGAATAATGATCATGGGTTTCAAGGTTTACTGAGCTTTCTACAAAAGCATAATGTAGAACAAGTAAAAGCCTGCATGGAAGCTACTGGTTGTTATAGTGAAGCCTTAGCTGAATTTCTACACAATACTGGACATTTTGTGAGTGTTGTTAATCCAGCTTGTATAAGATTTTATGCAAAAAGTAAGCTTATACGACAAAAGAATGATCAGACTGATGCAGAGATAATTGCCGATTATTGCCAAAGACAGGAACCTATTCGTTGGGCACCACCTTCTCCTGAGTTAAAGAAATTAAAGCATCTTTATCGTTGCTCGGCTGCGTTAAAAGATGAATTGACATTAGTAAATAACCACTTAGAAAAAAAAGAGAGACTGCCTAAAGAAGTTGCAAATGCTTGGGAAGACCTTGCAATGAACATAAAACAAAAAATAGAAAGAATAAAAAACTCCTTACGTGAACTATTAAATAAACACAAAGAATTGTTGGAAAATTTTCAACTTCTATTGACCATTCCAGGAATAGGAGAAGAATCAGCAGTAGCTATTTTGGCTGAAGTTCCTAACATAAAAGCTTTCAAGGATGCCAGGCAATTGGCAGCATATGCTGGAGCTATACCACGAAATATAACGTCAGGTACGTCTGTACATGCCAAGCCCAGATTAAGTAAATCCGGTTCACGAACATTATGTAAGGCAATGTACTTTCCTGCCATAGTAGCTAAGAATCATAATCCTACTATTATGACTTTTTGCAAAAGGTTAAAAGAGAAAGGCAAGCATAACATGGCCATTGTGGGAGCTGCAATGCGTAAGTTACTCCATATTGTTTTTGGTGTTTTAAGGTCAAAGAAGGCTTTTGATCCAGATCATATCAAAAACTACAGAGCTAGGAGTTTGGCTGAAAGTTTAGTGCTTTAAAAGCAAAAAACGCTCCAATTATGTAAAATAGTATCTTACACAAATTTTGTAACTGGTTAGTGAATATGTTGATAAGTAAATTAATTTTATACGTACAAAAAAGCGGAAATTTACTTATCAACATATTCACTAACTATAATCTGTGTACCGTTACACAAAATGTGAATTGGAAGTATTTTTTAATTTTATGATACAGCTTGAACAATTTTTGTAATTTTTTTGTTGACTTGCAAGACGGTATCTTGTCTTCTCTCTCTTGTTGACTTGCAAGACGGTATCTTGTCTTCTCTCTCTTGGCTGCTACCATAATCAACGTTATATGGAGGATCACATACGGTAATATCTGCCATTTTATCATCTAATAGCGCTTTATATGATTCAACTACAGAGCTATCACCACAATAGATTCGATGATCACCTAAAATCCATAAATCACCTGGTTTTGTTACTTTTTTGTCATCAATAGCTAAGTCAGAAAGATCTTCTTTTTCACTATCTAAATCATCAAGGAAATGTTGAACTTTTTCTAATTCAAATCCAGTCATTTTAAGATCAAACTGTAAATCTTCTAACTCTTGAATTTCTACTTTCAAAAGCTCATCATCCCACTTTGCCCAATTAGCTGATTGATTTGCCAGTAATCGAAAAGCTTTGGTTTGTGGTTCATTTAGATTATCACTTAAAACAACAGGAATGCTCTCCATACCAAGTTTTCTTGCTGCTTTAAGTCTTAAATGACCATCAACCACAGTTCCATCGCTTTTTGCAACTATTGGAATACGAAAGCCGAATTCCCGAATAGAAGCACACATTCTATTTACTACGTCATCATTTTTACGAGGATTACGATCATATTCAACTAGGTTTCGAGTAGGATAGTAGTGGATTGCTAAATTCATATCTTAATAATTAAAAAGTTAATATTCAAAATATGTCTAACACTAGAAAAGGCCTGGGGTCTGACCCACCAAACCCTCCAATATGGCCGAAAGGACCCATTTTTATGGCATTCTTGATATGTTAAAATCTTTACTAAGATTCATAACGTAAAACATTAATGCCAAAGCATCGGCCTCATTATCATCTCTAGGTGCAAAACCTTTTTCACGTATCGCTTCAATAACTTCACTCTTACTTGCATTACCTTTGCCTGTTACAAAGCGTTTTATAGTTTTAACATTAACACCTTTGTATGGCACATGATGTTCTTCACACCAAGCAGACAACACTGCAAGAAAACCGCCATAGCAATGGGCTGCATCAGTTCCTAGATGTCTTCTTACTTCCTCAAAATACACTGCAGTGAACTCATGTTTCAAAGAATTAAGCCAATTACGAAAATTTAAGAAGCACATTCCACCTCCACTGAAACGGCTACCATGAAAACTTTTGCTCCCACTTTCAATTACTCCATCTGTAAGAATTGCCCAGCCCGTTTGTTTGCCGAGGTCGAGTGTTAAGATTGACATTACTAGAAATTAGAGGTACGTTGTAGTGTGTACATAATATATATACACGGTAACTTCAAAATTCGTCCAAAAAATTCTACTTTTTTATTGAAAATATACTATAATAAGTTTATTAAACATAATAAGTTAATAAATGTTGCTCGTTCCATCCACTGAGCTATCTCAGCCTAAGATACTACATTTGCACATTATAAATAACTCAATCTACATAAATAACATTCAAATTATCAGTAAGCATTCAGTAGCACGCCTTGGTATTATGCACGTTTTGTTAGCTCAGTTTTGGCAGGATTTCAAAAGCGGATTGCCAGCAGAAAAATATAAGTTCCTTAATATCAATCAACTAGGAGAGCACTTGGGTTTTAATTCAGAAATTCACAATTTAGAGTACAAGATTAGAAGGCCACTAAATAGAATGATTAAAGCAATAAAAGAAATTTTATCCAAAGAGCTTGGTGCAAATTGTAACGACGTTATTGAAAACATTGGCTGGCCAGGATATTCTTGCAAAGACCATGGTTATCGTCTCAATCCTTTTATACTTTCTTTAGGTGCTGCTAAGTCTACAGGACGTTTTTTGTAGCAATTTACTTGAGTTAATCTCAAAACTCTAACTTATTCATCTCTTATAATGGATTACATTCATATAGAGTTTGTATGCCTTTTATTCGCGTTTTTAGCGGTATTATAGAGGCTCTTTAGTATAAGATAGAAACAACAAACCTAAACTCATAAAATGCTTTAAAATACTGTATTTGCTTCTTTTTATTTTTGTATCTTTAATCAGTAGTTTATAGTAAGGTAGAAAAGGAAAACAAGGCCTTCAACACAAAGCATTCCGTCTCGCAGTCGCTTCTGTTCTTTGCCGTTCATCTGGTTTATTATTTTGAAAAAATATTTTACAACGAATAAAAAACGTGATAAGCTAGGCAAGGGTTTCTTTTACAAAGATAAAAGTTTAAAGCAAAAGAAATGCCTCGTAATTGAGTTTTAAGCTATCCTACACGAGCAACTTAGGTCTCAGTGATCAAATTGTACCATGAAGTCGTAAAATCCCTTTAAAACCGCACTAATTGCAATTATCTCTAAATTGTATCTTTTTCATAAAATCTAAGTAATGTTTTGCAGTGGTCTTTTTGATCTTCCTTCTTTTTGATAATTTTTATTTGTAGTTTATATATTTATTTTATTTATTACTATTGTTATTATATATATATAATATATAAGGGTTTTAGGAATGGTAAAATCAGCCATATTAGCTCACTTTAAGTATGTAGTTACTAGGAATGCTTTTAGGAATGTAGGTCAAAAAGTCTAGGTTTTATGCAGGTTTTAGCTTCCTTGATTTCTAACTGTTTAGTGAATAACCCAGGAATCAGGAATGTAATTCAACCATTTGATGTCTTATCCCTTTTTAATTGAAATCATAGCTTATAATAGGTTGTAGTTTCTGGCTCCAAAGTTAATATTTTTGATTAAGTAGATTGAATAAAAAAATAGATTAAACTCTAAGATATTTAAAGAGCATACCAGTGTTTTTAATGTAAATGTTCATGTGGTTCCATAGATAATCTCTGTTTTTTGATTCTATCTGTCCATTTATCATTTTCTATATCTTGTTTATTGGTTGCTTGTTTTTCTTGTTCAATAATTGCCTTATCTACCTTCTTATGAATTGCATCAATTGCATTAATCGCACCTTTTTTTCGCATATTTCTCTTTTCCCTTCAATAATTAAATTGGTAAAAATATTTACAACACACTGGACTTGATTATGATCAACCTCACCTTTTATCAAAAAAGGTAAAGATTCTAATTCCATTACATGTTGATCTATATTACTTTCTATACCTTCGCTATTCATCAACTTTATTATTTTATCATCAAACTCTTTCAATACTTCTGGTGCTATTTTACCTTGAAAGAAAAGCCCTAAATTATCTGCTACTTCACTTATTAATAACTCTCTATTTTCTTTATTATCTTCCAATTTAGCATAATCACTTAATAGATCCATAACTGCAGATACTCTGACTTCAATAATATCATCAACATCTTCACCCCCTAGAGTAACTCCTGATCCCAATAACCTCCCTCTGAGATTTTTCCTTAAAAGATTGATGAACTCTTCATTTGCATCTGATCCTGTGGTTGATATCGTACCATCTAAATGGTTACTTACTTTAATTTAAGTACCTAAGACATGTTCTATTTGTATTTTTGTCTCATATTTAAACCCTAATTCTGCACAGAATTTCTGAAAATATTCTTTAATAATGTCAAACAAGGTCTTGCCATTATCTTTATAGTTTTCCAACTCTTTAGGAATAGTAAGTGATAATTTACCATCTCTGTATGTTACAAAGTCTTCACCATCACAAGATTCAATTATAAATTCCAATGAACTGGACAGATTACATATTTTATCTCCATGCATATGATCTTTGACAGAAAGTATTGGTAGCTTCATGTTAGATCTAATTCTTACATTATTTTGGTTAGCACAATCAATGTTTATTACTTTTTTAGGATTTTCTACTATGAACGACTGTCCAAGTGCAAGTTGGGTTTGTATAAATGGAGCAGCCTCATACCCAGCTTGATTACAATTGGTGACTAGCTCTTCTAAAATAGCATTACTTGGAACTTCTGCCCCAGCGTATCTAAACATTTTTTTGAAAACTTTTTTTGCAAAGGAACGGTAATCCTTGTTTTCATCTCTCTCTATAGGTAGTAGATCGGTATACTCTTGACCAGCATTGTAAAATTCTTCAAATTCTTTCTTATATGAATCAGTTTTTTGATTATCAGCAGTTTCAGGATTTTCGCAATGATCCTTCCACAACTCGCCAAATGCATCTTGTACAAGCTCTTTCTCAATATCTTTAAGTACTGAAGCAACAAATGCTTTGCCATGATCCGTATCTATTTCTCTTGTTCCTTTTTTGTTAAATATTTCGTCATTATATATATCATCACTATTAAAAAGTTCGCTTCTGCGGTACTTAGCTCCTTCCTTAAATGCAATAATAAAATTTTTATCTATTTCTTTTCCGTTAATAATAAAATTCATCCTTTGAAAATCTAAGAACATTGTTTCACCGGAATTCGCTAATTTATTATCTTGATTTGTTCTTAATTTACTAAAATTGAATTCTTTAGCTGTAGCCTTTAATCTAACTACTGGATTCTTCTTTGCCTCTTTCATGATTAACACCTTACTATAAATATGCTGTAAGTTGTATCATATAATGATAAATAATTTGATAATATATTAAGAAAACTGATAGTATATTTTAGAATCCCTATTTATAGTATTTTAAACCTGTATGAGGGATTTGTAAATAAAGATAGAGACTTATAAGCTTTGTCTACAGCTAAAATCTTCAGCTCCAGGAGTGAATTTTCCTATACCACAAGCAAATGGTCCTGTTATAACGTCAAGCCACTTATCTTCTCTTGAACCTTTAGACATTCCTTTTACTAATTGTTTTGCCTGTAAAAGCTCCTGCACCACACGTTCTAATCTATCTCTTCCCATACTGTGAAAGATTTCAGGTAGCCTATGCCGTTGTTTATATACTCCTGTGCTTCCTGTATGAGTAAATGGATGTCCTGCAATAGCAGATCGTTTAATTGCATTGATAAGGTATATCTTAAGACTTTTATCACTAATGTCTTTAACTTTTAATTGTGCCGTTATATCTTCTAGTAGTCCTGTTTCTTGATTTCTTAGGTAAGTACGTACAGTGCGATCAGCTAACCCATTTGCTTTAACAACTGCCCCGGAAAATAAAGCATTTTGTCTTGGAGTCTCACCCATTGACCTAAAGATTTCTTGCTTAGCTGTATCTTCTATTGGCCAAAAAGCATATGAACATCTAACACCATTAACAAGGGCAGAGGTACCTCTAATTGCATCTCTTGCTTGCTCAACAGTTAGTATAGGTTTTTCTCCTTTTGGTTTTCTCATATGGTGAGCAGTAATAATTGAAGCTCCATTCTCCATCATTACATGCATTTAGCCTTGCTCCAGAAGCTAGTACTTTGTCTATAACTTTGTGCAATTCATTTACGTTTTTTGCCTCTACTATAGAACTCTTAAACCAGCTCAGCTTCTCTGTATTTGGCTTTATTTTTTGCAAAGCTGAGGCAAATGGATTTTTATCTTCTTGATCACTTACAGGTTTTGTGCCATATATATAATCAAGTCCTTTTCCATAGTTGATTTGAACGTTTCTGCTAGGGAAAGGCATTGTATCTTCCAGTTTTATCTCCTTCTGGCTATTAATTTTACTCACAAATTTAGACTGCTCTATATCAACGCTTTCAAGAGCACCAAATATTTTCTTGTGATTAACATTAGTCTTTTTATTCTGATCTTTACTAGTCATATAAACCTCATATTAAAAATACTTTTTAAGTGTACAATAAACTTTGTTATTATACATTATATTACTCATTATAAATTAATATGAGTAGATTTGTAAATACTTTCTGCTATAACAATCCGTTTTCTCTAAAGCTAAAATAACCCCCACTTGTAATGATAATATGATCAAATAATCTAACGCTTACAGTACTACATGCTGCTGCTAAGCTCTTTGTTACTTCTTGATCTTCTTCTGAAGGTTCTAAACTTCCCCCAGGGTGGTTGTGTGACATTATTACTAATGTTGCATTCTTTATTAATGCTTTTCTTGTAATTTCCTTTATGTATACTGGTGCTTTTTCCATTTCACCAATATAGGATTCTTCTCCAATTAGTTGACGCCTTTTATTCAAGTACAGTATTTTTACACATTCCCTTTCTGAGTGGCCTATACTTACGTTTAAGTACTCTACTAGCCCTTGTAAGTCCATTATTGGCTCACTTTTGAGCTTTTCTCTCAGTACCCTTTCTAGTGTTTCCTTAACGCACATAATCATTGCTACTGCAGAATCAGTTACTCCTTCTATGACTTTCAGGTCATCCATTTCTCGACCTAAAATCCTTCCTACTCCTGCATAAGTATTCACCAGATTTTTAGCAATTTCTTGAGCTTGTGGCCTTTCATGTACTGCACTTAAAAATGTTTCCATTATTTCACGATCAAGTAGTGCTTTGCCTTTGCTTTCTAATATTCTGAATTCGATTTCTTCTTTACTTTTATTCATATAATTTACCCTTCACTAACAACAAACTTTTTTTAGATATTTACTGCTGTTTTTTATCAGCATTGGCATAAAGCCATAGCTTTCGAGTGAAGTCAAATCAATTTCTCAATCTTTTTTACTTATTTTTTCATCTAAGAGTAAAGATATTAATATATACTGATTTTTTATTTTAAATCTGTTGAATTTCGCCTAAAGAGAGGCCTATTGTTTTTAAAATAATATTGATAGAAATTCCTCCTTTCACTAAATCCTTTATCTTTTCTGCTCTTTTCACTTTTTCCTCGCAAATTTGTATGCTTTCAAACAGAGATTTTATTAGCGCATAGCGTAATTCTTGACTCTCAATTTTTTTGTATTCTTTTATTAAATCAGGTAGCTCACTTTCTACTATCTCATCTTCCTCTATGAGCAGATCTGTAATGCTAATTGATAATGTTTCTGCTATTGCATATAATTTTTCCAGTGGAATGGCCACACGTCCTTGCTCATAGTTGCTTATTTTATCACGTGTTGTATCCATTTTCTCAGCCAAATCCTTTTGAGTATACTCTCTTCCATTCCTTTATCTTTTTGCCTATTTGGTAGTAGATAGAACCCGTTTTTTCTTCAACACATTCATCAGCAGATAGACCAATTGTTTTTGAAACAGTATCAACAGAAACTCCTGCTTTAACCAGACCCTTTGCAATTTTTACTTTCTCTGCTTTCCTACTACTTCTTTCACTGACTTGGACAAATTTGGTTAGCAAACAAAACATCTTACGTAATTCCTGATCATTAATCTTTTTATATTCTCTTACTAGATTTAATATTTCTTCTCCCTCATCTTCAAGACAGATTTTTTCATTTGATACAGGAATTAGGTCTACAATACCAATCGACAATATCTCTGCTATAGCATACAACTTTTCAATCGAAATTTTTCGTGTTCCTTTTTCATATTGTAGTACTACTTGATACGTTACACTGACTTTCTTCGCTAAATCTTTTTGAGTATATCCTCGCTTTAACCTCCAGTTCCTTACTTTTTGTGCTATCTGATACCTTATTGAGATGTTTGCCATAAATATTATACATGTTAATACTACCAAACAAAGATATACAAAAACTTCTATGTTTGCATTTTAGTTGAATATTTCTTCACAATTATGTATAATTATTAATGCTTTTTAAGTGGATTTCCTATGGCTCTTTCGAAGTTTCTTGATGCACGCAATGATTATGCCTTTAAAAGAATATTTGGCACCGAGAAGAATAAAGATATCCTCATTCATTTCTTGAACGATATTTTAGGCTTCACTGGCTTAGCTGCTATTCACGATGTTGAATTCTTAGCTACTATTTTAGATCCCGAAATTGCCGCTAAAAAGCAAAGTATTGTCGATGTTCTTTGTAAGGACTCTCAAGGTTCAAGATACATTATAGAGATGCAGTTCACTAAGACCAAGGGCTTCGAAAAGCGTGCTCAATATTATGCTGCTAAAGCCTATTCAAGTCAAGCTGATCAAGGTGATGACTATCATAACCTCAAGGAAATTATCTTTATTGCTGTTGCTGATTGTATTATTTTTCCAGACAAAGCTGAGTACAAATCTAATCATGTCATTTTAGATCAAAATAGCTTTGAACATGACTTAAAGGATTTTTACTTCGTATTCATAGAATTACCAAAATTTACAAAAACAAAGGAAGATCAACTAGAAAATATAGTAGAGAAATGGTGTTATTTTTTTCGATATGCAGGAGAAACAAGGGAAGAGGATCTAGATAAGATAGTTGGTAGTGATGTAATAATAAAACGAGCTTATGAAGAGATGAATAAGTTTAACTGGTCAGAAGAAGAATTACTAGCATATGAACAAATGAAAAAACGTATAATGGATGAAATAGCTGCTTTAGCTCAAAAATTTGATGAAGGTCTTAGGGTTGGAGAAGAAAGAGGCATCCAAATCGGCCAGGAAAAAGGCAGAAAAGAAAGAGAAATTGAAGTTGCAAAAAACCTACTTAAAGCAGGTGTATCTGTTGACTTAATAGCTGAATCTACCGGTCTTCCTAAAGTTGAAATTTCAAAACTTAAGGAAAAAGCCTAAGTATTGTAACTCCTTTAGAGCCCTTATTCATTAGTCTAATATATTAAAGCCTATATCTAACTCTTCCACTATTCTTGCTACTGGCCTATTTGATTCTCTCACTAATTCTACGTATCAGTCAAACATAGAATGCCTAAATATAGAAAATGTTTTTCATAAAATTTTTTTATCCTTGATAATTTTATTGTTGATATTTGATTCTAACTTTTGCATAATGCAGTAAATATTTTTATATAGGAGGTAGAATGCCAAGATGGACAGATCGTCATGCTAGAGTACTTGAAAAATTGCAAGATTCTATTCAACGTACAGATCCAAATGTTGCTGAAAAGAAATTAGCTATCAAGAGATGGGTAGAAAACTATATGGAGTATGTGCAATTCTTTAAGGATGATAAGCTGCAGTTTTTGTACAATATATTCCAAGATGAAAATTGTTGGTCGGATACAAGGTTAAATAATGTTTTTTTAGGTCAGAAATTGACTGAAGAGAAAATAGGTGGAATAGATAACCCACTGCCAAGGTATGATATGGCATCTAGGTATTGTATAATGGATAAGATAGGTGATTTTTTCAATAAACAGCTTGCATTCTCTAAGGGTCAATTTACTCCAGAAGAGATAGATAGTCAAGGTAATCCGATAAGTGATCAATATGTAAGAAACATTCTGCTATTATCTATGAAGAGGCGAGATCCAGTATGGCTTTGTTGCATAGCACTGATAGGCATGTAAATCACAGTGAATTTACGCAGCTAATTTAAATTTAGCCATACCTATATCAGTAAATTTGTTCAATAAGTAGCACTTAATTAACAGCTCTTTTTCACGATTTACCTCTGATTTATTTTTCAAGCTAAACCCAAATATTTGCTTCAACCTATAGAAAAAGACTTCAATATAAGACCGTGCTCCATACTTAACTTTTTTCTTCCATTCATTAATACCATCTTCATAATTCTCATATGACCTAATTCTACTAATATACTTGTTTCTTTCTGATAAGTAGTCAGCTAAACAAATTTTAGTATCCTTCCTAGGGCAAATAATAGGCACAATATTGTATTTTCTGCATTCTTTATACACACTTTTTATATCATAAGCCGCATCTGCTCGAATAGAACAAATGTTATATTTATCACTGACTTCTTCTAACATATCGCAGACCGGCAAATAGTCTACAGCAACACCACTAGTGTAGTTCATGCTTATTGCTTTCTTATCATTTATGTTTAAAACAACATGTAATTTTCTTACTTGACCATAACCACTGTATTTTCTTTTTCAAATATTAAGCTTACTATGCCCACCGTTATTATTGTAGATACTAACTCTAGTGCTATCTACGGCAATTTCAACATTTTCCAGATCGTCTTTATTGCTTCTATGGTCATCAATCTTCAAATTAAGCTTTTTAAATCTTCTGGAAGCTTGTGTATAGCTGATAATCTTAAGTTTTTTGCCTATTTGTACCATATAACCTTTTACAAAACCTACAGCTTGTCTCAAGCCAATTCTAAAAAGATATGTGTATTAAAATTACAACTTTATCACTATAAGTGTTATTGCCACCTGCAACTTTTGGACTATTTTCATACCAATTTTCTATGGCTTGATTAACAAAATGAAAAACATTTCCTCTTTTTTTGAGAAACTCGTTATATTCTCTTTGGTTACTTACTCTCATTTTTTGTGGCATAAGTTGTACTTGTTTGAAAAATGCCTATTTTACAACAAAATGCGTTAGTAGCCATATATTAAAAAGCTTTTCTTCTTACAATAACCTCAACCAACACTAGCTATGCAACAAAGCCATGAAGGATAACGGGAAACTGTTAAGTCCGGTTTTGAAGCCGAGGGGGGAAAGGCAACTTTCTCTCCTTAGGTAACAGGACCCCACCTCAAGCTTGATCGCCTCGAGAACCCTATGCAACTTTCTTTCTCTGTATGCAACGCACACAAAATGTTCACCATTTTTTTATCTGCTACTTTGAGAATTCTTGGAAGATCTCGCTTGTAAAAGAGTAACAAGGGTTCTAAAAAGCAATCAAGTCTTTTTTCTCTTAAAATATAACATAAAAAGTCCACTTCGTTGTCATACCCTTCGCTGTAAAAATCTGAACAAGCATCTGAATATTTACCATTTTCAAGATTGGACTTTATAGAACTTACTATACACGCTTTCATGATACAGATCTCAAAAAACACATACTGCCATTAGTACACACTATTAACTATTTGTAAAGTTTTTTTATGATAGCAGGATCAATATTAACATCGGTAAAATGACCCATCATACTATCAAACTCTTCCTTCTTTTTAACAGACATCTTATCTCGTATAGCACAATATTCATCTGTATCAAGCTTATCTTTTAGGTATTTGAAGGCTTGAATGGAATTCCATGGCTTCCCATCATAGTCACGTCCATGCCAATAACTAAGATTCTGAAGAGCGTAACTGAATATCAATAGCTTCTCTTTCCAGGAAATCTTGTTCTGAAAAAAATTTAATAAATTATCGACTTTGTTTTTATATTTTAAGCTGTCCACAGCATCTAAGTAACATGCACAGTGAGCAAAGACTTGCTTATACATCTCAATTATTTCATTATGATTAAGTTTATATTCACATTTCTTCAGCAAGCCTTCAATCTCCTCAGCTTGAATTACATCAACCTCAGCCTTAACATATTTATAATATTCTCTTTTTATTTCACTTGCGGTTAAAGTTGCTTTTCGATTATTTTCTTCTTTTTTTATACGTTTATTTTTACTATTGAAATTTTTATCGTAGAAATTAACACAAGGCAACTCAAAACTGAGCTTCTTAAGATCTATTTGCTTTACAACATTTTTCGAAAACTTATTTGGAAAATTGCCATTTAAAATTTTTGTTTGAAGATTAAGTAAAATTTTGTTTGCAGAATTTTTATCTTGAGGATCAGTAATAATGGTTAAGAGATCGCTCTTACAAATGTAATCAAATATGCTCAGACCTTGAGAGTCTGTTTCTTCCTCAATTAGATATTTATAACATCGAGGTCTAGAAGAGAACACTTTTTCTGTTAAAAGTTTAAAAATTTCTTTTTTTGTATTATTCTCTGCAGTGCCTAAAATTGTAAAAATCAGCGAGTTATGCCCTCCATGTAGCGTATTGCGTAAAGGATCAGCATTGTGTTTCAATAAGTACTTCACCTCCTTTATAAGTCCTTTATAGCAAGCAAACATTAAAGGTGTAACTTGTTGTTGAATGGAAGAATATTTCTTATTTTTTAAAAAATAACATGGCAAATCAACCTCTTCTTCGTTTACTTCGCCTTTATTGAATTCAGTTTGAAGTTTTGGGAAAAGCACTTGTTTATGCAATTTGGTTAAATAAATCTCATCACAATCATCGAAGTCGAAAATTTTCTTCATACTGCTTAATGGAACTGTGTCTTTCGTTATCTTCAATAGTTCATATCCCTTATTAGCAGCCACTTTTTCCTCATATGAAAGATCATTATCAGTTGGATGTAAATAAACGATATTGATGTCAAATACGTAAGAACCACCGTAGTCAATGAGCAGCTGCTCACCTTCTTTAATATTTTTTAGCACTTGAATAGCCCTACCATCATTGCTTTCTGCAAAATAACAGTTACAAGAAAAGCTTGAATGATTTAAGAAACGTGTCCAGTTAAAAATACACGTTGCGTCTAATTAATGATAAGAAAGCAATAAGCATGAACTACACTAGTGGTGTTGCTGTAGACTATTTGCCGGTCTGCGATATGTTAGAAGAAGTCAGTGATAAATATAACATTTGTTCTATTCGAGCAGATGCGGCTTATGATATAAAAAGTGTGTATAAAGAATGCAGAAAATACAATATTGTGCCTATTATTTGCCCTAGGAAGGATACTAAAATTTGTTTAGCTGACTACTTATCAGAAAGAAACAAGTATATTAGTAGAATTAGGTCATATGAGAATTATGAAGATGGTATTAATGAATGGAAGAAAAAAGTTAAGTATGGAGCACGGTCTTATATTGAAGTCTTTTTCTATAGGTTGAAGCAAATATTTGGGTTTAGCTTGAAAAATAAATCAGAGGTAAATCGTGAAAAAGAGCTGTTAATTAAGTGCTACTTATTGAACAAATTTACTGATATAGGTATGGCTAAATTTAAATTAGCTGCGTAAATTCACTGTGATTTACATGCCTATCAGTGCTATGCAGAAGTGCAGATGTGTATAGTGCATCAGATACGTAACTCACTGAAGTATGTAGCTAGTAAAGATGCAAAGAGTTTTTTGAGTGATTTAAAGAAGGTGTATCAAGCTTCAAGTAAGGAAATTGCCGAGAATTATCTGTTGGAACTAGATGAAAAATGGGGCACAAAGTACCCTATGGTTATAAAATCTTGGCAGAATAATTGGGAAAACCTATCTGGTTATTTTAAGTATTCCGACCCAGTTAGGAGGATAATCTATACTACTAATCCCATAGAGGGGCTACATAGGCAAATTAGGAAATTCACCAAAACCAAGGGCTCATTTACTAGCATAAATGCCTTGTATAAACAGGTATATTGTGCTATAAAGAAAGCGGAGGAGAAATGGACTATGCCTGTACATGATTGGGCATTGACTATATCTCAGCTCGACATTTTCTTTCCCAACAGATTGAAAATTGAGTTGAGCTAAAAATGCGGTTTGACACAGTTTATTTAATACTCCCGGTAATGAGCCCGAGCTTGAATTTCCTGGTGTGATTTCTTCTGGTTCTCGTAAGAGGAAAAGGGCCTTTACGCTGAGTGTTAATTAAGTAGTTCACCCATTGGTGTAAGTGATTTTTCTCGTTGTAGCAAATAGGGAGGTGTTTTGTGTCTTTAATTAGAAGTTTAGTTGATGGAAATCTTGAAGCTTTTAGACAAGAATTTGAATCTTTTTTAGATCGTTGTTCATCTTTCTCGCATCATGTGGGTTCAGGTCGTTTCCTTCCTGTATTCTTTTTTAGTATGTTTGCTACTGCACATGATGCTAATATCTTAAAAGCAAATGAGAGAGTGTATTTTCGTTTTGATAATCATGGTATTGATACAGGTGGTAGAAATAGAAATACAGGGAACCTAAAAGTCGCTGTTTATCGTGACGGACAGCAAGTTGTCAGATGTTACAGTATTTCTGATCGTCCTAATAGTGATGGGTTAAGGTTCAGTACAAGGGAGAGAAATGCTCTAGTGCAAGAGATTAGACAGCAAAATCCAAATTTAAGGGAAAAAGACTTAATTTTTGAGCAATACAAAGTATACATGCATGGAAAGGGCAAGAGTCAGGGAAAGGCAATTGCAAAAGTATTCGGGGTGATTAGTGAAAGAGATAGATTTGCTAAATATTCAGCGTCTGAGGTTAGCCTTCTGAGGCATATAGAACGTAATAGGCTTAGGGAGATTAATGTGCTTGCGCCACGCAGTGTGTTGACAGTTAAGGAAATAGAAGGAATACAACTTAATCAAAATCAGCTCAGACAACTTGATAGATCAGTCAATTTTGCACAGGTAGTACAAAGTCAACAAGGGACTGACAACTTTATGGGAATACTAGCAAACAACCAAAAACAAAATGTAGAACGTAGAATGCGCGAGGAAGTTTTGCCATACATCACTCACATCTATGGTAATTACAAACAAGCGCTAAAAAATAATATTAAAAATCGCAATCAAAAATTTGAGAGTCACGGGTTTTTATTAAGTTTTTTAGTAAATTTTAGTCATCGCTACAAAATAGATATCGACCTTGAATTGTCTACTGGAAATTCACACGTTGCTTTTCTTGTACATCATCAAGCAGAGAGAAAAAATATTTTTATTTTTAATATTACTAGATGTAAGGTACCGTCAGATGTTGCATTAAACCGTGCCATAGGCTACGCTGAAAGGTTATACAATTCTTCATTTATACCTACATCAAAGCATACTGTTTGTGTTGGATTGAATTTTAATGTAAATCTAGATCCTTTTAGTGTTGATACAGTAGAACTTCAACAGGATAAATTTCCTTTAGTACAAAGATTATTTGAGTGTGTAGAGAATGAAGGCATTAGAGAAAATGTTAGAGATTTCTTACTTGAACATCTTCCTGCTGAAATACCAAGAAATGCAGAGAATTATAATAGAATATTTGATTGCATAATTGGGTTCGCTTCTGGAAGTAGTGCTTTTGATAGGCACCATTTACAACTCGAAGGGGGAGGGGAAGCACCTGTAACAAAGTATACATTTAGACATGGTGATGAGGGTTTAAGATGTTTAACTATGGTCTTTCATGCTGAAGGTTCTGATATAGTTATACTTCATATTAGAGCTCACGATGCACGACAACAAGGAGCAATCAATTTACAAGATCTTAATATGAATGGGAATAATGTTCATGTATGGGAAGTTTCATACACATTTAATAATCAACTTTACTTTAATATTCATACAGGTAACCTTGGTTTATATCACAATTACCAAAATAATAATGCAAATAATTTTATTGGTGGTAATCTTGTGAAAGTCCCTAATGCTGGAAATGTGTATAATGCCTTAGATCAAGTTTTAAATGATGGCTGGCGAGATAAAGCTCAGTATCAAGAATTACTTAGAAACATTTCTGCAGTATTAATGCCAGAAAATATGAATGGTAATGCAATAATAGATGTAGATAGCGAGGACAAGTTTCGGTCTATATTGTATGGTGTGTTTTATAATTGTGACGATATTTGTAAAGTAGTTTCTAGGTGCAAGATAAGTCAAATATATATTTCCGATATAAGAATGGTAAGAAAAATAGTGGAGCGAGTAAATACAAGAGTTGCAGAGCATAGATTAGATCTCCTAGTATCAAGTCAACCTACAGAGAATGATTCAGATGTTCACTCAATTGGATTGATATTAGGATTTGCTAATGATCAAAGGGTAGTAGCACAACAGAGAAGTAATGCAAAACAGAAGATACGTAAATTTACGAATGAAGTGAAAAGATGTAGGTTACTTTCTACTTGTGAAAGTATGATTTTATCTTATGCTGTATTTAATAGAGGTGCACAGGGAGCAGAGGACCTTATATTTTCACATAGAAATAAACTTGACTCCAGTCGTGCTTCAGGACCCGGTGGAAGGACAGAAAGAATTGTAAGGCTAGAAGATGATATTTTACCCCTAGTAAATCTGCATATTCAAGATAATATAATGGGTCTTAATTCGATAGAAAATGTGCATGATATACTCACACTAGACTTTGCAACAGATAATCGTTACTATCATTATTGGCTTCAAGAAAGGGATATACGTTCTGCTGCAAGGACAACACTATATAACTTACAGCCTGTTTTGCATAATAATGTGCTCTTTGCCACACTACCTATAGGGTGAGTAAATGATCATTTGCAAAAGTTGCAAAATCATATTAGCAATAAAGAAATGCAAAACAATGAAATATTGATATCAAATTTGATTGTTAATATAGATGGCAGCCATTGGGCTACATTAACTATTGCCTTTCAAAATAGGAAGTATTATGGGTATTATGCTAGTTCAACTGGTGGTAACGTTCCGGATAAGCTAAACAATCTTATAGTAAATGGTGCTCCTGTTCCAGTCCATAATGTTCTTGCTGACCAGCAAGACAATGCGTTAGTACAGCAGAGAGATGGCCATAATTGCGGTATCTGGGCATTAGAAAACGCCAGAGATATTAGTCAAGCTTTACAACGAAATGGTGATCTTGGAGAACAAGGTAGAGGTGTGTTAGATGAAATGCGTGATCTTCTTACGTTAAATGTTCCAGGCCTGGATAATATAGTTGATCCAGACAATCTTAGAAATGGACAATACTTTCAAGAGCGGAGAAGAGCAATCTCAAGAGAATTTCAAAACATTGATAATATTCACCAATTTCCTGAGGAGGAGCATTTACTCAATAGAAGGGTTGTTATATCATGTCAAAGGCTAAATGAAATTTGTCAATTACTATTAAGTTTTTTAGAGCGCCAATATCCAACGCATGGGGTATGGCACCAGCAACCACAAGGAGGGAAAGGACCACCTATGTCACTTAGTGTTAGTGATATAGGCAATTTTGGTAACCCACAATCTACCTTAGAAGATCCTAAAGCTAGTAATATCTCTGATCTTAGCAAAGGTAAAAGTGGCAGGCAGAGGTAACCGGTTGTGAAGGGAGTGTAAAAAAAACTTACATATCAAGTTATTTGAAGGAAAATCTTAAATGAGCAGCCGTTAACTTTACAGTATATAGTGTTAATAAATTTAAATAATATAACCATTTCCGGCGCTCAAAATCAGCAGTGTGAGAAGAGTTTGTTTTGGAATGAATTGGTCTACTATGTGATCTGTACAAACTTTTTAATATAATAATTTTAATATACGCTGAAATCAGCTATATTAGCCTACTTTCACCACATTTATATATGAGCTAGTTTGCCTAACTTCGTTGCAAAGGTTGCAAGCTTCTATTTTTACAATCCTATTTTTATGCAACTTGTTCTCAAAAATATACGACCTTTTTTGAAGGAGTAAATAATTCAATTTGTTGTGATGCTAAGGAACTAATGTTTTCTACATAAAAGAACCAATTTTACTATTATTTAATTGCTAATATTACATACTAGGTGAACATGTAAGGAGTATAGATCGATACTAAAGTAAATTATGCAGGAATAGCTAGACGTGTCATAGCACATATTATTGACTGCTCTGTTGTTATGGGAGCTTCGTTAGTTTATTGTTTGCTTGTAATAATATGTAATAGTTTAACAATACTAGAGTAGAGTTGAATTGAACAGAAAGATGATTCTTTGCTCTATCTATTAAATTACTAATGTCTCCTAATAGACTAGTAGTTATATCCATGTTCATAACCTTACTTTTGGTAAGTATAACAGATGGTTTATTTTTATCCTAAAAAAACATTATTACTTCCACTTATTACCTTGAAACCACAAGATACTGAATCCCCAACTTAAGACCATTTGCAAATACTGTTTTTGATCCTTCAGTTAATACTCTACCTTCTGTAAAATTATCTCTTTTTCGGCAAACTGGCTTACCATCTACAAAAACATTGTTACTCCCACTAATGCAAAAATGCGGTGTTGTTTCTATACAATAATCCCCTAACCGCACAACTGATTTATTCATTTAATTAAGGTTTATTCTATCTGCTTTCAGTTTTATTTCGCTCTTCGTCATCTCTATGCTCGATTCCCCAGCTTTCAGTGTTATTTTGTCTAATACTTCAATCTCTAAATGATGTTTTTCCTTATCATATAACAATCAACTATGTTTTTTAAAAAATTTTTTATTGTGTAATTTTGCAACTTGATCCAATCATGTAGGTAATAAAAATCCATTCGTCATAGGAATAGAATTTTATGTCAAACAGCTATTGCCTGCTTAAGCCAATGAATATGTGAATAAGTACTTTAAGTTTGTGTGGACGTACTTATTCACAATATTCATTGTCAGTTGCTACTGTGTGAAGCAATTGCTGCTTTAAGTCTTGCATTAGCAATTACTATAATTTTACGCATAAGAGCTGTTATAGCCACCATCTTCTTCTTACCACTTTCAACAAGCTTAGAATAAAAGGCACCAAGTACAGATTTTGACTTTGTAACAGCTATGGCTGATATGAAGAGCTTTGAACGAACATTACTTCTACCGCCCATAATCCTTCGGTAACCAACAGCTTTACCACTTTCCTTAGGATGAGGTGCTACTCCGGCAAGACTTGCTACTTCTTTTCTACTTAAGTAGCCAAGCTCTGGCATTAAACACAAAAAATCTTGTGATAACTTTTTGCCTATTCCAGGAACTGTTTTAAGGATTTTTTGACGTTGTTGTAGCTCATGGCTTTCATCAATAATTTTTTGTATAGTGTCATTGAGTTCGTTTATTTGATTATTGAAAAATTCAATGGTCTTCTGGCAACTTTCCTTTATATGGTCATTTTCAGGAGCTTCCAGTCTACACTTTTCCTGAGTTCTCATTTGCGTAATGTCATCACGACGTTGACACAGTGCAGCTAGAGTTGATTGTTCTTTTGAAGTAGGTACAAATAGAGAGAGAGTTTTATGGCGTTCACATCCGTATTGAGCAAGAGCCATCGCATCTGATTTATCAGACTTTGCTAAAGTTCCGTGAGACAAGATAAAACTTTTTACTTTTCGAGTATTTGCTTGATGTACTGCAATATTCTTGCCAACAAGAAAATGTGATAAACCAAGCTCATATTTGCCTGTATTTTCTAAAGTTACCAAAGAATTAGGTAGAATATCTGAAAACTTTTTAAACAACAGTTGCCAACCATCAGCATTATTGTCGAACTTGATAATGTTATTTTGGTTGTAAACTGCAGCAACATTTTTAAATTTTCCGATGTCAATGCCAATAAAATTTTGATAAGATGTAACCATAATAAATCTCGATAGTTTTAGTTAATTTAAGATTGTAAACGGGCGTATATATATTTCCCAAACAACTATTCAAACGTATCGAGAGATAGGGCTAGTGTACCTTGATACAAACGGTTGTAATACCAATTGGTTTTCGGTCGCACACGCCCGTGATAACTCTATTCCTATAGTGAGTAGAGTTATCTTCCCTCTTACTTCATTTATATCATGTTTTTAACTTACAATTGGTTATATTGAATATTGCTACATTATGGTCAATAAAATCAGCAGAACAAGAACTTTTTTAGCATTTTATTTTAGTTTGTATTTTTAAAACTAAAGCCAGTGCTTGCAAAAACACTTCTATTTTTTTTACTGCAATGTACTAAATGATATCACTACTTTCAGTACCCAAAATCATCTAGTGAGAGAAGAGTTTTTCTTGGAATGTGTTGGTCTACCACTTGTTCTACGCGAATTTATATCAATTTATTACTTTATTTCTCTGTTTTTTTGAAATTCCCCTAATGAAATTAAATAGCTTACTGTAAAATTAGCTTCCTTTTAAGTTCTTGTTATTCACAGATTCTACAGCAACACTATTAAATGAATATGCGGGAATCTCACTATTTATATTAACAATGCTTTCCGTTCTATCAGCAAGACCTTCAAATTGCATTGATATGTCTGATGGTAGATTCTGACTACCTTGAAGCAATTGTATATTTGATGCATTTTCTTCAAATGTTACACTAATATTTTCTAATTTTCTTTTTTTAGACTCGTTTAAATGTGCAGATCTCCTCTGTTGTCTTTTATGCAAACAATCCCTGAGTTTAGATTTCACATTAATTCGTTGCGTTAAAAGAGAAGAATACTCAATAAGGTCGCGAGCAATATCTAGGCGTTTAATAGTAATGGTAAGAGCATAAAATAAAGGACTCATACCACCTTCGTCCTGTAGATTTATATCAGCCCCTTTTCCTATAAGGTACTTAACACTACCCAAGTGAGCATATATGACAGCAAGGTGCAAAGGACTCACACCTTTTTTATTCTGTAGATTTACATTAGCCCCCTTTCCTACAAGATAGTCAATAATACCTGAGTGACCATATATGACAGCAAAGTGCAAAGGACTCATACCATCTTTGTCCTGTGCATTTACATTAGCTTCCTCTCCTACAAGATAGTCAATAACATTTAAATAACCACGTACGGCAGCAAAGTGCAAAAGACTCATACTACCTTTGTTCCGTGGATCTACCATAGTTCTTTGCGTTATAAGGCGCTTAATATTATCTAAGTGATTACACACTGTAGCATAGCATTCAGAACTCATATCATTTTTATGATATGGATTTACACTTATAATAAACATCTTTTTCTCTATAAGGTATTTAGCAATATTTAATCTAACACTTTCAGCAGCATGGCAAAAAGGACTCATATAATCTTTATCCTGTAGATTTACATTGGCACCTTTCTCTACAAGGTAGATAACAATATCTAAACGACTATTTTGAGTAGCAAAGTACAAAGGAGTTATACCATTTCTGTCATGTGAATTTACATTGGCACTTTTTTCTACAAGACATTTAACAATATCTATATTACCACTGATAACAGCATAGTGTAAAGGACTCATATCATTTTTATCATGTAGATTTACATCAGCTCCTTCCTCTACAAGGTATTCAACAATATCTAAACGATTCTCTTCAATAGCAAAATGCAAGGGCCCTGAACTTTCATCTTGTAGATTTACATTGGCCCATTTTTCTATAAGATATTTAATAATATCTATATTACCACTGATAACAGCATAGTGTAAAGGAGTACCACCCTCTCCACTCAACTTATCAACCTCCCAATATTTATTGTCAATAAAATGCTTAACTACTTCTAGTTGACCACATACAGCAGCCCAGTGTAAAGAGGTAAGGTCGCGATTATCTCCATCCAAATCACTTCCTTTCTCTATAAAGCATTTAACTATCTTTAAGTGACCATGCATGGCAGCACAGTCTAAAGAAGTAAATTTCATTTTATCAACAGCATTAACAATTTTACTTAATTTATTTGAATCTACTTTCTTTAATATACGTTTAATAACTTTCTCATTACCATCTTTGGCTAGTAAATGTAAGATAGTACTTCCATCATAAAGAGAATCAATAAATTCATTAACTAACCTGTCATATTTACTTGCATGACTCCAAACAGATATAGCGTGATTTGCATTTGTAAGACAAAATGATGTCATAATCTCTCTTAAAATTTCTTCTTCTGTTCCTGCTTGTTCTTTCTCTAATCTTATTGTTTTTTGTACTCCCATATGAACTCTTGCTATTGATTCCTCTAAATCAATCACTGAGAACTTATCAAGTAGATTAAGTGCATCCAAAACCTTTTGCTGATCGTTTTCTGATTTCTTATGAAGAAAAATTTCTGTTGTATCAATTTGATCAGGACTCAAGTAAGCCATAGAGGCTAAAATATCATGCGATTGTTGTCCAATATCTTTTTCTTCTTTTATTTTGTCAAAGTTGACCTTCAAAGTCGTAAATAATTCTGGGGAGATATCTTGTTCCTCCAAACAATCAAGATTTGATTCTTGCATTACTTTACTATAGCGTTCTAGGTATTGACTAATACTAATACCTTCTTCTCTAATGTATTTTGTTGCTTCTTTTAAAGCTAATGGAAAGTAACTCAACCCTTTTACTAACTTTACCATCTCGTAAATCTGTAAGTGTGAGTTATCCTCTATTCCTAAGGCTTTTTCAATAAACATTAAGGCTTCTGCTGAAGAAAATCCTTTATCCAAATTTATCTTTTCTATCTCTTCTTTCCAATCCTTATTGCGAGAAGTAATTAAGATGTAAGGCTGTTTTCCACCAAAAATGAAACCATAAGGCGGTAAAAATTTTTTAATCTCCTCATATTGACTGGCGTTGTCAAAAATAAAATAACTTTCTACATCCTGAAGTTTCTCATATACATTATCAACAATAGATTCAATTCTTTTCTTTTGAACATCATTGTAATCTACTTGCTCTTTACCTTCCATATCAGAATTGATTTTTTGTATACCTTTATAACCTCCTGTAGAAATTCCTAATTTTTTAGCTAGACTATAAAATGAATTTGAAAGGGTGCTACATGATTTGGCATTTATCCATATAACGTTACCTTTACTCTTTATACTATGCGCATAGCTTTTAGCTAGTTCACTTTTTCCTACTCCATAGCCTCCATGAATTAAGATCATTCGTGGCATTTCTTCTTGTTTTTTAATGTCTAACTTCTCGTTTAACATCTTTAACATATTTCCTCTTTCTACAAAGAATTGTGGTAAATGGTCCAAATTAAAGAGAAACGGACGTACACTTTCCTCTTTTTTTGTTTGGAAATTCTTGATCTTTTCATACAGTTCTTCTATATCTTTTCTTTTCGTTGAATCGTTTCCATTAATCTCTTTTAATATATTACCAGCCAATTCTTTCTTTTTTTTCTCATTTAAAATATGCACATACTTTTCTTCTTTAGGTAAGTTAACAAGCCTATACTTTTTGTCTACCTCCCACCACTTTTCTAATTCCCATGTAAAAGGAAGTCTATATCCATATTTTTCAGCATTATCATGTTTCCTCAGCTGATAATATTCAGTAGTATCATAATTTACTTTTTTTATTCCTACTCCTGTATATAATTCTGGGGTTATCCAAATTTTACCACTTTGCTTATCTTTCACTTTATATCCAGACTGAAATGCTTCTGACTTAAAAAGTTTCGCTGGTTTTTTTAAAACTTGCTTAGCAAATGTTCTCGCTTTTGATTCACCTAAAACAACACCTTTTGTTATAAGATCAACGGAAAGTTCTTCTTTATTAGCTGAAATATAATTTATTACTCTGGATACAGCATCTATTGCTAATTTCTCAATCCCTCTCTCCCAAGAAAGGCTACTAACATCCATAATCCCAGTAAACTGCCCCTCAAATTTTTGAAAAATTTCCAAACTAGCATCTACTAAAATCTCTCTTGTGCTACCTTCTAAAGGCATAACTGTTGAAGAAACACTTTTTGCTCCTTTCTTATGCTCTTCTGCAGAAAGATAACCTATCATTTCAATTGCTTTATCAGGAATTACTCGCATACCTGGTGGAATAGCACTCTTTATAGTTGAATCAACCAGACCTAATATTTTACCTGTTTTTTTTATTTTTGAACCTGATTTTACTTCTTCAGAGTATTGAAATAGTTTTTTTTCGAATTCTTTAACAAAAGTCTTAACAAAAAAAGTTGCTCTTTTCACTATTTCATCATCTGTAAGACCTATATCCTCTACCGTTAACCTACAATCAATCAATGCACTATACCATGTACTACTGCTGCTTATAGATGAAGCTCTTGTTACTCTAGGACTATCTTGACTTCGTTCATGCTGAAGTTCTTCATCAGATAATCTGTCTTCATAATCAACTGTTGCTTCCATTATTGACTCATCAGGCAACACCTCTACACCAGGGCTAGATTCTTTATAGTCTTCACAGTCCATTTGATTGTCTGTGACATCTTTCATTTCTGCTTCGAAATTTTGTCGAAAATAAACAGACTCACTGTCCAATTTTTTTTCACTAGCCATGGTTTTATAATAGTAAAGTGACGTTTGCTGTACTGTCCCTCTTAAGATTGGTTGAAAATGAAGACCTCCTTGATTTACTATATGTATAGTATCTTTTGTATAGTAAATTTTCTTACTAAGAATCTCGCTATTTAATATATCCTTTTGGTAACCTTCCTTATCAATAAGGTGATGCGTTATTACAACTTCTTTATCCCCATTAAGGGTTATTTCAACAAAATGCAATCTTACATTATATACTATACAAATTATTCTTCCCTCAATCTCTGGTAGACCCCACACAGGCACATTTAATTTTAATCTATCTATTACTTCAGATCCTTTCTCAATATCATTTGCGGTAAACCCAATGCGTGGAACAATAAGAAATGATTCTACAGTCATTTTTTAAAGCTTCTTTAAGCCATGACGAGTCAATATTAAGTTGACTCTCTGCAAACAGCCTACAAATACGTCTTAAAGATTTTACAGTAAAGCCCCTATTAGGTTTAAGCTGTTCAAGCCCCTGTGCAACTGCGTGAAAGAAACAATCTCCCTTACCAATAGCTTCCCCTATTGTAAAACCTTCTGGCAAATCTAAACCAATAGGTATTTGTTGACTACTAGATGGTAGTGTATCTTTTTTTTGCTCTCTTATTAACTCAGATCGATTAACTGCTTGTTTAAAATAATTTACAGAATTCAATGTCTTTAACACAATACTCCCACATATTTATTGCGTAAAATGTAACTTTATTATGAATAATAAAGATCTAACAAGGCAAGAATTTTTTGCATGTTTTAGCATTTTATTATAGTTTGTATTTTTAAAGCTAAACCAATTGTAATCTTCTGATCTGTATAGTTTTCTACTTTGTAGTGGTGAGTAACGCTAAACCTTTCTAAAATTGGCTTGTGTTTTAAATTCCAATATTGCCATGAAAGTTTATCGCTTCCCAATACAAATTTATTTCCTCTTTCTTCTACGCTACTAACTGGAAAGCACGTATTTATGTCTCCTAAATCCCAACTGTCTGATAATACTATCTGCGCTTTTGCAAATTTAATCGATGGTAATAAACTCTGTGGTAATGGATATAGTGCTTTTAAGTTGTACCACAAATGATTTCTTTCATAAATACCGTTATAATTCTTTGTGTGAGGCTCGGTTTCTCCAAGGATTGCTACATCTAGGCGATATATATCATTGCTTAAAGCTCGTTCATAATGATCGCGTAGATAGTTTTCTATAATCCTAATAACTGGACCACTAGACCTGAAAAAATTTACTCTTCCAAATGATAACACTGGTCCATCTTTTTCTATTTTTACCCCTGAATAATCAGAAAGAAGATCTCCAAATAAACTCTCATCCAATATAAATCTCTGCGCATTATAATAATCGTTAAAAATCCTCATCAATCTGGATCTTACAGGCAGTAATAGTTTTGCCAGCTCTACTACTGCATCTACGAAGAAGTCATTTGGTACCTCTTTTATCCCTACTTGCAACTCAAAAAAATGTTTACCAGGTGGTTCTTCGATAATTTTAATATCTTCTATATTTGCCCATTTTAGTGCTATTTTTAGTGATGCTGGAGTTCCTCTCAGTCTTTGAAATTTTACTCCTTCTACTACGGCTTTTCTTTTATCCCTTATCCAACGTAGAATTTCCCCCAATCCATATTCTTCAACTAACCACGGCAATGTTTCTTCTTTAAGACTAAACTTAAATCCTCTGATACAGCTCGGATCAACCTTATAATCTATTGCATTAACCAGCGCTTTTTCTTGCTTTGTTGCGTTTGGCGGTAATAAACTTTTCATTTGTCTTTTCTTTCAAGTTGCTTTAATTTCCTTTATTTAGGTAGCTTATGAGTAAGCAAGAGATCATTGCAGAACTGATCAAAAATAAAGATGTTCTTAATATCGAAAACACTTTCCTTAATATTTGACCATATTATCCATACTTTAAAAAACAAATTACAACTTCTGGAAGAAAATCAATACTTTCCTCTCCCTAACATTGGATCCAGTAAACCACTTATTGCACGCAATCCCCTCACTGGTACGATTCCACAAAACAAAAAAATACGTTTTAAATCCTATCTAACTTGACATGGCCAAGCACTGCACACTCATTCCCCAATACTACAACATCCTCTTTTGGCTCGATTAATTCTACGTTTTCTACACCATCTACAAATAGATTCGCTATTATCCACGATCTTATTACACTCCACCCTAATCTTTTTGCTAATTCAAACTTCTTAATAAACTGCTTCTTGATTTCTTCCTCTGATATTACAGGACTTATGCTCATTCTGCTGTGAATATCTATTTCCGTAATATTGCAACCAATTACTGTTACTGTATCTGTTAAAACCCTTATATCATCTCTAGTAACCTGCTTTTTTACAATTTCTAGTAGCTCTTCTGAAGCTATGCCAGTTGTGGATAATTGTGTTGATAAGATTGAAATTTGTACTTTCCCTGGTATAGGTGATTCCACTAGTGCATCTTTTACTCTACTATCTGCTGACAGTGCATGATATTTATAATATTCCTTACTTCCTCCTGTTGACCAACCTGCTATTTTTGCTTTTACCCTCTTTTTTACACAACGCCGCTTTTATTTAAATTGTTCTCACGAAGGTAGGTACTTTCTTGTGATTTTTGGAAAGAGTAAATGATCAAATTCCTTATAACACTAATTAGTATGGTCTTTTCATTAAATTTATCCTCTCAAAAAGACTGTGCTTTATCCATCTACTTTAATGGTATCATAATATTTTACACCTAAATCTATTCTATAAAAATTCACAATACGAATTAGTAAATAGATTATATTCAAACCGATTGTATTTATGATATATAGCGCATACAATATATTACTTGTTTATTTTAGTAGGGGGTATAGGTATGTTTAGTTCGAAGCAGGTAGTACAATATAATTTATTTGGTAGTAACGTCCTTGAAGGCATTTCATCTTGTAAATTTGCACATTTTCCTGAAGAGGTATTTGAGATTAGCAGTGAAGAAAATCAAGTAATAGATAGTTTAGAAAGCAAAATAGAAAATCTACAACAGGAAAATTTTGATCTTAAAAAAAATGTAGAGTTACAAAAACACTATAAGAAAAGAGTAGAAGAGTATTACGAAGAAGTAAGTGAACTTACCAGAGAAATGCAAACCCTAGAAGGGAAAATTAAAAAGCTTGAAGTTAAATTACAAAAAAGTACAAGAATTTTCATGGGTGTGGTTGTTAATATGAAGGCTAAAGATAAAAATTCTTTAATATTAACGAGTGATGAGTTTGTTCCTGCTATAGTAGTTCATAGTTCTATTGATATAGCTAAGAGAAAACATTTAGAAGAAATACAAGAGGTAACTCAGAGACTCAAAAATATTGGTATACAAGAGGAGAATTTACGTACATTAGAATCTGCAACAGCAGAAAAAGATTATCATTATTGGCTTCAACAACATGATATAGCTGATATTGCAAGAATAGAATACGGTTATGGAGCTGATACATTATTTGAAGTAGTGGGATCATCAGAACACATAGTTAATCAATTGCAACAGTTTCAAGATAGCGTAACAACAAGAGGTGAAAGAAGGCCATTAACTTTAATTGTTAATTTAGATAATAATCACTGGGTTACGTTGGTCGTTGCCTATCAAAATGGGCAGTATAATGGATACTATGTAGACTCGTTGGGTAATAGTGTTCCAGATAATATTCGTCAAGTTTTACAACAGGCTCAAATTAACGTTCATGATGTTCCTGTTACTCAACAAAGAGATGGTTATAATTGTGGCTTATGGGCGTTAGAAAACGCTAGAGGTATTAATGCTGTGTTGCAAGGAAGTAGAAGTAATATTCCTGATGAAATACGTAACCGTTTGCAAGTTCAAGGAAGAGATGAAGCTTATTTTATACGCACGAGAGAAAATGTTTCAGACAAATTAAGTATAGATCCACAACGTATAGCTAATCTAGAGGCTGTACTTGCTGAAACACAAGCACCTAGAAAGAAATTTGACCTAAATAATTGTGTAAAACAAGGTAGTAGAAAAAGAAGAAGTATTAATCCTTGTTTATTTTCATTGGATGATGTAAAAAAGTTTATTAAGGGAAGGGTAGATGAAAATAATATAGATAAGATTATAGTTGATAGTGAAAAGTTCCTAACTTATGTTAAAAGTAGTCAAGATGAAGCGAAAAATGCTCAGTTAATAGAGTTTGTTGGGGACAAAAGTATTGAAGGGGATCATAAGTACTTACTTGATAAGGTAACTGAAGATCAAGGATATGAACGTTATATTCAGAATGAACGTGTTAAGAATTTGCACGGTGACATTTCACAGCAAACTGGTAGTACAACAAAAAGCTCAAAGTTGAAAAGCAGGTTAATGAACGCTGCAGGTGGAATACAATTAATAAGAGGAATTCATGGAGCTATTGTATCTTGTAAAGATGGAACAGCAATAGATTGTGGATTAAATTTAGGTGGGATAGGATGGTCTTTTGCATCTCAACTAATTGAGAATGTAATGGTTAAAATTACTCCAAAAGTTGTAGCATCAGCTGAAAAGGTTGCAGGAAAAATTGTATCAGGCACTCTGGGTAAACAGACAAAATTTGCTATTCGGATTGCAGGTGTAAAGTTTGGAAGTACAATAGCAAAAGGTACGGCAGGAGCTATAGCTGGTGTTTTTGATATTGTTGATATAGGTATGTCAGCAAGTAATCTTGTTGATTGTAAAAAAAGAGAGGATAGTGATAATCCATGTGGAGAAAAGGAGATAAGAGATAATATAGCATCTATATCCTTTTCTAGTGTATCATTTGTTTCTGGTGTTGCTCTTACAGCAGCAAGTATGCCGGGTTGGTATTGCAGTTGGGTTTGGGCTCATGGTAGGTTATGGAATTTATAGTGGTGTCAGCAATATCGTGGAGTACGAGAAAAAGTATGATACGACCCATGATGAAAATTGGCGTATTTTTTGGCATACATTTGCTTTTCAACCTGTACCACTAGATGTGCAACATCTTGCAGCAAGAAAGGAAATGGTTAATAGTCTAGCTAAAGGAGCTTGGAAAGCTTTAAATAATGACCCTAGTAATGTTGTTGCTTATGGTATTGGTCTTGAAAAAGTAAGCGGTAATACCCTTCGTCCAGATTATGCAAAAATTCTGATGGATAAGGAAGACACTAATACCGAAGATCTTTCACGTGTTATACCTGATCGTATACCGGGTGCTAGCAGGATTTGTTTGCCAAAGATTACTAGGCAAGATTATGAAAAAGGTATTACAAATTCAGTTCAACCGCCTTTATACTACTGTGATAATGCAATGGTTATTAGTCACGATGGTAGAGTAGGTGTAAAGCAAAATGGCAAAACAATTGTCTATGATCTACAGAATGTAGATAATGGTGTCATTATTGGAAGCAACGAATGGAACAATAATTTTCTAATTTATCCAGGTGCAACAAGAATAACTGGTGGTAATAATGTAGTAAATAGGTTTATTGTAAATAACATTGGCTTTTCAGGTAAAATTATTGGTGGAGGTAACTCTGTTAATATAATTGATTTAAGTCAATTGAAAGATCCAGTTATAGGAATGAACGTTAACTATCGTTTTAAGCCTAATGCCTCTGGGTCATTAAAGGCAAGAGTAAATGGTCGTTGGTTAATCAATGATCAAATTGATAATAATGGCATCTTTAATTATTACTATGTTGGAAGAAAGAACAAGGTGGATGAGATTTTGTGCATGGGTTACTCTGAGCACTTTATAGGAACCGATGATCGTGAGGTTATAATAGATAGTGGCGGTGGTCTTGATAAAAATAGGAAAGATGTAGTTGAAAATTGTAAAAAAGTAATTATTTCGCCGTATACTACAGTCAAGGGTGGAAAGAGCAATTATACTTTTTACGTAAAAGCTGCAGACTACAAAGGTAAGGGTTTATATTCAGAAATTGATGTAGATGGAACAGGAACTATAATTTTTCCGGAAATCGATTTATTAGGTGATTGTGATCAAATAACTTACTCTACAAATAGTAATACTTTATCTTTAAAAATAAATTTTGGTAAAAACAATCAAATTACTCTTGATGTAAAAAATTATGTCGAGCAAAGCAGTAATAAACCTCACTTTGCACTAATAGACAAAAATGGTAGTAATATTGTTCCTAAGATTGAAAGATCAGACTCATCAACTATAAAAATTACTTCATTTGAATTACATTCAGAACATTCCCTAGATAATTTTGACAATGTTGAAAATCATTACAAAAAAATTCTAAATAATCATAAGAGTTATAAAGTCTTTGGTGTTATTAGAGATAAAGTACAAAATCAGGATAATAGTACAGTTCCACATATGGTTTTTGGTTCTCTGGAAGATGATGTAATAAACTTCGATCAAGGAACTATGTTTGCTAGGGGAGGAGGAGGAAGTGATGTGTATTTTATTAGCAATGATATAAATAGTAGAGAAGTTAAAATTGATAATAACTCAAGTGATAAAAAACTAGATACACTATTTATGTCGGCAGTTGAGAAAGATTTTTCAATCCAGCAATGTGATCTGTATTTAAAATACAATAATAGTAACATTCGAGTGAAAAATTACTTTCAAGATCCTAATTATAGGCATCTTATAGTTATGAACAAAAAAGGAGAAACTTTTATCCCCAATATACAATCAATGTTTTGTTCTCCCTCTTCTTCGGGAAAGGGTAAATTAGTTCCTTTTTTCCACTCTATACAAGCTCAAAACATGTTTGTGTTACCTAAAGATTTTCAAGATGATCATGTAGTGATAGATTCCCGTCTTGAAGATATTGAAAAATATAAAGATAAAGATGACCTCTTATTAATAAGAGAAAGTGAAATTCCTTTTATTATTAGAATAGAAGGGTTTTATACTAACCGAAATAAATGGAAAAATATTTCTTATTCTTTATGGAATAATAATGACCTTTTCCTATCTTCTGGCTTATTAGAAAATGTTGATAATGTAGTGGAGTATAAGGATAAACTTAGAGGTGATTATGAAAGAATTGTAAAAGAATATATTGAAGACTTTAGTGATTCTACTAGTATCATTCAGCACAATCAAAAATTAGAAAAAAATATCTCTATTTCTGTAGGACAAGATGAGGAACGAATAGGAGTAATGGTACTAAAAAATATTACTCCGGATCAGGTTGAAGTTTCTAGTAGTGGTACAGATCTAATATTTCGTGATAAGAAGTCTAATCATACGATCAACATGAACAATTGGAATAATTCTGAATCTTATAGAATTTCTACGTTGGAGTTTGATCTAGGTTTAGAACCAATAACGCTCCGTAGATTAGATAGGTTTAGTTTATCTGAGGTCAGAAAAATACAAGCTTTAATTGATAAAGCTTCAGAAAATTACCAAAATAGAAGTAAATATACTCCTAAAGTAGAAAATGACTTTAAATGTTTAATATCAGTTGACGATTTTGAAAGAGAAAATAGAGACCCAGCACATCAATGTCTTGGTTTTCCTTCACTGCAAGACCGGGTTAGCTTTACAGAAAGTTCCTGTAATTTAGAACAAATTGAGGAATTAAAAAATAAAACGCCAAGTAGTAATCAGATTTTAACATTGCTTGAAAAGTTAGAAAATGATCTTTTGCTGAATGGTTATGATTCAGACATAATAGATCAGTGCAATAAGCGGATGATAACTTCAGGATTGGGGGTATTAAAACCATTGGTAAGCACAGCAGTTTATGAAGGTAAATGGGATGAAGTTAAAACCCTTCTTGATAAAGCTGCTAAAAAAAGTACTGCTGATGTTGAACATAAAAATCAGTGTTCACAGAACTGGACAGCTTTGAATTATGCTGTTTACAACGGTAATGTGAAATAAGCAAAAGTGTATTTAAATCATTTTTAGAGAAGAAAGGTGACATTAATGCCTTAACTAGTTGCAACGATGATAATTGGGCACTTTTACACTATGCTGTTCATTACAGCAACTTTGATATGGTTAGTTTTCTTGTAGATAAAGGTGCTAACATTGAAATTAGAAGTAAGGAGGGTCAGACACCCCTGCATTTGGCTGTTGAAGAAGCCAAGCAAAATATAATTAATCTTCTTCTTGATAGAGGTGCTGATATCGAGGCTAAAAACAACGATGGTAGAACACCTCTGTACTTAGCTGCTTACAATAATGACTCAGGTGTAATTGAACTTCTTTGTAACAGGATCAAGACTAAAAGTAATGACGCATCTAAAATGATAAAACAGGTTGGATTTTTAAAGAAGGAAGTTGTTAACCAAGCAAATATTCCATCTAATGCAAAAAGATTGGTAGAGTCTTGTATAAGTAGTTTAAGAGATTCAATAAAAAGTGCAGCCAAAAAGGTGCTAAAGGAGGGTATACTGCATAGTCGTAGTGCTTCGACTATTGAACTCATAGATAAGGTTTATAATTTCGATGAAAGGTTGTTTAATGAAGCAATTAAAGAAGCTGTAAATGACACATACGCGGGTGTAGGTATAGAAGGAATATTAAGGTTTATACGCAGTCACCATTATATTGGTCAGTTTATTCCAGGTTATATAGCTGCGTTTGACAAAATACCAAAGAATGATGGTGCAATGTTCAAATTAGCTTACTCTATTAGAGAGACCATGACAACGCCTAGCGTCAATTCAGAAGAGAAATCTGATCTTGAAAAGCTAAAAAACAAATTACCAGAATCAGTGAGAAATGCAGTATTTTCTTCAGAGATATGTATTAAAAATGTTGAGTATGGAAGGTACTTGTACTCACCTAATAATGATTGCATGTACCACTTAAACAAGTGTGACAGGGATAGGCGGTATGTGTTCACTTGGCCTTCAAATGGAAATAGTGATCAATTTAAGTGGAAGGTTGAGCTCAATGGCGATAATGTGTATTTAAAGAATGTTGAGTATGGAAGGTATTTGTATTCGCCTAATGATGATTGTACATACCACTTAAACGATTGTGACAGGGGTAGGCGGTATGCGTTTACCTGGCCTTCAAATAGCAATAGTGATAAATTTAAGTGGAAGGTTGAGCCTAATGGTGATAATGTGTATCTCAAGAATGTTGAGTATGGAAGGTACTTATATTCACCTAATAGTGCTTCTACTTTCCAAGTTGACAATAACAGGCGGTATGTGTTTACCTGGCCTTCAAATGAAGAGGGTGGTCAATTTAAGTGGAAAATTGAAAATTGTGGATCTACTCGCAAGAGACGTAGCATACGAGAATTAAATGGTTATAATCAAACTGCAGTGGACTATCAGTTAATATTAACTGAAGAAAATAGTCAGCAAATAGCAAGTAGAATATCTGCTATAGTGGAAGATGTTGAAAGGCATACCTTTTTAAATCAGTCAAAAAATAAGTTATATTTAGATAGTTATTTAAATAATAGAGGGAGAAGCAATGCTGCGGATTCTATGAGGAGAGATGTATGTAATGAACTCAATGCAAGTGAGAGAAGAAATATTGTTCTAAGCGGAAACGATGTATGTGCAATTACTTCAGGTTATGAAACACTTGATATTGAAAACTTCCCTATTCAAGAAGTAGTGATTAATGATGATGTCAATGGAAAGAAAAGTTTAAGAAGTACATTAGACCTACATCAGTTGGTGCAGCAGATAAATAGGGATTTGAGTATAAAACCGATACCAACAGTTATTAAAGGCAAAAGTGATTTATTAATTAAGTTATCTATATCAGCTACCGGCTTGCAGCAAGATGTAATAACAGTTAGGTTGAAAGATGCCCTTGTAAATAAGTGGTATAAAAAATTACAAATTATTTTTGATAATGCACCGATGGAAATCGATGATAGTTTAGGTTTAAAGTCTTCGTTCTTTATTTCTGATGAGAAAATTATTGTAGTAAGACCTCAAGACATAGAAGAAAATAGTAAACTAATTATATCTAAAAAAGCAGGGCGGTATACCTACCTTCATGATAAATATGACTTGATAGTTACCAATGCCTTTAATGCTGGCATAGAAGCAAATGAGTTGTGTATTATATATTTTAGAGATTTCTATAAAGAACCTGAAATGAAAACATTATCTATAAAATTTACTGACAAAGAGATATTATTAAGTAATGAAGTAGATAAAATACATAATTCAGATAGTATTGATAAATTAAATAATGTGAGTTCTATTGTTAATTCACAAGAGAGTTCTATACATTTAGAGGTTCCAAACAGTGGAGACATAAATGCTCAAGGTAAACTTGACAGAACACTGTTGCATCTTGCTTCCGAGGCGGGTGAATTTGATAAGGTTAAACTTCTTCTTGATAGAGGTGCTAATATTGAAGTTCAAGATAAATTTGGGTACACACCAATATTTCTTGCTACTCAATCAGGTAAATGGAGCGTGGTAGAACTTCTTCTTGATAGAGGAGCTAATATTGATGCTCAAGACAAGGAAGGTAAAACACTTTTACACTTTGCTGCATCAGGAAATAATTTGGATATGGTTCAATTCCTTCTTGACAGAGGTGCAAGTATCGAAGTTCAAGACGGGCGTGATTGGACACCGATACTTTATGCTGCTCAGTCAGGTAAATGGGGTGTGGTCAAGCTTCTTGTTAGTAACGGTGCAAAATTTAATAATGAGATAACGTATCAGGGAACGCCTTTACATTTTGCTGCTCAAGAGGGTAATCTGGATATAGCTCAATTTCTTCTTGATGAAGGTGCTGACATAGAGTCTCAAGACGACCATAATAGAAAACCTCTACATCTTGCTGTTGAAGCAGGAAGGTTGAACGTAGTAAAACTTCTTCTTGATAGAGGCGCTAGTGTCAATGCTAAAGATGAGAATAATAAAACACCTTTAGACTTAGCTACTAAAGGAGATATGATAGAAATTTTGAAGAAGGCGGAGTTGGATCAAGGGTTATTAATTAATGCAAGGGATGGTAATCTTGATAAAGTAAAAGATCTTATTGCTCAAGGTGCTAATTTAGAAGCTAAAGATAATAATGATAATACTCCTCTACATAATGCTTGTAATAATGGTCACTTTAACGTAGCAAAATATCTTATCGAAAAGGGAGCTAGTTTAAAGGCTAAAAATAAAGACAATAAAACACCTTTAGAGTTGGCTGATCACAAGGGTTACATAAATATAGTAGAAATGATAAAGCAGATACAATCAGGATTAGATGAAGAATTGTTGTCTGCGGTGAAAAATGGTGATCCTAATAAAGTTGATGATCTTGTTAGCCATGGTGCTAGCTTGGAGGTGAAAGATAGCAATGGTAACACTCTTTTACATTATGCTTCTCAAAATGGTCATTTAAAAGTAGTAGAATATCTTATCGAAAAGGGAGCTAGCTTAAAGGCTAAAAATAAAGATGGTAACACACCTTTAGACTTGGCTGTTAAAGAAAATATAAAAGAATTTTTGAAAAAAGCACAGTCAGGTTTAAATAAAGAATTGTTGGCTGTAGTAAACGGTGATGATCTTAATAGAGTCAAGGCTCTTGTTAGCCAAGGTGCTAGTTTAGAAGCGAAAGATAATAGTGATAATACTCCTTTACATAACGCTTGTAATAATGGTCATGTGAAAGTAGTAGAATATCTTGTCGAAGAGGGAGCTAGCTTAAAGGTTAAAAATAAAGATGGTGAAACACCTTTGCATGTAGCTGCTCAACATGATAGTACACTTGAAGTAATTGAATTTATTTTGAACAGAGATCTTAGTGGTATTAATGATGTAAATAATAACGGTTCAACACCTTTACATTTAGCTATACAAGGAAATAAACCAAGTACAGTCAAACTTCTTCTCAATAAAGGTGCTAATATTAACGCTAAAGACAAGGATGGTAAAACACCTTTGGATTTGGCTGTGCAAGAAGGTTATACAGATATAATACAAATAATAGAACAAGTACAGTCAGATTTAGATAAAGAATTGCTGACTGCAGTACAAAATGGCGATCTCAATAAAGTGAAGAGTCTTATTAGTCGAAATGCTAGTGTTAATACTAGAGATAAGTACAGCTGGACACCACTACATTGGGCTGCATACAAAGGTCATTTAGAAGTTGCAGAGTTTTTGGTAAAGAAAGGCGCTGATATTAATGCTGCAGATAAAGGCCCTTATGGTAAAAAGCCTGTGCATGTTGCTATTGAGAACAATAGTAAAGATATCATAGGGTTTCTTCTCAGCAAAGGCGTGAGTATTAATGATACTGACAAGCAAGGTTATACACCACTGCACTATGCTGCATGGAGAGGACGTTTAGAGATTGCTGAGCTTCTCGTTGATAAGGGAGCTAGTATCAATACTGCAGACGCCTCTACTGCTGGTAAAAAACCTATACATGTTGCTGCTGAAAATAATAGTAAAAGTATTATAGAGTTTCTTATCAGCAAGGGGGTAAACGTTGATGAGGCTGATAAAAATGGTTGGGCACCTTTACACTATGCTGCTAAGTTTGATCAATTAGAGGTTGCAAAATTCTTGATAGAAAAAGGAGCTAATATCAATGCTGCAGATACTTCTACTATTGGTGAAAAACCTATACATGTTGCCGCTGAGAATAATAGTAAAAACATTATAGAGTTTCTTATTAGTAAGGGAGTGAGTGTTAATGATACTGACAAAGATGGCAGGACACCGCTGTACTGGGCTTCTTGGAATGGTCGTCTGGATGTAGTAGAGTATCTTATAGGTAAAGGAGCTGATATCAGTGCTAAAGATAAGGATGGTAGAAACCCGCTAGATGTGGCTAAAGGTCACCAATATGATAATGTTGTAGAGTATTTACAACAAGCAGAATTACGGCTAAATAAACAATTGTTGACTGCAGTACAAGATGGTGATTTTGAAAAAGTTAAAGATCTTGTAAGCCGAGGTGCTAGCTTGGACGCTGCTAACATTGATGCTCAAGATAAGGATGGTAAAACACCTTTGCATTTTGCTGCTCAAGAAGGTAATCTGGACATGGTCCAGTTTTTTCTTAATAGAGGTGCTAACATTAAGGCTAAAGACATGTATGGTTGGACCCCTTTACACTTTGCTTCTGCTTACGGTAAGTTTGATGTAGTTAAATTTTTTCTTGATAGCAATATTAACATTAGAGCTAAAGATAGATATGGTGATACACCTTTACATTTGGCTGCCCAAAATAATGATAAATCTGAAATAGTTGAGTCTTTTTTAGATAGTGATGCTAATAACATTAACGATAGAACTAATAATGGTTGGACACCTTTACATGTAGCTGTACAAGGAAATAAGCCAAGTACAGTTAAACTTCTTCTTGGTAGAGGTGCTGACATTGAGGTTAAAGATACTTACGGCCAAACACCTTTAGACTTAGCTACTCAAAAAGGTTACACAGATATAGTCAAGATTTTAGAACAAGAACAATTAGGCAAAGAGTTGTTTACTGCTGTAAGAGAATATGATTTTTCTAGAGTTGAAAAGCTTATCAGTCGAGGAGCTAATATTGATACTAAAAACAAGAATGGTAAGACGCCGCTAGATATTGCTATTAATACAAAGAACACTCTTGAAGAGAATCAAGGATCTCTCAATAATGCATTATTGCTTGGCCAACAAGGTCGTATAGTGAGAATTTTAGAACATGAACAATTAAACAGGAAGTTATTTACTGCTGTAAGAGAAGAAAATCTCCCTAAAGTTAGAGAGCTTATCAGTCGAGGGGCTAATATCGATACTGAAAGGGATGGTAAGACACCACTAGATATTGCTAAAGAAAAACTTAGAGAACATAGTAAAAATGAAGAATGTAGTGATGTTGTGCAGTGCTTAGAAAAACTTAATCAAGAAAGAGAAAAGCCTGTACAACGTAAACGCCGTCATCACCATGGAGATCACAATCATCATCATATGTCAAGAAAACCTCTTGCTATAGATTCAAGTGATCAACCTGAGATAACAGCAAGTAGTGGTACAAGACCATCTTCATGGATAAATGATTTGTTTAGTTGGGTGAAAAGTTCTGTAGGTGGGTTTAGAGCTGCTTTATCTGAGGAAGCATCAAATACTGCAAGTTCAATACCACAAGTTGATGAGCAATTTGCCAAAGCTTCGGTAAGTAATAGTAGTTCAACAAGTACCACACTACCATCTGATGGTACAGATAAAAAACAAGAAAATGGAGGTTTCTTTCGAGACAACATTGATTATGTAAATGCAAATATAAAACAAATGCGTGAAAGGCAAACACCTGTTAAATTTAAACCTAGTAGCGGAAATATAATACTAGAAATGGGAGATCACTATCTATCACATGTTGATTTTAATGGTACAATAATGTTACTTGATTTATTAATTAGAAAAGTTACAGGTCAGAAGTATATTTCTACAGTAGATCAGTCTATATCCCCACTAGAAGCACAGGGCTATGCACTCAATATTACAAAGGAATTTGAGAAAGTAGTAGAGCAAGCTGGATTAAAAAGTGGTGTATCAATGCATCGATTAAATATTGATTATATGGAAATGCAGAAAGAAATTACTAGAAAAGTCATGAGTGGTAAATTCAATGAAATTTCAGGGATTTTAAAATCGTATGTAGAGAAAGCATGTCCTGATGAAGAAGCTGGTAAATTAAGTCCGAAGAAATTTGAAAAGTTTATGGCTACATTTAATAACAAGCTAGATGTATCACTAAATCAATCAATACACCAAATGCTACATAATGAAAATAACGTACTAAAAATGGATAATATAAAAGAACCGCAAAGCTTAGGTTTATCTGGACCTAGAACTAGGTTAGATGATGTATTAATTGCGGGCAATGCCAGAGAATTAGTCGCTGGAAGAAGGTAGTAGACTAAAAAGTTTCTTCCTTAAGTTGTGTAATGTCAGCCTGAGGAAGGCCAGTTGTCTGGGAAATAACATCAATAGAAATGCCAGCATTAAGTAGGTTTTTTGCAACTTCGATTTTTTCTTCTTGTCTACCTTTTTCGTGACCTACTTTAAGACCCTCATCAAATTTTTGAGCTAAAGCAGCTACCTCATCCATTATGCGTTTTTTCATTTGTTCATATGCTAGTAACTCTTCTTCTGACCAATTAAACTTATTCATCTCTTCATAAGCTCGTTTTATTATTACGTCACTACCAACTATTTTATCTAGGTCCTCTTCGTTTGTTTCTGCTGCATATCGAAAAAAGTAACACCATTTTTCTACTATATTTTCTAGTTGGTCTTCTTTTGTCTTTGTAAATTTTGGTAGTTCTATGAATACGAAGTAAAAATCCTTTAAGTCATGTTCAAAGCTATTTTGATCTAAAATGACATGATTAGATTTGTACTCAGCCTTATCTGGAAAAATAATACAATCAGCAACAGCTATGAAGATAATTTCCTTGAGATTATGATAATTATCACCTTGATCAGCTTGACTTGAGTAGGCTTTAGCAGCATAATATTGAGCACGTTTTTCGAAGCCTTTGGTCTTAGTGAACTGCATTTCTATAATATATCTTGAACCTTGAGAGTCTTTACAAAGAACATCGACAATACTCTGCTTTTTAGCGGCAATTTCAGGGTCCAAAATGGTAGCCAAGAATTCAACATCGTGAATAGCAGCTAAGCCAGTGAAGCCTAAAATATCGTTCAAGAAATGAATAAGGATATCTTTATTCTTTTCAGTGCCAAATATTCTTTTAAAGGCATAATCATTGCGAGCATCAAGAAATTTAGAAAAAGCCATGAGAAAGTAAGATAAAAAGCATTAATTATTATACACAATTGTGAAGAAATATTCAACCCTTTTGTTTTTCTAAGCTTTGAATGTGTTGATGAAAAAAAACATCTGTCAAAGATCACCTGAGAATTACATTTTAGGCTTTAGATGTAGTGTTAGTCATCGTTTTATAACTGCCTTAAAACCCTAGCAAATGAACTGATAAGCTATAAAAAGTTTCAAAAACACTTTGGTGTAGGCTCCAAAAAAATGCGAGTACAAAGACTCAAATATGATTACCTAACATCGAGAGGACGGGCTCCCTACACCTTGTATATGATAAAGATCTTGAAACTTCATGTCAACATTTTCAGTAGCAAATTTACGTTGAATCTATATCCTGTAAGTATGGGCGAAAAAAAGAAGGTTACAATATATACAGATGGAGCATGTTCCGGAAATCCTGGGCCTGGTGGATGGGCAGCCGTGGTGATGTATGAAAATAAAAGTGTCTTTATCAAGAAACGTATCTCTGGAGGTGAAGAAGACACAACGAATAACAAAATGGAGTTAAAGGCTGTGATTAACGGGCTAAAGATGTTGAAAGTTTCTTGCGAAGTTGTTTTACACACTGATAGTCAGTATATTAAACAAGGTATAACAGAGTGGATCAATAAATGGAAGGTAAATGGTTGGAAGACAGCCGATAAAAAGCCAGTGAAGAACAGAGAATTATGGCAGGAACTAGATGAAGTTGCTTTGCAGCATGATATTAATTGGAAGTGGGTTAGAGCTCACAACGGTAATATGTACAATGAGGAGGCAGATAGACTTGCTAGAAAGGAATCTAAAAAGCTAAAATATAGAGATTGTGAGGTCAAGAAATCACCAAAAAATAGAGGGAACTCTAAGTTTCATAGATTGGGTGGAGTATTATGGCAATAATTCTTTTAGACACAAAAACTATAAATCGTATAGCAGCGGGAGAGGTAATAGAGAGGCCAGCGAGTGTAGTAAAGGAATTAGTAGAAAATGCAATAGATGCTGGAAGTTCAGAGATAGAGACCAAAATAGAAAGTGGTGGGCGTAATCTTATAACTGTGACAGATAATGGAAATGGAATAGAAAAGGAAGATTTGGAACTTGCGTTTATGCGCTACGCTACTTCAAAATTAAGCGATAGTGAGTTAATAGAGATCAAGCACCTTGGGTTTAGAGGAGAAGCTTTACCTTCAATTGCAGCAGTAAGCAGAATGAAATTATCGTCTAAGGCAAGTGGAGCAAAGGAAGCATGGTCTATAAGGTATGAGGGAGGAGAAAAAATAAGAGAGATTACACCTTGTTCTTTGCTACAGGGTACATATATTGAAGTTCGTGACTTATTTTTTGCCACTCCAAATAGATTAAAATTTCTAAAAACCGAGAGGGCAGAAACACAAAGCATTGTTGACATTGTAAATAACTTAGCAATGATTAACTATAGTATTGGGTTTACTCTCACTTCCGGTAATAAAAAGCTCTTAAAATATGTTAAGCAAACTTCATTATTTAACAGATTATGTGAAACAGAAGAAGAATTTCAGAGCAATTCGCTGGAAGTTAAAGAGGAAGAAGACGGCATCAAACTTACGGGACACATCTGTAAACCAACTATTAGTCGTGGCAATTCAACTCAGATCTATACGTTTGTTAATGGAAGGCCAATAAAAGATAATCTACTTATTGGTGCAATTAGATATGCGTATCAAGATTTTATTCTAAGTGGGAGGTATCCTTTTGCAGTGCTGCACTTAGAGATACCATACGATCAAGTAGATGTAAATGTGCATCCAAATAAATCGGAAGTAAGATTTCAGAATAAAAGGCTAATATATGAAACAGTGAGAAGAGGGATAATAAAAGCATTATCAACGAGGTTTGCAGCAAGTGGTCAAGGTATTGAAGAGGAGCTAATTTTTAATGATAGTAAAAGCCAAGAGCAGGTTGATAGTAAAGAGAAAAAGAATCAAAAAGAGTTTTATGAAAAGAGACCAAGTCTTTTAGAAAATCGTCTAATGAAAGAATTCAATGCACCAGATGAAAGAAGGCAAAGCTTACCAGAAACGTTTAAATATGGAGAATCTCCATCCCAAAAGGGAACGATGGTTTTAGAAAGGAAGCAAATTGATTTAATAGAGGATTATCCTCTGGGATATGCACGCTGTCAGGTCTACAATACTTACATTATTGCTGAGGCTGGAGATAGGCTGATTATAGTAGATCAACATGCAGACCACGAGAGATTGATATACGAGTGCTTAACAAGCATAAAAAGACAGAAACTTCTTCTTCCTGAAACAGTTAAAATCAAAAACCAAGCTGGAATGGGGATGATTGAAACTTATAAAGATGAGCTTTTTGAAATGGGTTTTGGTATTGAAATAGAATCAGAAGATAAAATAATGGTGAAAGAAATACCTTCAATCTTGGGAACAATAGATATAAAAGGGATGCTAGTTGATATAGTAGATAAGTTAACGGAAATGGAAGATACGTTGTCAATAGAGGATAAGGTGAATAAAATATCAGCCACAATCGCTTGCCATGGAGCAGGAAGAAAAATGAAATTGGAAGAGATGAATGAGATACTAAGACAAATTGAGAAAACTCCATATTCTGGTCATGAAAGACCAACGTATATAGAAATGAAAATAAGTGATATAGAAAAATTGTTTGAAAGGAGATGAGTTCAGTTTGTCAAAAAGGTTGCCAATTAAGCATACGTAACAGCTCTTCTGGTTATGGAGTATAAAATGTGAAAAAAGAGAATAATTACTCTAATTTTTTATATTATAAAGTAGTAGGACAGAAAGTAAGAAGTTGTAGGATAGCAAAGGGGTATACTCAAAAAGATTTAGCGAAGAAAGTCAGTGTAACGTATCAAGTAGTACTACAATATGAAAAAGGAACACGAAAAATTTCGATTGAAAAGTTGTATGCTATAGCAGAGATATTGTCGATTGGTATTGTAGACCTAATTCCTGTATCAAATGAAAAAATCTGTCTTGAAGATGAGGGAGAAGAAATATTAAATCTAGTAAGAGAATATAAAAAGATTAATGATCAGGAATTACGTAAGATGTTTTGTTTGCTAACCAAATTTGTCCAAGTCAGTGAAAGAAGTAGTAGGAAAGCAGAGAAAGTAAAAATTGCAAAGGGTCTGGTTAAAGCAGGAGTTTCTGTTGATACTGTTTCAAAAACAATTGGTCTATCTGCTGATGAATGTGTTGAAGAAAAAACGGGTTCTATCTACTACCAAATAGGCAAAAAGATAAAGGAATGGAAGAGAGTATACTCAAAAGGATTTGGCTGAGAAAATGGATACAACACGTGATAAAATAAGCAACTATGAGCAAGGACGTGTGGCCATTCCACTGGAAAAATTATATGCAATAGCAGAAACATTATCAATTAGCATTACAGATCTGCTCATAGAGGAAGATGAGATAGTAGAAAGTGAGCTACCTGATTTAATAAAAGAATACAAAAAAATTGAGAGTCAAGAATTACGCTATGCGCTAATAAAATCTCTGTTTGAAAGCATACAAATTTGCGAGGAAAAAGTGAAAAGAGCAGAAAAGATAAAGGATTTAGTGAAAGGAGGAATTTCTATCAATATTATTTTAAAAACAATAGGCCTCTCTTTAGGCGAAATTCAACAGATTTAAAATAAAAAATCAGTATATATTAATATCTTTACTCTTAGATGAAAAAATAAGTAAAAAAGATTGAGAAATTGATTTGACTTCACTCGAAAGCTATGGCTTTATGCCAATGCTGATAAAAAACAGCAGTAAATATCTAAAAAAAGTTTGTTGTTAGTGAAGGGTAAATTATATGAATAAAAGTAAAGAAGAAATCGAATTCAGAATATTAGAAAGCAAAGGCAAAGCACTACTTGATCGTGAAATAATGGAAACATTTTTAAGTGCAGTACATGAAAGGCCACAAGCTCAAGAAATTGCTAAAAATCTGGTGAATACTTATGCAGGAGTAGGAAGGATTTTAGGTCGAGAAATGGATGACCTGAAAGTCATAGAAGGAGTAACTGATTCTGCAGTAGCAATGATTATGTGCGTTAAGGAAACACTAGAAAGGGTACTGAGAGAAAAGCTCAAAAGTGAGCCAATAATGGACTTACAAGGGCTAGTAGAGTACTTAAACGTAAGTATAGGCCACTCAGAAAGGGAATGTGTAAAAATACTGTACTTGAATAAAAGGCGTCAACTAATTGGAGAAGAATCCTATATTGGTGAAATGGAAAAAGCACCAGTATACATAAAGGAAATTACAAGAAAAGCATTAATAAAGAATGCAACATTAGTAATAATGTCACACAACCACCCTGGGGGAAGTTTAGAACCTTCAGAAGAAGATCAAGAAGTAACAAAGAGCTTAGCAGCAGCATGTAGTACTGTAAGCGTTAGATTATTTGATCATATTATCATTACAAGTGGGGGTTATTTTAGCTTTAGAGAAAACGGATTGTTATAGCAGAAAGTATTTACAAATCTACTCATATTAATTTATAATGAGTAATATAATGTATAATAACAAAGTTTATTGTACACTTAAAAAGTATTTTTAATATGAGGTTTATATGACTAGTAAAGATCAGAATAAAAAGACTAATGTTAATCACAAGAAAATATTTGGTGCTCTTGAAAGCGTTGATATAGAGCAGTCTAAATTTGTGAGTAAAATTAATAGCCAGAAGGAGATAAAACTGGAAGATACAATGCCTTTCCCTAGCAGAAACGTTCAAATCAACTATGGAAAAGGACTTGATTATATATATGGCACAAAACCTGTAAGTGATCAAGAAGATAAAAATCCATTTGCCTCAGCTTTGCAAAAAATAAAGCCAAATACAGAGAAGCTGAGCTGGTTTAAGAGTTCTATAGTAGAGGCAAAAAACGTAAATGAATTGCACAAAGTTATAGACAAAGTACTAGCTTCTGGAGCAAGGCTAAATGCATGTAATGATGGAGAATGGAGCTTCGCGGAATATGTGATACTGGGCACACATTTTCATAAATTTGATAAGGCTGATCGTAAAAAGCTAATACGTAAATTAATGCTAAGTGGTGCAGAGTTTCATGATACTCTACTGCAGAATAAACTGATAGGTGAAATCTATAATGAGCTACAGCCAGAAGTTCAGCCACAGATAGATAAGCAACTAGAAGAGCTAGAGGAAGCTGGCGAAAATGCTGTGCAAGAAGGAGAATTAATAGATGTTGAGATAGATAATACAACATCGTATATAGAATTTTCTGGGAATAGTAAGGTAGAGGTAGCCAAAATACTGGAAGCAAACAGAAAGTTAGGAAGTAATATCTTAAAAATTGGTAATGATGCAGTTGAAGTTAAAAGTGAGAAGGGAGGTATAAGAAACTATACCGATATTTCAGATGGCAGCTCTATCATGTTAGAATTTCCTACAAGCATTGGTAAGCTAAATATTATATTGTACCAAGAGGCAGATCAGGTGCAAGTGAGAGTAGAAAATAAGGAAATGTGGGCTGAGTTACAAAAAAGAGGCGAAGAAATAGGAAAAAACTGTCTCTTTGGAGGAGTGAAACTTAAAGAAGCGGTAGAAAGAGGTAGTTTCACTAGATGTGGCATATGGAGTGAAAAGCAGAAGGAAGTAAGTGAAAAATTGTTTTCATGGGCAGACAAAGTACGTGAAAATAGTAAAGAAACTTGTAGGGCACTTTAATTTAAAGGTTCCAGAGTCTGGCTATTATATCTGGAGCCTTTGAGCTATAATAGAAAATATTATATGCAAGGTTCTTTTTGTGGAAAAAAGTCTAGATTATAAAGTGGGAGAAAAATTAAAAAGCTGGAGGTTAGAGCGAGGGTACACTCAGAAAGATTTAGCAGAGAAAATTGGTGTAAAATACTGGGTGATATTGCAATATGAGAAAGGGAATCGTAGAGTTCCAATTGAAAGGTTGTATGCTATAACTGAGGCACTATCAATCAGTATTACGGATCTTATTCCTGTATCAAAAAGCTGTCTTGAAGATGAAGAAGAAATATTAAATCTAGTAAGAGAATATAAAAAGATTAACGATCAGGAGTTACGTAAGATGTTTTGTTTGCTAACCAAATTTGTCCAAGTTAGTGAGAAAAGTAGTAGAAAATCGGAAAAAATAAAAATTGCAAAGAGTCTGGTTAAAGCAGGAGTTTCTGTTGATATTGTTGCAAAAACAATTGGTCTGTCTGCTGATGAATGTGTTGAAGAAAAAGTTGGTTCTATCTACTACCAAATAGGCAAAAAGATAAAGGAATGGAAGAGAGTATACTCAAAAGGATTTAGCGGAGAAAATGAGTACAACACGTGACGAAATAAGCAACTATGAACAAGGACGCGTAGCTACTCCACTGGGAAAATTATATGAGATAGCAGAAACATTATCGATTAGTATTACAGATCTACTAACAGAGGAAGATGAAGGTAGTAAAGTGGAAAATGAGCTACCGAATTTGATTAAAGAATACAAAGAAATTGAGAGCCAAGAACTACGTCATGCACTAATAAAATCTTTGTTTGAAGGGATACGTATTTGTGAGGAGAAAGTGAGAGAGATAGAAAGGATTAAAGTTGCAAAGGATCTAGTAAAAGGGGGAATTTCTATTGATACTATTTTGCAAGCGGTAGGTTTATCTATTGATATGGTTTTAGATGGATAGCTCGTAAAAAAATTATAGCAATAAAGTTTTTTTCTTAAATGGAGGATAAATGTTTGTTTCTGCAAGCAATGTTAGTTACGGAATAGGGCAAAGAATAGAAAATTGTAGGTTAATGCGAGGGCATACTCAAATAGGATTAGCAAGTCAAATAGGTTTAACATACCAAGAAGTAAACAGCTATGAAGATGGGTATATTCCTATTCCAATTGAAGTACTATATATAATAGCAAGAGTATTATCAGTTGACGTTATAGATTTATTACCTGAACCAGTAATAGTAAGGGAAGACAGCTATGAAGACGAGGAAATACTCTATCTAACGAAAATATACGAGAATCAAAAGTTAGGCAAAATAGTACCTTCATTAGTCAGGTTTGTTCATATTAGCGAAAAAATTAATCAAGAAGAGGCAAGGTTGGAAATAGCAAAAAATCTAGTGAAAGAAGGGGTTTCAGTTGACATAATTTCCCAAGCAACCGGCTTATCTATTTACGAGTATGATAATACAGAGAAAGGAGTCTGCACTGATTCTATATACTACAGAATAGGGCAAAGAATAAGAGAATGGAGATTGATAAAAAGGTATACTCAGAAAGATTTAGCAAACAAAGTTGGTTTAACACTCAAGGAAATACACGAGTATGAAATAGGATACACTGCCATATCATTTGACAAATTATATCAAATAGCAGAAGGATTATCAGTGAATATTAAAGTTCTGCTGCCTAAAACAAATGAAGATAGTGAACTACTTAATTTACTAAGAAAAACTGAAGAGCAAGAATTAGTGAAGAAATTTTTATCTAGGGATATGAAGAATAGCAAAGAGAAAGTTAAAAAAACAGAAAAGATTAAGGTTGCGAAAAATCTAGTGAAGGCGGGTGTTTCTACTGATGTTATTTTGCGAGCAAGTGGCCTAACTGCCGATGAGTGTGAAAATTGAATTGTGTTTAAGATACAAGTAAAAATAGTCAATATATTAACCATTCTAAATCCTTGTTTAGCTAACTCAACTGAAGCATTTTCATAAAGTTTTGCTGCTAATTCGTGTTGTTTGATAAACTTCAAATTTAATGCTTTTAAAATTGATGCTGAAAACACATATTGCTAATGCTAGCAGAGGAGCTAGTTGGTAAAATCGCCACAGCCGTCAGTACTCCCGATTACTTTTCCTGATAATGTGATAGTATTCGCAAGTATTATCATATATTACAAAAAAATCAGTTAGCATTTCTGTTTATTAAAATTATGCAATAAAGCTGCATTTTATATAACACTTCTCAAATTATTTCTACTAAATATTTATGAATATGGTTAAACAGTAGATAGAAGAAACCTTTTCTATTATTGATCTTTTGTACAGTAAAGTTATCTCATAAAATATTAAATTTGGAGTTTTATGGATCACAGACTAAGAGCTTATTTGCTTGGAGTTACCTGGTTTATACTCAGTTTACTTAGTAGTGTAGTTAATGATACTATATCAAAGTGTCTCGGTTTACACCTTCAAAGTTTTGAGATAATCTTTTTCCGTTTTTTATTTAGCACTATTACTCTTATACCTTTTATATTTTACTATGGAATAGGAGTTTGTAAAACAAGTCGAATATCTATTCAAATAACTAGAGGTGCATTGTTGTTTTGTGGAATGACCTTATGGACCTATGGGTTGACTATTTGCCCAATAGTAACTGCAACAATTATAGGTTTCTCAATACCATTATTTGTTATGCTTCTTGCAATTCCTTTTCTGGAAGAAAATATAATTTGGCAAAGATGGGTAGTAGCTGTCATTGGTTTTATTGGTATTGCTATTACTACTAAAGCTTATAGTGAGGATTTTAATCCTAAAATTCTTATTTTTATTGTATCCGCATTAATCTTCGCTATACTAGATGTACTTAATAAGAAGCTTGTAATGAAGGAGACAATAATAAGTATATTATTTTACTCAGCTCTAACAACAACAATTTTTTCCACTCCATCTTTGTTATTTTATTGGCATATGCCTTCCTTGTTGGAGTTAGTATTACTGCTGATTTTAGGAATAAGTTCAAACCTAATTCTGTTCTTCATGTTAAAAGCTTTTGCTCTTACTGATGCTACTGCACTTGCACCTTATAGATACACAGAGCTAATAATTTCTGCAATAGTAGCATACGTTATATTTAATGAATTACCTGATAAAAGTGCTTTATATGGTACTTTGATATTAATACCATCAACCTTATTTATAGCTTATTCGGAAGGTAAGGCAATTAAGAAAAATAATGTAACAACAAAAGTTTATAATTGTTAATGGTATTTATTTTAGATGCTAAGCTATATTTTTAAGGTGATAATAAAATGCACATAACTATTATAGGAGTAGGGTATGTAGGCTTAGTATCTGGTACAATGTTATCGGAGCAGGGCCATAAAGTTGATTGCATTGACATAAATACTGAGAAGATTGAACTTTTGAAATCAGGGAAAATTCCCTTATATGAACCTGGATTAGCAGATTATTTAGAGAATAATATAAAGTCACAAAGGATAAGATTTTTTGATTCGTATTCTCAAATAAATCCCAATACAGAAGTAGTATTTGTAACTGTAGATACTCCATCAGACTCCCTAGGAAATGCAAATTTAAAGAATGTATATAATGCAGTAAGTGAAGTTTCTGAGAGAGTTAATCAAGATTGCTTAATAGTGATAAAGTCAACTGTTCCTCCTGGTACTGCAGAAAATATACATAATTATTTATCTAATAAGGGCTATAACTTTGATTTAGGAGTTAATCCAGAGTTTCTCAAGCAAGGCTCTGCAGTATCAGATTTTTTATACCCAGATAGGATAATAATAGGAGTAAAAACTAAGCTAGCTAGGGCAAAACTAGAAGTTATATATAGATCATTTATAGATAAGAATATTCCGTTAATAGTCACTGATACAGTTACTGCTGAAATGATTAAATATGCTTCTAATGCCTTTCTAGCAACAAAGGTTGCTTTTATCAATGAGATGGCAGGTTTATGTGAGCTATTAGGAGCAGACATTGACCTTTTAGCTAACAGTATGGGAATGGACCATAGAATAGGTAAGGAATTTCTCAAAGCTGGTCCAGGATTTGGAGGATCATGTTTTCCTAAGGATTTGTCAGCTTTATTAAGGCTTGCTGAAGACTACAATGTTAAGCTACAAATTTTAAATTCAGTTAAAGAATCTAACTATAATCATATAACAAACATTGCTAAAAAGGTAGAATATGTATTAAATGGAGTCCAAAATAAAAAAATAGCAATATGGGGGCTAACTTTTAAGTCTGGTACTGATGATGTAAGAAATAGCCCAGCTATAGATATTGCAAAATTGTTAGTGAATAACAAGGCTAAAATTACTGCATATGATCCAATGGGGATGGATAATGCTAGGCAAGTTCTAAAGGATATAGAGTACGCAGACAATGCTATAGGGGCTGCAAGAGACGCGGAAGCCTTATTATTATTAACGGAGTGGAAAGAATTTAAAAATCAAGATTTTGCAAGTTTAAAGAGTATTATGGCTGCACCTAATATTTTTGATTTCCGTAATTTATTAGATAGCGAGCTATTACTAAGATATGGTTACCATGTTTATTCCTTGGGTAAAAAATCTATCTACAAAGTTTAACTGTTGAGAAATTTTTTTTACACCGCTTTACTTAGTTTTTTTAGATCTTTGCTTGATAGTATGGAAAAGCAAACGAGTGCAACAACAGAGCAAATGGAAAAAAATGAAAACATAATACTGTTACCACAGTGCTTAACAAGTACTCCTAAGAGCACGCATGAAAATATTGAACTTGCAATATACTGAAATAATCCTGTTAAGCTTACAATTGCACACACATTATTTTGTGGAGCAATTTCTACAGCTATAACACCTGTCAGTACTTGCACTCCAAATATAAAGAATCCTGATAAGATTGCACCAAGGTTCATAAGAATTATGTTTTGACCAAAGTTCATTGCAATAAAAGTGAGTGCTATACCCAACATGTAAAGTAATGCCAGCAAGCTTCTATTTTGAAAGAAGTACATATCACTAATTCTTCCTGTGATTAAAGTTCCAAGGATTCCACCTAAATCATATACGCCTGTTATTAGTGAGGATTGTACAAGAGAAATTTGTAATTTATCCCTTAAAATTATAGGAAACCAAAAAAAGATTCCCATTTTTATAATATAAGCACAAAAAGTAGCACAACATAGAAACCATATGGAACTTGTTACCTTGATACCTATTTGAGATTTCTGCACCTTATAATAGGTAGTAAAGTTGGCACTTTCTTTGTAATATGCTTTTAATATTGTATAAATTCCAAAAAGTAAGCATAAGAGACCAGAGTACAAAAATGCACTTTTTGCATCATATATTTTAATTATACTTGGTAATACAATTAAAGTAATACAAGAACCAAGTTGCTGAGATGAGCTCATAACTCCCCATGATGATGCAATTGAAGAGATGCTAGAGTTTGTAACCATAAACTTGGTAATAGCTGGCCAACCTAACCCTTGTGTCCAAGCTAATAATATTAATGTTAACAGTAATAAAGTTAGATTATTATATGATGAAGTTATACCAATGGTTAATAATCCAGTTGCAATATTGCATAGCCCAAACATAAATAATGGATTATTTTTGGAGTCCATGATTATTCCATTAACAAATTTTGATACTCCATAAAAAAAAGAAAAGCAGGCAAAAAAATAGCTTAATTTTACATGGTCAGTATCTATTAACAGTGGTAGAGCAATTGGTATACTTTGTCTTGATAAATAAAGCAGCATATATCCACAGAAGAATAGTAAATATTGAAAGAAGACAAAGTTCACACCTATTCCCAAATAGCTCTATGCAGATGCTAGCATAATACTATATTGGTATAATATTGTTTGACAAGAAGTTTGCAAACAATTAGTGCAGAAAATTACTTACTTAGTATCTTTCTTATAGCAGATACAGTAGTATTAATATCTTCATAGCTTATATCTCTATGTGTTATAGCTCTGATTTTACCTTTGATGTTAGCCATTCTAATTCCATAATTTGTCATTAGTACGTTTATTAATTCTTGAGTAGATATACAATTAGTATGTAATGAAAAATACGCTATATTAGTTTTATACAGGTCGATATCAATTATAACTTGATCTATAGAGCCTAGGCCTTCTATAAGGTGCTGCATTTTTTTATGATCTTCTTCTAAAGAATTTACATTATTATGTAGAGCATATAAACATGCAGCTGAAATAATGCCAGCTTGGTGCATACCTCCACCAATTTGAAACTTATAGTACCAAGCTTTTTCAATAAAATCTTCACTTCCAAGCAATATTGCGCCCATTGGAGCACCTAATCCTTTACTAAAATCAATAAATATCGAATCAAAATAACTTGCATACTCTTTTGGAGATATTTTAGTATGAGCACAAGCGTTGAACAGTCTTGCTCCATCTAAATGAGTGAATACGTCATTCTCTTTGCAGAGACTTGAGATCTCTTGAATATATTCTAAAGGCCACACAGCTCCACCACCAAAATTTGTCGTTTGTTCGATAGAAACAAGCCCAACTCTCGGAATATTTCTTAAACTAGGACGAGTAATAAACTCAACAATTTGTTCTCCAGTAAATATTCCTCTCGTACCTTTGATGGGCAAAGGAGTGGCATGTGCCTGGGCTGCGATCAAGCCAGATTGTACTATGAGTGGATGTGAAGTTTCATCAAGCAGCAAGTAATCACCAGGTCTTTGAATGTGTACTTTATAAGCAATTACATTGGACATCGTTCCTGAAATCAAAAAGATTCCTGCAGGTTTACCTAATATTTTACATGCGGTTGCCACTAATTCGTTTACAGTTGGATCTTCACATGCAGCTTCGTTTCCAACTTTTGCTTTAGCCATCGCTTCCCTCATTTTAGCTGAAGGGTCAGTGTTTGAATCGCTAAAGAAATCTATTTTTATTCTCATATTAAATTTAACACAACCTCCTTTATAATTTCAGCAGCTTTCATGATTTCTGTTTCCTTTGTGCCAAGATGGGTAACTGCTCTTATATGAGACTCGAGCCAAGGAAAAAGCAATAAACCATAAGCTTGGCACTTACTCAAGAAAACCTCATTAGTTACATTTAGTGCTTTTATACTGAAGCTTACTATATTAGTTTCTGGATAAGGTAGTACCAGTTTTATGTGTGGAATTTCTTTAATCTTATCTGCAAACAATTTAGCGAGCTTATTATCTTCTTTAAGCCTAGAGATATTATTCTGTAGTACGTATTTTGCTGCATTAGCACAATACCCTATCTGATGATAACCACTACCTAGCCAAACCTGTAGCTTTTTAGCCCTTTCAATTATCTCTCTTTTACCCATAAGCATTGAACCAAAAGGAGCGCCAAGTCCTTTAGTAAAAGAAAAGCTCATTGTATCCACATATTTAGCATAATCTGCTAAAGCAATATTTGTTTCGATATGAGCATTAAATATTCTTGCACCGTCTAAATGAAGATTTACATTGTGAGCTTTTAAAAAGTGATATAACTCGACTTGTTTTTCAAAGGGATAAATTTTACCATTAAACCCATTTATACTATTTTCTATAGAAACAAGACTCACCTGAGCAAAAATTTTATACCTCGGCTTAGAATTAATAGCATATTCTACTTCATCAACATCTAAGATTCCGCTATTATTTCTAATACAGTTAAATACGATATTATTTACTTTTGCATTGCCTGCGCTATCGAAAAAATTAACGTGGTAATTATAATGAGTTATTAGTTCATCACCAGGACTTGTTTGACTGGCAATGGCTAATCTATTTGCAAGCATACCGCTGGTTACAAATAATGCTTCTTCTACTTTGAATAATTGTTTGCAATATTCTGATAAGTCATTACAGCTTTTGTCTTCACCATAAGCAAAATCTCCAACAGTTGCATTACTTATTGCATGTATAACGTTGGAGCCCTGCAGAGTTGTAGTGTCACTTCTCAGATCAATAATTTTTTCCATCTTATTTTTTGCCATTCAAACAACCAATTTGAGCATTCCAAAGTTCCTTGTAAAGACCTTGCTTAGAAACTAATTCAGCATGTTTACCATCTTGGACAATTTTTCCTTTGTTAAATACTAGAATTCGGTCCATGTGTAAAAGTGTAGAAATACGGTGTGCTATAGTAATCGTAGTTTTATTTTTCATCAATTTGAATAAACTCATTTGAATTGTTTTTTCTGTTATAGAATCTAACTGACTAGTTGGTTCATCGAGAAATAATATTGGAGCGTTTTTTAAAAATGCCCTGGCTATTATTATTCTTTGTCTTTCTCCTCCAGATAGCTTGATGCCTTTTTCTCCGACTGTAGTTCCATATTGATCTGGTAGAGTCATAATGAAATCGTGAATACCAGCCAGCTTTGCAGCTCTCATTATTTCTTCGATAGTAGATTGAAGTCTACCATATATGATGTTTGCTAAAATAGTATCATGAAATAACAATGGGTCTTGAGGTATTACAGATATTTGTTGCCTCAAAGAACTCTGTGTAACTTCTGATACTATTTGATTATCAATCTGTATATTACCTTTTTTAACATCAAATAGCCTTAGAATTAAGTTTATAAAAGTAGATTTACCACCTCCAGAATAACCAACTAGACCTACCTTTTCGCAAGGATTAATGGTAACTGAGAAATCTTGAAATAATGGCTCCTGACCTTCATAAGAAAAAGAAACATTGTTAAACGTTATTCTTCCACTTAATAAATTTAATTCTTTAGCATTTTCCTTATCTTGAATTTCTGGTACAGTAGTCAAGATTGGCAATGCATCTGAAACTTTGCCGAAATGAGTAGAAAATTGGGTAAGATTCCTAGTTAGATGGTTAAGAAACTCTATAATCGATATATTAATTCCAAGTACAAGAGCAATATCTCCTATTGCAATTTTGTTCAATTGATAGTCATAAATTAAAAAGTACAAGTTTACTGCTTGGAGTATATCAAATGAATAGCCATATATAAACCAAAGACAAAAGTATGCCCATTGTAATTTTCTCTCTGCAATAGTTCTTTTCTTGCATATTTGAAAAAATTTGTGTCTCTCATGTGCTTGCTGAGAAAATAGCCTTACTGATATAACATTTAAAATACTATCTGCTATACTAGCTATTACTTGTGAATTTTGTTTAGAGTAATTATCAGCTAGTTCAGTAAGTACACGAAAGCTGAAAATCGATACTAAAATAAAAATGCTTACCCAAGTGAATGTGGCGATTGCAAATTTTATGTTTACTAATGATAAGGTATAAATAGCTAAGACTAATGCTATGCTGTAACCGAAAAAACAATCTATAAGCAATCTTATTAACTCTATCACACTATCCATTAAGTTACTGGCCTTATGTACTAAACTTCCGGATAAATTGTTCTGATAATAGGAATGGTCTTGTTGGAGTAGCCTACAAAAAGACATATCAGCTATTTTTTGACGCATTAAGGTAAACATTCGAATGTCAACAAAATAGCCATAGAATCTAAAAGCAGTAGTGATAAGTAATGCCATACCAAGATAAGCGCTTACAGGTAATAAAAGATTTTCAATTACATTACCTTCCTGATATTTTACAGCTGTATCTAGAATATTTTTTACTAAATACTTTCTAAAAGACAAATCAACAGCTACCACCAGAGCAACTAAAGACATTATAAGTACATTAAGCTTGAATTTAGATACTATATTCAAGATGAACATCAATACACATTTGAAGCTATCAACTCTACTTCTGTTCATTTACAATGCTAGCTCCACTACGTTGACTTTTTTATTGAGAAATACAAGTAGTGAAAACCATAAATTTTTGTATATTTTTCCTGAGATGTCTCCAGCATCATGTAGTGCTGATGCTTGATTTAGAATAAGCAGCTTATATAAATCTCGCTTAGCCTCAGTAGTGTCGATCTCAGAAATATTTGTAGTTGTATCTGTAATAAAGGCTAACCAGCTCTTGATAAGTTCTTCCATGTTTTTTGCTTTTATACTTTCCTGGTAGCCAAACAATGACAAGCATTCTCTCAGTATAGATTCTGTTAACTCACCACAATTGAGTATACCAAAAACTGAAGGCTGAGGTTTTGGCACATAGGGAAGGTCTTGATCTTTTATAATCCACCTTGTTACATAAGCAAATCTATCTTTAGCATCTGTATTCTTATCACTACCATGCCATAACCGTGAATCAAAAACTATCGCATCTCCTGCTGAAATAGGTAGTGACTTAATTTTGTAATTTTCTCGGTTGTTTGAGTACTGATCAAAAAAATATGGGTACCAAAAATCAACTAAAGGCTGTATTTCCCATTTATGACTGTTTTCTATAATTTGTAGTGCACCTGAAGTTTCACTTACATTATTCAAAGCTAACCAAACGGAAAAGTGGTAAGGATCATTGAAACTATAGGAGATGTCTTGGTGAAAGGGAACTGCATCTATTAAATCAGCAGTTTTACATATAACATTTGATTTTTTCTGCAGTATCTGACACTGAAGTGACTTTTCAAGGTAATTTTTAATAATTTTATCTAATGCTTGAGATATAATTCTAGTTACTTGAGATAACATGCCCCATCTGCCGGTACAGTTTAAGTAGTCAGAAGTTGAAACACTTATTTCTTGGGATAGCTTTGATATCTTATTTGTTATATCACTTAAAGACTGAATTATTAGCTCTAAAGGAACCAGATTTTTGATAATAAAAAAACCATTTTTTTGTAATGTTTCCATGTGATTAACATCTGACATCAATAACTGATAAGTAATCTGTTAAAGGTAAAACAGCAAAAATTTTGAATCCTTTTACTTGTTTGAGTATTTTTTCCCAATCGTTTAATGTTCTTAGTTTACCTCCTGTTTCAACCATGACATTAATATCTACAGAGCCTCCAGTTGGAGAGCGGTAATCTAAAATAGTTTCTATCAATAAAATACGAGATATTCCTTTGACCAATTTTAAATAAGACAATACTTTATCATCATCATAGTGCTGTAGAAAGCGGCAAAAGACACCTAATTCATAATTTGTAACTGATAGTTCTTCCTGAGTTATAAGTTTGACTTTTAAATTTTCTACTAACTGTCTTGGTACTTTATGTTCGTTATATAGGCCTATAGAACCTTTATTGTGTATATCAGAATAAGCAAGAAATAAAGAGTGTACACCAAATAGCAATATATTCTTAGCATCATCTATATTAATTCTAGAATTAAACTCTTTAGTATCAAACCTAGAATATCCTAGCAATGCTTGGTAAAACGCTATTTTCTTATTTTCTGATGCTTCTCTTTCCTTAAAAGATTCAAATGAAGAGATTGACTTCTGTTTTAGTATATCGGCAATATTTAACCAATTCTTTTCAGCGGCAACTCTTGCCCACATCGTTGCTGCTTTTGGCAAAAATGGTATTCCCTTAAAACACTTACCTTTTGATGATAGTTGCCATAAGTCCTTGTCCTTATCGTAATCAATAAACCCTATTTCCCACAACGCCCTTAACAGCCTTTCTAGATTTGGTACGATAATGTTTAACTTTTTAGATAAAACTGGCGTAGTTGCAGGTAAAATATTTAACAAATCAAGTTCAATAGCAACGCTTGTTAGGTAAGTTTTCCAAAAGGCTGAAAGTTCTGCAGAAATCCTATGCACTTGAGATTCTTTACCTAAATCAAAAATACTAAACTTTACATTTCCGGTAATATCGATTTGTCCTAACACACCTTCAAAAGTTTCAACTTTTGCCATCCCATTATAAAATGCTTCTACCATTTTAAATCTCTGCTGGTAAACAGGATCACCATTAATATCTATATGAAACCAACCATGTTGATCTTCTGCAATAGAATACCCTTTATGAAAAACATTAAGTTTTTTATACCATTTATTATGTACTAACTTTCCATAATGATTAATATGTGTAGCTTTACTATCCTTATAGACTACAGCGATACCATCCTTAAAATCTCCAACATAATCATATTCCTCCTGATAAATTCTGTTGCCATTTAAATTAATATGAAAACATTTATCATGTCTTCTAACTACACAAGCATCTTCCTGATAATTTCCAATCCATTGATAAGACTGTTTGTATACTCTACATCCAGATGGATCAATATGGTAACACCCTGTATCATCTTCTACGGCTGCTCTATTAAAGTAGAATCCAAAAGTTTTCAGAAATCTATTATGATAAACTGCTTCTCCTCTTACATTGATATGATAAGCACCTGTCTGATCATAAACCGGTGCAAGACCGGGCTCATGAAATTTACCAACCTTTATAAACCTATTTTCATATAAAGGATTTCCTAGCAACTCGTGAAAGCTCTCACACGGTGAAATTTTAATAGATTTAAAATTATCTTTGATTAATTGATCAAAGGTTTTCTCATGTTGCATGTTTTGCATAATTTGTAATTTAAATAATTCTTTTGTAAGTTTAGGTACTCACTACTCTGCCATATTTCCTCGAGTTTAACCTCATTAACATTACCAAAATTTCCTAATGTCTTACGGAGTTCATCTGGAGCACAGCAAGGACTAAACTTTCCTTCATTGTTTATCCATGCTTCTTTACCTAAAAATGGGCATTGACCACCTGGAGCCAAATCCTTAATACCTTCTTGAGAAAGGATTGTAAAATTTTCTAATTTTATCTTTTTACCATTTGGCAATAGCATATTATCTCTAAGCTCATATAACCTTCTTACCTCTGTATTCCATCTACTAATTGCTAATTCATCTCTTCTCATAGATAGATCCTTAATTTCCTCAAAATGTGCCCAAAGATGATGTCCTTTAACTCTATCTATGCCATTTTTTATGGCCATCTTAACTATGTCATAGAGTTCATGTAAATTACTTTCCAAAAATGTTAATTGTAAAGTAACGGTACACCTTTCACCTGTATCGCTAAAGTATTTATCTCTAACTTCAAGGAAAGTTTTTAAATTTTCTGTCACTACTTCCCATTTTGAACCTTTCATGATTTTTTCATGAGTTTCTTTAGTTGCCCCATTCCAGGAAATCTTAACATCAGATAAAATTGGTACCAATAGTTCAGCCCATTTTCTAGCTCCTTTAATAGGAAAAGAACCATTGGTTGTGAGGTTAAGCTTAAGGCCGAACTCATGGCACAAATTGATTATTTCATCAAAGCTTTTATACATTAAAGGCTCACCCATAGTAGAAGGAATGATTTCCCTTAAAGGTGTGCCAGCTGCTTCCTTAATTACTTTTCTGATAGTTTCTATCGACAGTATCTTAGGTTTTATTCCTTTAGCTTTCTTTTCTTCTTTAACTTTGCTGTATGGTGAAAAACATTCGCACATTATACAAGCAAAATTGCAGTAATCTGGATTAGTATCAAAAGTAATTCTCCAAGGACCAGGTTTAACAGCTACTGATTTGCCTTTCTTTTCAATAGCATTACGGTAAATCTTGTTAAGTTTCTCAGTATGCTCACCTATAGAAGGTATATTTCCATTTTCAGTATAAGGATAGCCTTTTTGGGTAAGTTTACTATATAACCCCTGATCTGTAGATAGGATTTGCATTTTTTCTGATAAACTACTTGCATCTCTGTGCTTAAATAATAGTCCATCTCTTACATATTCTGCCATACCACCATAATCGGCTGTTATAACTGGTATTCTAAGTTGCTGTGCTTCATGTATTACTAACGGTGAATTTTCACCCCAAATTGAAGGAACGACTATTGCATCAACTTTATTAAATACGTCAGTAACTATATTCTTATTATCATAACTTCCCATCCACTCTATTCTTTCTTTAACAACAGGTGAAAACTGATCGGCAATCGCTTTTAAAGCTTTAGTTTCTTCTCTTGCTGCTCCCCAAATTCTAAGTTTTGCTTTAGATGATAAGTGAGAAAAAGCTTTCAATAATAGATTAACACCTTTTTCGGGAGTATGAGTACCAATATAACCGAAAATAAACTCTTTTTCTTGTACTCTATTTCTATTCTTAAGACGATTGAGATCAAAACCATAATCAAGATAAGAAATTTTGTTTATCGGAACATTAAAATCCTGAGTAAATTTGTCCATCAAGAATTTCGATGGGGAAATAAAGTAATCTATATAGTCTATTATTTTCCTTGTGTGCTTCATTCTAGTTGCAACCCATTGTTCCCAATAATTTATGTCTAAATTCAGGAATTCTTCATCTCCTGTAAAATATCCTTTGTAACATTGGGTTGCACATTTTTGATCCTTTTGTCCATCACAAAGCCGTAACAAATCTTCAGAATTGCGTTGAATAAACCTTCCTCTTGGACACATTAACCAAAAGTCATGTAGCGTAAAAATTGTAGGTATATTTTCTTTAAAAGCAATTTCTGGTAAAGTAATTGATAGATGATTAAGATGACCAAAATGTATAAGATCTGGCTGAAAGTTATCTATTACTCTTTTAAATTGTATATCTACTTCTTCATTAATAAATTTGTAACGGTATTTAGCTATGGGTATATTAATTAAATGCAGTAGGATTCTGGAATCACTACGATCTAGTACTGTAGTGTAATAAAAATCAGGTAAAAAGCTATTTTCATACCTAGTAAATACTTGTACCTCATTGTTATTTGCTAGTTCATGAGCAAGAGTTTGGCTATAAACCTCTGAACCAGCACTATAATAAGGAGGGTAACCATGAATAGCTTTTAATATTTTCATATATTACCATATCTATATTGTTAGGATATTCTTGTGTATTGTTTTGTAGACTTTTTATAAATTTACTTAATCCTACTTCTAATGAATGTTTTGGAGACCAACCAAGTAGCTCTTTAGCTCTAGTAAAATCACCATGGAACTTAGTTACATCAAAATTTCTTGGAGGATAAAAATCAATTCTAGAATCACTTTTCGTGACTTTTAATATTGTTTTTGCTAAGTTTTCTAAAGTACATGGGCTATTAGTAGTAAGATGAATAGCAGGAAGAGAAGATTTTTCGCTTTGTAAATATTTAACAGTTAAGCATATACCCTCTATAACATCATCCAAATAGGTAAAATCAAAAACACATTCTTTACCTTCTATTTTAATTGGATCACCTCTTAATGCATTAATACAGAGTGCAGGAATTACTCTACTGTTATGATCTAGTAAACCACCGTATACATTTGAAAAGCGTAATATTGCTACATTAAAATCTTTTGAACTTGTTATTTGTTCCTCAATAAATGCTTTACCTTTTGCATAATTATTTATTGGATCGATACTAGCAGATTCTGTAACTGGCAGTTCCTTCTGCTCTCCATAGACTTCCCTACTACTTGCATATATAAACCATGGTTTATTTGGAAGTGACTTACATAACCCTAAAAACCGCATTGTACCATCAACATTAATTTTTTGACACAGTGTAGGATAAAGTTCACCATGTATAACTCTAGAAATTGCAGCCAGATGAATGATTCCTGTACACTGAGCAAGTAGTGGTACTATATCTTCTGAAAAAAAACTGAGTGGATTATCGCGAAACCTAATATCGCAGCTTATTACTTCATGGCCTTGGTTTTCTAACTTTTTCACCAAGGTTGACCCTATCAAACCTGCGGCACCTGTTATTAATATCCCCATGTATACCCTCTCACTACAAATAGGAAAATTTGTCGTACCAATTATCTTACAAGTAAGAATCAAAAGGTATTATAAACCCAGTATAAAACAAATGTCAACTTAAATTAATGAATAAAAAAATGTAGTTATGAAAGAAAAGTTGGCTGCCTTCTTTCTTGAAAATAGTGTTCGGCTTTAATCAAATCCTCCTTATTATTTACTCCCATTGCTTCTCTTTCATCAGAAACTACATAACCTACACCCAAGTTATTGTTTGCTGCAATGGGCACTATATCATTAAGACAATATTCATTGGTCGAATTATTAAATTTTATTTCTTTTACTAAGGTAAAAAGATCTTTAGCATATGAAACTATTATTCCAGAGTTTGCAAGAAGCATTTTATCTCCATTTTTTAGGATTTTTTGAACATTTCCGTAATTATCAATTACTAATCTTCCATATTGTTCATCTTGACTATTGAATCCAAGAAGAACTAAATTATTATACTTTAAACAATCAGTCATTTTCATAACTGTATCACTAGATATAAAGGGAGTGTCTCCATACTGTATTAAAACTATGTCTTGATCAGATAAGTCCTCCAGATTTTCTAGAGCAATTTTAACTGCAGTGCCAGTACCTGTAATATCTTCTTGAATTATTAGTTTTATATTGTATTGATCGATTATACTTTTTAGGGTATCAAACTTTTCTAAATCTTTTAGAAGGGAGTTGTTAACAACAATTGATAAGCTTTTTAGACTCAGCAATTTTGCATTAGAAATTACATGTTCTAAAAGAGTAAGATTTCCCACTTGGTGCAACGCTTTTGAATATTCAGAATTCATTCTACTGCTCTTTCCTGCTGCTAATATTATCAAAATTTTACTCATACATAATTCAGGAATTGATTAGGTAGTAAGTTAATTTATAATTAGTAAGATGTAAAGTCCACTTTGATTTTCTAAATGATCTAGACGAAGATAACTACCATCGAACAGACAAAATTCGTTAAATTAGCATCTGTAGTAATTCTTAGCAATTCTTAAGTAAAATTTTAGAAAGAGACGCCCCATAGTTATAATTGAGTGTGTGCTACTTTCAAGTATGGTTTTTATTGATGAAACCTCTTAGACCACTCTGTTTGAAATAAGGTAACTACTGCTTAATTCACCAAAAAGCCTGTAATTAAGTTTTAAAGCGAGTTTGCCCAAAACACACAAATCGATTGTACCTCTTTAGCGTCTGTAATGCCCTTTAAAATTTGAATAAAAGGTACTTTTGTTAATTCTATTAGTATAAAATAAACTTGTGCATGATTTTGTCGTCATTTTTATTCATTGTAAAGAAAATTTTGTATGAAAGTTTTTTAGAAAACTCACTTACCCCTCTTAAATGTTCTGAACATTCTGAAAATTTGAATAAGTGAAAACATAGGCTGTTTGTAAACAAAAAAGTAATTGCTATTTTCAGAAACTTTTTGAAAAATTACCACAAAATATCTAAATCTTTAATAGGCAAGACCGCACCATTTGCTTGTAGATAGTAATGTGTTGGCTTTATTAACTTGTGCTCTACTTTATCTCCTACTGAAACTTTAAATTCCATATCCTGCACACAAAGAAATCCATATTTAGAATTGGTCCCATATCCTGCAGCATTACGAAAGAATTTAATCTGTCCAAGAGTTGCAAGATTATTTATTCTTTCTCTAATATTGCGCTCACTGCCAAGACCCTCTTCTCCTTCAAAACGCTTTGCAAATTGTCCAGCAGTATAAATATTACCTTGATATGCGCTACTGCGAATTAAACTCAAGATAACCTCATGTTTTCTCATCCGTTCTAAATCCAACTTTTTACTATATTGATCTCTGATTATTGGTTCTGAATTTAAAACTGAATTGTCATGTACAAATGCCCCATTTTTCCAGTAAAGTGTCATTTGCCCGTTATTGCACTGCGAATAGTTAGATTTTTTGCGCGATAAAATTCTCTCATCAGGAGAAGCATTAGCTTTATCTGGTCTAGTCAAATACCAACGAGACCTTACTGTATTATTCCATGCTGTTGAACCGCCTGTGCCAGTTTTACGTATTATTCCCGCATCAGAAGGGTGGGCAAGTAATAAAACAGCTCCTTTTATTGCTTGAGCTATTCGACCACAACAACCTTGAATAAATTGTCTCACATGAGAACGGTCGTTTTCATTTCCTCCAAATAGGTCTGCTGCTGTATCTAATATCACAAGCTTCGGCTGAAACGATTCAATATCCTCAAGTAACTCTTGAAAGTACGTAGTTAATTGACCAGTATCTTTGTTATTAAAAACCATAAGTTGATTATTGTGCCCTGCTCGTGACCATAAGCCAACATTATCCTGAAAATCAGAAGATTCCATACCTGATTGATAAAATTCATTTATTGCGCATTGCCGACGCCAAAGTTCTTCTTCATCATCTTCACAGAACACACCATATGTCTTTATTTTTTCCAGATCTATTCCAAGCCAAGGTTTACCAAAAGCAGCGTCTGTCATTAATTGTTGAGCAAGGAGAGGTTTTCCAACACCACCATCACCATAAAGAGCTGTAACACTTCCTACAGGGAGCCAATCCTTAATAACCCACTTTCTTTCTGGAGGGATATTGGTCCAAACTGTAGTATCAATTCTTTTTGACTTTCTTGAAGAATAAGGGCTTTTGTTGTTAAGGATAAATTCTTCAACGTTCATTCCTTCTAGCACACTATCTGCAGCATCCCAAGATTTTGGCTTATCTTGAGGAATTGACCTTACCCAGAAAAAGTAGAGAGGAAGTTAAGACGTTTTTGAAGTAAAATAGAACGTTTTTTCAAAGAGGTGTAATATGGGAAACAGAAGGGAATATACAATAGAGTTTAAATTGGAAGCAATAAAACTAGTAAGAGAAACAGGTCAACCGTCAGCAAAAATAGCAAGAGATTTAGGTATGAGTGGAGATTTATTAAGCAGATGGGTAAGAAAATATAATGAAAAAATGTCAGGAGTAGATGCATTTCCAGGTAAAGGAAAGTTAGCTCCTTATGACAAAGAAAGGTTTGACTTAAAGAAAGAGTTAGCAAGAATAACTAGGGAAAGAGACATTTTAAAAAAAGCCCTGGGATATTTTGCCAGCCAAAAGGAGTAAAATATTCTTTTATAAAAGATCATAGAAACAGCTATAAAATACAGGAGTTATGTAGGTTTTTAAATGTATCTGCTTGTGGTTATTATAAATGGGTTGCTCAGGAGAAAAGCAATAAAGAATTAGCAAGAGAGGAGCTTCTAGCAGATATTCAAAAAATATATCAAGCATCACAATGCAGGTACGGAGCTCCTAAAATCCATGCTGAACTAAAAGCTTTAGGCAAAAATTATAACATCAAAACAGTGCAAGATGTAATGCAAAAAAATGGCATTCAAGCTAAGCTTAGAAGAAGATTCAAAACTAAAAAACAGCAAACAGACAGTAGGATTATAGCTCCAAATATCCTGGATCAAAATTTTACTACGGACCAGCCCAATAAGGTATGGGTAACTGATATTACTTATATAAAAACCAAAGAAGGCTGGCTATATTTGGCAGCAATAATTGACTTATATTCACGTATGGTAGTTGGTTGGTCAATGAGTAGTTCAATGGATAAACAATTAATTATAGATGCTTTATTTATGGCTGTTAATAAACGCAAACCCGCCAAAGATCTACTGTTTCATAGTGATCAAGGGTCACAATATACTTCTAAAAATTACCAATTCTTATTAAATAGAGAAAATATTATCTCTAGCATGAGTCATAAGGGTTGTTGTTATGATAACTCACCTACAGAAAAGCTCACTCAAAAGAGAGCTACTTATTGATCCTTCACAACACTCTGCTCAACAAGCTAGAACTGCCATATTTGAATACATTGAAATTTTTTATAATAAACAACGACGTCATTCTACTATTAACTATTGCATCCCTGAACAATTTGATGCATCATTTTCATGACAAAAACGTCTTAACTTCCTCTCTACTTTTTCTGGGTAAGGTCAAATCTTGAGAATAGAAAGTGATGCAACTCCAAAACCAGAAAGCTTTTTTGCGGCTTCTTGAGCATAATCTTTTCCAGGATCATCGTTATCTGGCCATATAATAATGTGTTTACCTTTAAGTGGAGTCCAATCAGTTTTCTCAATAGGTGCTTTTGCTCCAAACATTGCTGTTGTTGCAGTGATCCCTTGTTCTATGAGTAGCTCAGCACATTTTTCCCCTTCTACCAATATCACTCTATCAGATTTAGTGATGTCTGGAATGTTATACAGAGGCCTGATCTCAGGTGCAGTAAAGGTAGATTTTTTAGCATCAAATGGTTGATAACTTTTTCCTGAAGCAGTATCATAACGATATTTGCTGGCAATCAACTGATTATCCTGATCGAGATAGTCCCATTGAGTTATTCTCTTTTGCTCTTTAGTAGGTCGCTTGTTACATCCTATCCATTCACTTATCGAAGAAATTACTTCAACAAATTCTATTTTAGCGTTTTTCCCATGTGCAGCTGCCCAAAGATCAATAATGTCACCACCGTCCCCAGTTGCAAAATCAATCCATAATCCGACCTTGCCATACGCTAATTCAACTTTGAGGCTTTTGCCTTTATTACCTTGTACATCACCTACCTGAAATTTATCACCATGAAAAGTTCCTCTTGGAAATAAATAAGAGAGGCATGATCTGATGTTTAATAATAGTTGTCTTTTTATTTCTTCTACATCAAATTGTTCTAATGGTTCTAAATGTGAGACAGCGTCGTTAAAATCATAATTTAAAGTATTTTTTTCTTTGACATCAGTTAAAAAATCTTGTACCATAGGTTGAAGCTCCTTTTAAAGTTAAGTGTTTGAAAGGTTTTTGAGCAAGGCTATATTGGTTGCGGTCTTGTTCTCTTAATCATGAAGTAAAAAATGTAGTAGGTGGTTCTCTTGGCAAAGCTTGAAAATATATTAATAAGTGAAGGAAGTCAGTTCAGGTTTATAGTAAAGGTAAGATTGAAGGCTCTTAGAGTTTTCTTTCTTTTAAGAGAAAATACTCTAATGTAATTCTACAATATTTTCCTCACTATGTCAACTTCCTATTAAATAATCATAATGCTTCTATTTTGTCACATTGATATATTACATATTTATAGTATGTAATATATATTATATATAAGGAAATTTGCCATTTAACATTTTGGTTAAACCTCCACATATACGCAGCTTTGGAGCCGATTGGCAATTTTGCCAAATGAAATTTTATTTGCCATTTGAAATTCTCTTAAGGTATTGATTTTCTTGTATTTCTCTTTGTAAGTTCATCTGGTTATTTGGTAGGTTTGCCAAATGATTTGCATTTTGAAGCTTACTTTAATAAGTAAATATACCTATATGGTAGAAAATTTATGACAGTTGCTTACTGCATAAACTAAGTTCACTTATTAACATAACTCAAGAGATGCTTATATTTCTGTACCATTTACTATAGTATACCGGATCCCTTATCGATCTTTCCGGAAGTGAGGGAAATTTTTCCAAAACACTTTTACTCCTTATTATAAAAACATCTAACTTTAAACTTACACTGTTCCCTTACTATATATGTTCACCAAAATTATAAAAACTGTTCACTTTTTTAAAAAATTTTGCACAACTCCGCTTTCTATTAGCTTTCATACTCCACTAAATGACTTCTTTTCTAAACGATATATACTAGAAATGCAGTCCGAAATATGAATTGCTCTAAAATTTTTTTCATTACGATTTTTCTATTAAACTTTAATAGAGCTTAACACATTTACAATATACTCAGGGGAGAGATTTTCCGTCTATAAGAAGTAGCCACAAAATGCTATATTAGTAAAGTTATTCATAATAATTATTTGTGAATTAAGTGCTTTAGATTCGAGATTACATAGATTTTTGGCAGTTTAAGCCATTTTAGATTGAAAAATGAAATCTCCAAAAAGGAAAAAACCCGGCTATATTAAAGGGTTAAGAGTAATTTAAGTTTGAAATTCAAAAAAACTTCTTAATTGCTTTAAAAGCTAGGATTATAGAGGGTTTTTGAGTGTAGCCCAGTTTCAGGTAAAACCTTATATATTATATATATAATAAATAATAATATATAATAATAGAACATATAGGATATGTACCTTTCATAATACCTACCTAAATATTATTAACGCGCTTAAATGTTTAATTTGTTACTTTTTTAATAACAAGTTAAGCAAAAAAACATGAACTGTAATAAGTTTATTATAATATAAACCTTAAGAGAAGTTCCGCGGTGGCCATCTGCTCAACTGAAATGGTTTTCAAAAAGGCTAATATACCGTCCATTTTAATTTTTAACCGAAATATAAAAGTCATTTAAAAAATAAACTCAAGTGGCAATTAACCGGTTTTTTAAAGTCGCCTATAACCTACTCTAACTACTTACGCATACAGGTGGACCAGCTGCATTTCATGATATTAGTAGACATAAACCTAGTTATTGTAAGATAATTAAAGGCATCACTCAAAGGAAGATAAATGTGTGGCCTATTCTTCAAAGTAAGGTTTTAAGGAATAAGAAGCTGTTCTGAGTTTTGTGATTTCCAGTAAAATTGAAAAATTAGGAACAAAAACATACTATACTTAACTCACTGAATTTCTATGCTTTTAGCCACTTAGTGTGTGAAAATATTACTTTTCCATTTCCAAAAGACTTAATGAATCAGATCGCCCTAAATAAAAATACAACACAGAGACAAAAATATGAAAAACCTGCTATTGCATTTTGGATAACCTAAAAAAAGATGAAAGATAAATGCTTACAAAAAACAAGATGGCTAATAATATCGTTTTAAAAAGATTCTACGACTCCAGGATACAATTATACTACTAAGACCTAAGTTACTTATGTAAGGTAGCTTAAAACTCGATTATGAGGCACTTCTAAATTATCTTTTACCTTAAACTTTTACTTGCTATAAAAAAACCTTACCCTAGTCTATCACGTTTTTTATTTGTTGTAAAATATTTTTTCAAAAAAGTGAACAGCTTTTGTAATTTAGGTAAATATATATAACAAGAGCTGGTTATTTTGGAGGTCTTATTGAAATATAACGACTTTTATTTAAAACTCTTAAGGAAATATTTTAAATAATCTCTATAAACAAATTGTAGATGAAGATAAAGAAAAAAGTTTGAAATTGTTGCTATAAAAGAAGAAACAGAAGCTACAAAAACCGCTTGAAGTGGAGACAAATTTATTTATTTACGTCTCTAATTTTATCGTGTATGGCAGAGACAAAGATTTATATTTCCACTATATTATTGGTAGATGAAAAGCAGAGATATAGGGCTTTCTAAAGGGTGGGGGGGTCTGGTAGAGACTTATGACCTTGAAATCAGCGATTTGGTCTCATAACCATAGTCTCCCCAAAAGAACCGTGCTTGCGGATTTCCCGCACACGGCTCCACAATACAGCGTTCACACTAGTGCTCCTGTGTATAAAGAAACATATACCTTTGGTTTTGGTAATGGATTTACTTTTAAATAGTGTATAAATTGTTCCCAATCGATACTTTTCTTTTGACTACGTCGGTTTATCCACTTAAATGCTAACTTTGTTGCCAGTCGATTGAATTGAATCAAACACCGATAATTTCCGCTAACTCCGAAGTAGCTATAGTGTCCTGTTAGTTTGGCTTTAAGTTTCTGCCACCAATCTTTGAGGCAGATACGACTTCGTACCATCTTCAACCACTCTTTGATTTCTTTAATCTTTCTAGCTAGGCTTATTTTTGAAGTTTTCTGCTTCATCATAAGTTTACCATTACGACTTTTTCCACAATAATGTGTAAATCCTAGAAAGTTGAAGCTAGCCGTCCTACGTTTCTCTCTTTCTGCTTGATACCATTCTTTCTTACCAAACTTTACTATTTTTGTTTTATTTTCAGCTATTTCCAATCCAAATTTACTTAGTCTTTGTTTCAGTAATTCTAGAAATTCTTTTGCGTCTTCTTCCCTCTCGCAGCCAACTACAAAATCGTCGCAAAACCTTATTAGCTGTATATATCCTCTGGCTTTTGGCTTAAATTTCTTTTCAAACCATAAGTCCAGCACATAGTGTAAGTATATATTAGCTAATACAGGGCTTACTATACCACCTTGTGGTGTGCCTTGATCGGTTGCTTTATAACATCCAACTTCGACTATTCCTGCCTTTAGAAATCGTTTTATTAACCACAATAAATTTGGGTCAGCTATTCGTTCCCTTAGACAATTCATTAGCCATTTATGTTGAACATTATCAAAGAACTTCTTGATATCCACTTCTACAATATAGTTAATTGGTTTGTGCATAACTGCTTTATCTAGAACGTTTATCGCCTGATGACAATTTCTTCCTGGTCGAAATCCATACGAGCTGTCCATAAAGTTTGCTTCATAAATATTTTCTAATATCTTCTTTAGCATTACCTGTACCAACTTTTCTTCTGTTGATGGTATTCCGAGACCGCGTTTTTCCTTGCTTCCAATTTTGGGTATGTATACCCTTTTCACTGGTTGCGGTCGGTATTGCTTTCTCTTCATACTATCCACTAGCATTCTAAGTTTCTCTTCTAGATTTTCTCCATAAGCTTCCACTGTCACACGATCTATACCGCAAGCCTTGTTGCGTTTTAGTTCCTTGTAACACTCTGCAAGATTCTCTTCATTAATCAAATGAACTAGCGATGTAAATTTTACTCGCTTATCTTGCTTAGCCCTTACTGCTATCTGGTTTAGTTTTCCTTGCATACTCCTCCAATCTCTGTTGTATTGGTATAGCAATCCCTATACCAGTCACTATATTGCTAACCGCTTCCCCTTGTATGTGGCTTTCCCACACTCCGAGTACTATCAGTTAGTCCGACTTCCTTTGCATCTTCCTCCAGTCCTTGCCTTTATTGACTTGTTCCAGAGTACCCTTACAGGAATACAAAGGATCTCCCAAGTTCACGTAAGGTCCATCTCAACACATGACGCGGCCTTCGATCCCGATGGGGTGAGTAATATCTTTCCTTAGCGTTATTACCCATGTTGCCTTCCACCAAATGTAAAGTGTCGGCCCCCATGACGCGTGAATTACGGGACTCAATACCTTCACTTTCGTTGCACCCTATGTTGTCCATTCCATTAGCTTTACTACGCTCGTTACCTTACGCAGCATAATGGTTTGTTCCAGGTTGCTGGCTAAGCTTTACCCGTGTTGGATTTTCACCAACTGTTCCTTACGTACTTCTTGGCGCACACATTTTACACCCCAGACGCTTTTATTTTCCACGTTATTCCAGACTTGTCTCTAAGTGGCGGTGAGTGTACTTTATATCTTCGATCACCTATAACAAAAACATCTCCCACTATTGGCTTTAACACATCAAACGCACTTACTTCTAACGCTAAAGTTTCTTCCACAAATTGCCCTTCACCAATCTCGTATAATTTATCTGGCTCTTGCTTTAATACTTGTACCATGTACGCCTTATTTTTCGACTCATACAAAGCTAACTCTCCTAAATGGGCAAAACAATCTTTAAATAATCTCTTTATATTTTTCTGCATACCATTTTTTCTAAAAGTCTTTACATATTATTTTAAACATATTGCATATCTTATATTTTTATGGTATATTTTTAAGGTCATAAATAGAGTTTTCTATGTGGGGACCCTACTATGTTGTTACTATTTTCGCTAAAACGGCCGGACGATGGCACATTGGCAGAGGATTTGACTGCGTATGTAAATCGGTCCCTCTATCAAATCTTCTTGGCTCTTGTTTTGCATAAAGCGGTTGTCCTAGTGTGTTTACCGTTTCATTAAAATCTGCTGGTGCAAAATATGTTGTAAATGTGCTTGCTGTTCCTAGTGGAAAACAGTGACCTGTATCTTTCTCAATAAATCTTCTTACGGTTCCTTCAGGGTCAGTTGCTTGCCCTCTATATTCCTCAAATGTTATGCCACAGAACGTAAATCCTGACCTCATATCATTTCGAAGTGCTGCTCCTTCTTGCCATCTTTCATATGCTTCTTTTACTTTAGCATGAGAAGTTAATGCATCAAAAAACTCAGGGCTTACCAAGGCATGAATTCCAGTCATATATTCACCACTTAGGTTATCTTCTATATGCCGGAGTACTTCCAGACACTTACGTTTTACATCAGTTGTTGCTGTTCCAAGGGCAAAATTTACTACTTTTGGTGTTATTTCAAATTTGTTGTACAGATTTAATAATTCTGACCCATCAGCATCTAAAATTATTCCCTTCAGCGCTCCCATTCGCAAATGCTCTAATGTTATTGCATGTTTGTTTCTCATTAGCTGTAAATGGTCAGTTACTACGTCTGCCAGCGCTTTCAGTTCACTCTCTGATCCAAATGCTCTTATTCCCTGTACTTCTTCTGGTAACACTACATCATCATGAGGAATATGTGGAATCGTAAATGTTCTTACTTTTCTTTTCCCTCTTTTTCCTACTGTTGCTGGTGCTCCGGGTAACTGCGTTGGTAGTAAACTTAACACTCCGTTGTGTTCTTCTATCGTAATATGTCTAAATCTTACTGATCTACTTGGAAATAAATTTAAATTTCCAACACGTCCATAATTTATCGGCAATATATTCATCGCATTTGTTAGTGCCGTCATGCTAAATGCTGTATTTGTAAATGGATTTTGCATTCTTTTTCTCCTTATTAATTTTAGTTAAACTCCCTTGCGGACAATGATCCCTCGTGCTTCAAGTGGCTTTATTGCTGCATTTTTCTGCTCTTTAGTGATATTTGCTGGCCATACAACTGCATAATCAGCTAGCATTGCACTACGAGTAATAATTACTGCTTTGGCATTTTCTGTCGCATTTACATCACTTACTATTGCACCTATTGCTGTTTGTGTGCCATCTGTGGCAGTTGGATTTATTATCCTAATCATGTTGTCTTTATCACGACCAACAACTGTCCCTAGCTTCAGATTTTGACCCTTTGCTACCGTTATTTGGTCTCTTGAATATAGACTTGATGCCTCATACTTTAATAAGTCACCTAGATTATTTTGTTCTGTTATACTACTCATTTTGCTTTTCTCCTTTTGTTATATATTTTAAATGCCTACGACTTTTCGCTACCTGCATCATCAACTCTTCTCCTGAATTCTGTGGTATTGCACTCAGTATCTCTGTCTTTTTCGTTCTTTCTGCAAGTAATTCCATTAAAACCTCCCTTGCTTGCTCAACACTTACGCCCTGCTCAATAAATTCTCCTATTTTCTCTGGCATTCGTGATAAGTTACATAAACGTACTAATTCAAGAACTTCAGTACGATACTTAGTTAAATTATTAGTTTCTAGGTCAGTTATAGTTTGCTCGTTCATAGTAATACTCCTGTTTTTATTAATAGATTTAAACTCTGAAAGAATTGTAATTCCATCTGCAAGACCTATCTCTACTGCATTTTCACCAAAATAAAGCCCTGCTTCAGTATTTTTTATTGCCTCTACAGAGAGGTTTCTATTCCGTGCTATTAGCTCAACCAGCATTTCATATAAACGATTCACTTCGCTTTTTAGATTTTCTAAACTCTCAGAAGTTATTGGCTCATGTGGATTTAAATCATTTTTTCTACTTCCTGCAAACACTGTGGTATATTTTATTCCACATTTTTCATCAAATCCACTTTGATCTATATGACTTGCTATTACTCCTATACTCCCAACTCCTGAAGTGCGGGTGAGAAAAATCTTTTCAGCACTAGAAGCTATAGCGTACGCTGCAGAATATGCATCATCATTTGCTATCGCTATTATCCTCTTTTTTCCTCTTGCACTGTAAATAAAATCAGCAAGGTCAAACACTCCATTTACTTCTCCTCCTGGACTGTCTATATCCAACAGGATTGTTTCTATATCACTATCTTCTATTGCTTGTGTAATTTGTGCTTCTATTTGATTATAGGAAGTCATTCCCAAAATATCATCAAAAGTTTCTGACTTTTTTGTCAAGATTCCATGTATCGGTATTATTCCTCTTTCACTATTTCCTACTGCATGTTTTATATTTTTAAAGATAGGCTGCTTTCCTGTTTGTAGTGACAGTAATTCAAAACTCCTTGGTTCTACCATTACACATCTGTTTAGCCATTGTTGTTTCATATCACCTCTTGATTGGCCGTAACGTCAGAATCAAAACTTAAGCCCAGTTCACTTGCACGTCTTTGATCTTCTGCTATTTCTTGGTCAATTTCTTCTACATCATAACCCATTTCTGATACTACTTCCGCTCGACTCTTGAATCCATTTCTTACTGCCATTTGCTGTGCTTGCTGATCTTTTAGCGGATCGACCCAATCAAATCCCTGTGGTATCCATTTTACTTCTTTTTTTGCTCCTTCTTTTCCCTTTGTCCATTCTTCACCTATGTCTAGCTCTCCAGAAAGTAGTGCTAACTCTAACCACCTATCCCATACAGGACGGCAAAACTGAAATACCATTATGTTATGCTGTAACATTGTACATCTCCTACGAAACTCTATTAATCCTGCTCTAATTGATGAATAATTAACACCGGTTAAATCTCCTGTTAGTTGCTCATATGTTATCCCTGTACCAATCGCTATTGCCCTGAGTTGCTGTCTTATAAACGCTTCATAACTTCCTCCAACATCTGACGGTTCTGAAAATTTTATGTCTTCTCCTGGGTCTAAAAGCTGCATTGTTCCTGGCTCTAAACCTGATAGTGCCACTCCTTGCTCATTACTTTCACTTTCTCCCATGATATTTGCTTCTGGATCGAGTCTCGTAATAAATCCAGCAAACATTGCTGCAGTTTTCTTTCTCACCAGCTCTGCATCATCATATTGATCAAGCTCATAAAGCTTCAGCAGTATATTAGAAAGCCAAGGCTCCCCTCTGATTTGCCCAGGTCTTAATGGTCTATAAATATGTAAAACATCATTTGCTGGCACTCTCACTGATTCTCCAAACATACTTTCACCAGGGTGTTCTTTAAATAGGTAGTATGCTTCTCTTTGCCCAAGCCTGTTAAACTCAATCCCGTTTCTTATTACATTACCATTTCCTAAAGTTTGATTTGTTTTATTATCTAAATGTTCAGACTCAAGTACTTGTAGTTGTAATGGTACAGAAAATCTATCCTCTAGCTTTCTCGTTCTTAAACGTATAAAACATTCTCCTCCCTCTATCATACTTCTGCATACTAGAGCTTGTAATCCATAAAAATCACTTACTCCGTTACTATCTGCTTCATCTGTCCATCTTAGCCATAATTCTTGTACTTTCTTTCGAAATTCTCCATCTCTTGCTTTTGATTGCGGTTTTATTCCTGTTCCAATAGAGTTACTTACTATCGTATCAATTATATTTGCAGCGTAAGGATTTTTTCTCACCATATCACGTGATCTACTACGTAAAGTTTCAAGGCTTTGAGACAGCAAATTGTTTATACTTCCTAACTCTGGTTGAAAGTGAAAAAATCTTCTTCCTGATCCTGCTGCATCCCAGGCTGAGCTTTTGATTTTTGGCTTACTAAATAGTTGTTTGAATGATTTGAGTAGCATTACTTCTCTTTATCTGAAACTTTAGATAACTCAGCTTCTAATTCCTCTATCGTTGGTAAAGCTGTCTTTATATTCTCTGGTAGACTTTCAGTTATTCGATATTCTGCTAGTCCTATTGGTTTTGTCATATCTTTTAGAGTGTATTTTACTAGTACATCATTTTTAGATTTACATAAAATCAACCCTACAGATGGTTGATCTGTCTCGTGTTTTAGCAAGTCATCTACTGCTGAAAGGTAGAAATTCATTTTACCGGCGTATTCTGGTTTAAACTTATTATCTTTCAATTCAATTACTATAAAACAACGTAATTTTAGATGGTAGAATAATAGATCGACAAAGAAGTCTTCATCACCAACATCTAAATGAAATTGTCTACCTACAAATGCAAAGCCTTCACCAAGTTCTAACAAAAACTTCTCCATATGTCCTACAAGACCTTTTTCTACTTCTCTTTCATGAGCATCCTTTCCTATACTTAAAAAATCAAAAATATATGGATCTTTTAACGTGTAATGCGCTAGATCTGATTGAGGTGAAGGTAACTTCTCTTTAAAATTAGTGATAGCCTTTCCTTGACGTTTATGTAACCCAAGTTCAATCTGCATTACCATGATGTTTCTTGACCAGCCATGTTCTATAGCTTCTTTTATGTAGAATAGCCTCGCTTCTTTGTCCCGAACTAAGTCCATCAGAAATATATTATGTCCCCATGGCAATTGGGCAACAAGTTGTTGCACAAATTCAATATCTTGATATTCCCCTGCAAACTGCCTCATATATTTTAGATTTCTTGTGCTAAAACCTTTCATTTCTGGAAACTCAGCCTTTAAGTCTCTACTTAACTGCTCAATTACTTTGGATCCCCAACCTTGGCTCTTTTGTTTTTCTAGAATCTGTGTTCCAATATAATGATAAAGTAGTAGTAGCTCTTTATTTACTGTTCTTGCTGCTTTATAACGACTAATAGCAATCTGTTCTTTCAGCTGCTCTAAAAATTCTGTATATTCTTTTGCTATAATTTTTGTCATACGGTTCCTTTCAACGATTTTCATCATTATATGATCCCCTTACTCGTTGAAAAAACAATTTTCCTCTTTGGCTTCATGCCCGCAACTTTTAACCCCGCTTTTATTCGTTGCCTGAGCTCCAATAAATCCTTTATTTGAACTTCCCCGTACCGTACAATATGGTCACCATATGCAATTGATACTACTCTCTCTCCATTTTGTAGTTTCTTTATCGCTTCTTCGACTTGAATTAAATATTCTTCGTTATACATTTCACTTCTCATTCAACCATTGGCTTTGCCTTACTTTTTTAGGCTTTTTGCTTTCCATTTTTCCACTCAAACTATTCCATTTACTCTCTGGCCAATGATCGATTCCAAGCGCAATAGATGCAGCTCTCGCATAAATTTGGTAATCTAGCACTTCATTTCTTTCTCTTACCTTTTGCCACTCTTGTTTGGTGTATCCTTTTACCACTTTGCTGACTAATTGCTCTGCCGTTAGCTGCTTAAAATATTCAGGTGCATATTCGGGAAAATGACAATATCCTGCTGGAGCTTCTTCACCTTCTTTTAAAACATTAAGTAATTGAAAAAGCTCTGACTTTAATATCGATACTCCTACTGGCCATAGCTTTATTCTCTCTTTAGCTTTTGACCACCAACTGTTATATCTACTCTACTTGGGCTGCTAAGTGGCACTAGTGCTTTATTTACACCTTTTACTGCCATTACTCTTCCAGAGCCTTGATGACTCCTTACCCAATTATACACTTCCTGCGTTGCATACCCTGCATCAACCGCCATCATACTTATCATATATTCAAGACCATTTTCACCAATAAAATGATGATTGAGGAGCTCCGAAAGCTTTCCCCATACTTCTCCTCCTCCTGTATCTCCTTCAAATACTCGGTAGTCTATTGACCAACTTTCACGGCTTTTTCCCCATGCTACAACTTCTACTTCTAACCGATCTTTTTGGACATCTACTCCTGCTGTGAGAACCACTTCACCTTTTGGTACTGTGCCTACGGGAAAAAATTCTCTCCTGTTAAATAATTGCTTCCAATCTGGTACTTCTCCTTTATCTACCCAGGTTTCTCCAAGCGTAGTATTTATCCAAACCTTCAGTAATTGTTCGCTTTCCTTTGCATGGAGAAAGTCCTCTACTGCTTGTTGCCAACTATACCAGCCTACTGGACTATAAAGACTTGAAAGATGAAATCCTTTTTTCTCCCCTTCTTTTGCCCCTGTAGCTCTCCATTCTCCACGGTCTAGCATCTCTGTCTTTTGATGATTTTCTATCTTTTCACCACATTCTATACACATATAGTGTGCTGTATTTGGATTTTTATCTTCCCATTTTATTTGTGACCACTTTAAAATTTGGTAATAATTACAATGCGGACATGGTACAAAAAAATATCTCTTGTCTGTAGCTTCAAATTCCTTCTCAATTCTGCTTATTCCATGAATCGTTGGCGTTGATACTAAAAAAATCTTTCGCCGTGCAAATGTATTAGTACGGGCTATGCTGAGTAAAACTGGATCTCCTTCACCTCCCGAATCTCCTGGATAGGCATCTATTTCATCAAGAAAGAGATATTTTACTGGCATAGATCGGAGGCCTACACTGCTATTTGCTCCGGTTATTACTACTATTCCACCTGGAAATTCCTTACTTTGTACAGTATTCCCTGAATCTCTTGATCTTGGGTCTTTTACTTTACTTTTTAAACATGGTGTACTTTCAATCAGTGGCGCAAATCTTCCTTTTGACCAACGTTTTCCCATTTCAACTGTTGGCTGTACTACTAGCATTGGCCCTGGTGTTTGATCGATGATATAGCCTATCCAATTGTTACCAGCTTCTGTTCCCCCAATCTGCGCTCCTTTCATGAATACTACTTTTTCTGCAGGTGAAGAAGGAGAAAGTGAATCCATTATTTCTTTTAAATAAGGAGTTCTTTCTGTTCTCCATTTCCCTGGCTCTGATGCTGCAGTTGGTGCTAGAACTCGATACTCATTTGCCCACTCTGATACTTTAAGCTCTGGATCTGGTCTTAAACCTTCAGAAAAAGCTCTAGCGTATATCATTGTCTGCATCTATTCATAATTGACTCTATCTCAACATCATTAACAGTAGAACTACACTCTTCCAGTTCCATAAACATCTTTTTCTGAAATTCCTTTTCTATGTATCTTTTGCTCATCTCACTTATCATTATTGCTATAATAAGCGCAAGTATTCCTGTTGTTGTTGCAAAAATGATTGTACTGCTTATTGTTGTTGCTGTTAAACCTATATATGCTGCCATTGCTACTGCGCTAACTGTAATACAGATGCAGATAATATTATTATGTTTTTTCATCCTTTTATCTGCTATTTCTCTCTGTGCTATATATTTATTATGAAGGGTTGGAAAATTAACAACGGTATCTCTGCAGAGTAACGCTCCATTTTTTTCAGTAAATAAAACTTTAAGTAACTCTAAATTATTTGACTTGATTGCTAAGTGCAAAACAGGTGTATAGTTTGCTCCTTTTTTCAGTAGTAATTTTACTACATGTAAATGTCCTTTTTCTGCAGCAAGGTAAATAGGTGATAAACCTTTATTATTTACAATATCAATATCAATTTCTTCCTTTAAGATTGCATCTACAAGCTCAATTTCTCCTCTTTGTGCAGCTAAATGGAGTAGACTATTCTTTTCAGAACCGTATTTATTACTCATCAAAGCCTTCTTTATCTCAGGTTTAGCGTAATCAAATGGTGTCTTGCCCCTATCGTCTTTTACCAGAGGGTCTATATCTTCTCGCGTTAGTAAGACCTCTATTGTTTTAAGTCTTTCAGCGTAATGTAGAGGTGTTCTATTTTCGTAGTCCTGCAAATTGACTTGAGCATTAGGCTCCTTTATTAAGCATTTGAGAATATCAAGACATAAATCCCTTTCATCGTAATTAGTATTACTTACAGCTATATGCACAGGTGATAATTTCATCGAGTTTTGTCCTACACGTGCGCTATTTACATCTGCTCCTAGCTCCAGTAATAACTTTACTATCTCCAACTTCTTGTTATTAACTGCATAGTGCATTGGTGTCTGATTTCGTGCATCAAAGACATCTATTTCAGCGCTTCCTTCTTCCACTAAAATTTTGACAACATTTTCATGTCCTATGCCTGCTGCTAGATGTAATGGAGTATGATGCAGAGCATTTCGTACATTAACGTCAATACCTTTTCTGATCAAATATCTAACTGCATTAATTTCACCTATCATTGCAGCTAAATGAAGTAAGCTATCTTGTTCTGATCCGTATTTGTGATTGATTAATGCTTGTAATATTTCTGCTTTTTTACCTTCTTTGGCATAATCTAAGGAGGTTTTGCCTTCATTGTCCTCAACAAAAGGATTAATGTTCTTTTTCGTGAGTAACAGATCTACCATACTTAATTCATCAAACTCTATAGCGCAATGCAGTGGAGTTTTTCCGTTTAACCCTCTGACATTAACATCTAATCCAGGTTGATTAATGAGGCATTTTATTAACTCTAAACTTAAGTTATCAGCCATTTTATATTCAAAATCTTTTTTATATTTGAAATTTAGTATTAGATAATTCTTGTAATGAGTTTGTAATCTCTTCGGTTAGCGCCATATGAATCTTTTCAGTGTCGCTCAGTGATGCAAGCAGTGCTGAAACTCTATTTGGAATATTAAGCAAATTATTACGGACAACTCTTGCTACATTAAACGCATCGCGCTTTACTTCTTCTACTGCTACAAGTTCTCCTATCTCAGCCTTAGCTTTCGCCTCAAGAAGTTTACCTCGCTCCATTTCATTTTTTATTCGCGTTTTAAGCAACATCGTGGAAAGTTTTTCTCCGCTTTCTGAATAGTTTTTTCTTCTCAGTGGTTGACTTGGATCTCTGATTGTTTCTATAGCCCTGTTTGCTTGTTCTCGGTCAATGAGTCCATCTTCCAGCTCAACTATTCCTTTTTTTACTAAAGAACAGACATATTGCTTTGATACTCCTATCTCTCTTGCCCATTCTGTTTGTGTGATTTTTTCCACTCTTTTCCTCCTCTCTTTTCGCTCCTTTTTACGAATTTTCTTCTTGAATTTCCGCAAAAGTTTTACCAGTACTGGCTAAAAGGGCATCTCTTCCGGTATATATTTGCCAACGTTTTATGGTTACATCTACAAATTTTGAATCTAGCTCTATTGTCCTACAGATTCTTCCTGTTCTCTCACATGCAATCAGTGTACTTCCAGAACCACTAAATGGATCAAATACTATATCTCCAGGTCTACTGCTATTAACTATTGCTCTCTCCATTAGCTCTACTGGCTTCATTGTTGGATGTAATGAGTTATGTGTTGGCTTATCATAAAACCACAGATCACTTTGATTTCTTCCTCCATGCCACTCACGTTTATTACCGCTTTTCCATCCATAGAGCATTGCTTCGTATTGTCTTTGATAATCTGATCTTCCTAGCGTAAAGTGACTCTTTGCCCAAATGATAAATGTTGACCATTTTCCTCCTGCCTCCTCAAATGCTTTTTTCAACGTTGAAAACTCTGATGATGATATGCAAATGTAAATTGCCCCCTTCGTATATGCTAAAATATGGGAACAGATGTCATAGAGAAAAAGCTCATACTTTTCACCTTGATTATCGTTTAGTATCTTTTTATCCTCTCTTTCTTGACTGCTACCATAATCAACGTTATATGGAGGATCACAAACAGTAATGTCTGCCATTTTATCATCTAACAGCGCTTTATATGATTCAACTACAGAGCTATCACCACAATAGATTCTATGATCACCTAAAATCCATAAATCCCCTGGTTTTGTTATTTCTACCCTTTTTTCATCACCAACCAAGTCAGAAAAATCTTCTTTTTCACCATCTAAGTCATCAAGGAAATGTTGAACTTTTTCTAGCTCAAATCCAGTCATTTTAAGATCAAATTGTAAATCTTCTAACTCTTGAATTTCCACCTTCAAAAGATCATCATCCCACTTTGCCCAATTAGCTGATTGATTTGCCAGTAACCGAAAAGCTTTGGTTTGTGGTTCATTTAAATTATCACTTAAGACCACTGGAATACTCTCCATACCAAGTTTTCTTGCTGCTTTAAGTCTTAAATGGCCATCAACCACAGTCCCATCGCTTTTTGCAATTATTGGTATACGAAAACCAAACTCCCGAATAGAAGCACACATTCTATTTACTACGTCATCATTTTTACGTGGGTTACGCTCATATTCGACTAGATCTCGAGTAGGATAGTAGTGGATTGCTAAATTCATATATGTTTAAATTCTTAATAATTAAAAAGTTAATATTCAAAATATCTCTGACGCTAAAGAAGGCCTGGGGTCAAACCCACCAAACCCTCCAGCATGGCCGAAAGGACCCACTTTTTATGGGTTTTTTGTCTTATTAATATCTTTACTAATATAGAACATCAAAGCTAAAGCATCGGCCTCATTATCATCTCTAGGTGAAAAACTTTTTTCACGTATCGCTTCAATAACTTCACTCTTACTTGCATTGCCTTTGCCTGCTATAAAGCGTTTTATAGTTTTAACATTAACACCTTGGTAGGGAATATTGTTCTCTTCACACCAAGCAGATAGAACGGCAAGAAAACCACCGTAGCAATGCGCTGCATCAGTTCCTAGATGTCTTCTCACTTCTTCAAAATACACTGCAGTGAACTCATGTTTCAAAGAATTAAGCCAATTACGAAGATTCAAGAAGCACATGCCACCTCCACTGAAACGACTACCATGAAAGCCTTTGCTTCCACTTTCAATTATTCCATCTGTTAGAATTGCCCAGCCCGTTTGCTTGCCAAGGTCCAGTGTTAGGATTGACATTTATATTCATAATTTGTTTCGCTAGAGTGCTATATAATATATATTCAGGATTTGAAAAATTTTTGTCCAAAAAATCTTCTTCTTAAGCAAACTTTTTAGAAAAAACTTGGTTAAAAATCAGTAAACAGCTATTGCATAATTATTGGTCAAGACTTTCAGATTTCTATCTTAACTATTTAAATAGTCTATTATGTTATCATGGTGTGGTTAGTTTCTTATGAACATTTATCCAAATCGTAAATTTTGGGAAGATGATTTAGAAGTCCCTGTTAACCATTTGCTTGACCGTTTTCACAATACAAAAATACGTCAGTCTTGGATAGATTCACTTTCTGGTAAGCAATTAAATATTATTTTTCAAAACTCCTTTAAAGATAAATTAAATGCTCAACTCTTTGATGATGAAAGTTACGATAATACATCTGTACAATACAAACGTAAAGTGATTGCTAATTATTCCGATTCTCTCGTTACTTACTACTTGATTACCTGTTTTGACCGTGCAAAACTAGAAGTTACTGTCAGTGAAATTGCAAGATCTGCATTAACTACAGAACTCATGAAATCCTACCTTGTAAAAAATAATAATAAATATGATAAGAAGTCTTTGCTGTTTCTACTGTTTCATGCAGATTACAATCTTTTAAAGTCTGTCTATCACTTTGAAAAAATACAAAGAAAGAGTTTCATGTCTTTTGCCTTACAAAAAATACCAAGACGACCAAGTACTCCATTTAAGGACTTTATCTCAGAGGAAATCATACAACAAATACTGAAAGAAAATAACATTAAGAGAAATGACAGTTTCGAGAATCAACTACAAGGTTTCTTCTATCATCAGAATCGTTTATATGTGTTAATACGCAAAGCTAGCGATATAGATTTGTTGTTAAATTCAAACAAAGTTATTCATGGCCATAAGGCAGAGTGGATGATTTTGGATTTTCTACTAAATGGCACTCAGGTAGATCTTGGTGCTAGAAATATTGATCAAGCTATAGAAATAGCAAATAGCATTGCAAGTTGTTACTTTGGCTGCGAATGTATTTTTGTAGATGTGCAGGATAAAAATTTCGCGGAACAGGTGCATAAATTTATAGAAACTTGTATTAATGAATCTGATTCAAATATTCGTGTTTTTGAGTTAAAGTTTCAGTCAAATCGTTTCAATTACAGCTATACTAATATCACTTTGACTGTCGCTCCATATGATCCTATTGCACCGGAATTGCATGTTTTAAAGCCATTTGTAGGAAACATAGTGCCACTTATAGAGTCGATTAAAGTAATATTTCAAGGCAAAAAGATAGGCTTATTTTTCAAGCGAAGTGATGAGTATATAGCAATTTACTACTCTGAACATCCTCTGAATAAAAGGGAAAGAGAGGATTTTAAAGCATACATAAAACAATTTTATGGTCTTACAATCTTGCCAAGAGCAAATCTCTGATCTTCTTAATTCTGGCAGCTCTTGGGTTAATCCAAATCAAAATTACATCGAAGCAGCAAGGTATTTGTCAGATCTTGAATTAATTAAGATGCAAGAGAGGTCTTACATTATCTGCTCTCGTAGACAAGATAAATTAGATTGGCCCAATATAGTTGATCCATACTGTAACAATGAGATTTTCATTGATGAGGACTTTAACGAAGCATGCGATAATATAATTTGTGAAAACTGCAACCGTGATATTTTACCTAATACCTACAAGAAGCAAAGATTTCACCACTTATCTGCATATTTAAACCCAGAGAAATTTATGAATTGGTTTGAAGGTCAGCTAAGTGATACAAATTTTATGTGGCAAAAAGTGGAAAGCGGAGTTTATCATGTTGGTGGACAAGGTAAGATTGTAAGTTTAATCATACTTGATTTTTGCACCAATCCAACATTCTTAACGATAGATAAGCTTAAAGCTAATCCAACTGTATTAATAATACTGAGAAAAAATCCATCAAACATACCTCTTGATTTGCCCATAGTAAAAATGGTTGACCTTTTCTTTCAGCATAAGACTTTAATTGAAGTATTCCAAGAAGCAGCACAAAGAGGAGTACTAGAGTTCATACCAAATACTTCAATGCAAATCTTACATACTGCACTTAATCTAATTGAACCTCCTAAAGAGAAGGAATTATTAAAGTTGCAATTGATAGAGGGCTCACTTTACGTAAACAATATAGAGATTCTAAATAAGAAAGCTGTAGCATGTATGAAGGTTTTTCGCATATTATTTGAACAATTTTTGAATGATTGTAAAAAAGAATTACCTCCTGAAAAACACATGTTGCTTAGCATAACTGAAATAGAAAAGCGCCTAAATCTTGATCCAGAAGCAGATCCAGAACATCACATCAGAAAACCACTAAACACAATCCAAAGAACAATAAAAACCACCTTAGCTAAAAAATTAGGACTAAACATCGAACGTAATGATGTGATTCAAACAGTTGGTTGGCCTGGATCATTGCGTAGAGATTATGGTTACCGTATTAACCCTTTTACTGTGGTAGTTCGTTAACTGTGTTGACGAGAAGTAAAAGTAGTATATTTTACCCTAAAGTCACATCTAGCTTTAAAATACAGTTTTTGTCTTATTTAAAGAAATTTGAAAATATAAATTCTCAATTACGCAACTCACCAAAAACCTATCTCGTTTCTTTTGCTTTCTTCAATCTTTTCTACTCTGTTCGTTTGCCGACTTTTGTGTTTGAAGCACATCTACACTCAATGCCCTTCTATAATATATATACCGGATTTCTTGCTACTTTTTCCGGGATTTTCTGAAAAAAAGTTAAAATAATTTGAATGTAGCTCAGAAATTAAAGAGCTTTAAGAATCCGCTAAACGGAACTCCTAGACATCTTACTATTTGAGTTGTTTCCATTTTGGAAATAACTGTTTACTGGAGCTGAGAAGAGGTCAAATGGATTTTTGATAAAACATATATCCCCCTCTATCTAGCTCATTAATAAGTTATAATAGCCCTCTAAAGACGTTTTAAAGAATTTGGTTGCAGTAAAGACAATTAATTGGTTAAATTCCTTAAACTTCATTAATGGTTTGTTTGTAAGTTATAGGAGATAGATAATGGATGAGAATAAGATTGTATTTTATACTACCCCAGGTGGAAATATAGAAATTGAAGTTTTATGCAGAGATGAAAATCTTTGGCTTACGCAAAAAAGGATGGCTGAATTATTTGATGTGCAACTGCCGGCTATTAGTAAGCATATAAAGAACATATTTGAATCTGGTGAATTACAAGAAAAAGAAGTTGTTTCCACTTTTGAGGTAACTGCTGCAGATGGTAAAAATTACCCGACGCAATTTTATAATGTAGATACAATCATAGCTGTTGGTTATCGAGTTAATTCTAAAAAGGCTACATCTTTCAGAGTATGGGCTACAAAAGTTTTGAGGGATTTTATCATCAAAGGATTTGTATTGAATAGTGAACGGCTAAAAAACGGCCCAAAGTTTGGCAAAGATTACTTCAATGAATTACTTGAAAAAATCAGGGAAATACGAGCATCCGAACGCAGATTTTACCAGAAGATTACAGATATTTATGCTGAATGCTCTGCAGATTATGATCCACATTCGGATATAACAAGACAATTTTACGCAAAAGTACAAAATAAATTATATTGGGCAATTTATGGTTTAACTGCAGCAGAGTTGATATGTTCTCGAGTTGATCACGAAAAGCCACATATGGGGCTAACTACATGGAAAGATGGTTCTGGCAACAAAATTCATAAGAGTGATGTGAGTACTGCAAAAAACTATTTGACTGAAAAAGAGTTGAGTGAACTAAATCATATTGTTTCGATGTATCTAGATTATGCGGAACTTCAAGCAAGAAAGCATCGGCTAATGAAAATGCAGAATTGGGTTGAAAAGTTGGATGCATTTCTATTGTTCAATGATTATGAAGTGCTTAAAGATGCTGGTAAAGTTAGTGCTGAAGTTGCAAAAGCTCTAGCTGAAGGAGAATACGAAAAGTATAGAGTTATACAAGATAAATTACATGAATCTGACTTTGATGAATTAATGAAAGCAAGTAAAGAAAGTGAGAAAATAACTACAACAAAAACCAGCTTGTAGTTGAGCTATCTATGTTTGACATCTTGCTTTTATTTTAATTTCAAGGGGGGTGAAAAATTGTGTGCGCCAAGAAGTACGTAAGGAACAGTTGGTGAAAATCCAACACGGGTAAAGCTTAGCCAGCAACCTGGAACAAACCATTATGCTGCGTAAGGTAACGAGCGTAGTAAAGCTAATGGAATGGACAACATAGGGTGCAACGAAAGTGAAGGTATTGAGTCCCGTAATTCACGCGTCATGGGGGCCGACACTTTACATTTGGTGGAAGGCAACATGGGTAATAACGCTAAGGAAAGATATTACTCACCCCATCGGGATCGAAGGCCGCGTCATGTGTTGAGATGGACCTTACGTGAACTTGGGAGATCCTTTGTATTCCTGTAAGGGTACTCTGGAACAAGTCAATAAAGGCAAGGACTGGAGGAAGATGCAAAGGAAGTCGGACTAACTGATAGTACTCGGAGTGTGGGAAAGCCACATACAAGGGGAAGCGGTTAGCAATATAGTGACTGGTATAGGGATTGCTATACCAATACAACAGAGATTGGAGGAGTATGCAAGGAAAACTAAACCAGATAGCAGTAAGGGCTAAGCAAGATAAGCGAGTAAAATTTACATCGCTAGTTCATTTGATTAATGAAGAGAATCTTGCAGAGTGTTACAAGGAACTAAAACGCAACAAGGCTTGCGGTATAGATCGTGTGACAGTGGAAGCTTATGGAGAAAATCTAGAAGAGAAACTTAGAATGCTAGTGGATAGTATGAAGAGAAAGCAATACCGACCGCAACCAGTGAAAAGGGTATACATACCCAAAATTGGAAGCAAGGAAAAACGCGGTCTCGGAATACCATCAACAGAAGAAAAGTTGGTACAGGTAATGCTAAAGAAGATATTAGAAAATATTTATGAAGCAAACTTTATGGACAGCTCGTATGGATTTCGACCAGGAAGAAATTGTCATCAGGCGATAAACGTTCTAGATAAAGCAGTTATGCACAAACCAATTAACTATATTGTAGAAGTGGATATCAAGAAGTTCTTTGATAATGTTCAACATAAATGGCTAATGAATTGTCTAAGGGAACGAATAGCTGACCCAAATTTATTGTGGTTAATAAAACGATTTCTAAAGGCAGGAATAGTCGAAGTTGGATGTTATAAAGCAACCGATCAAGGCACACCACAAGGTGGTATAGTAAGCCCTGTATTAGCTAATATATACTTACACTATGTGCTGGACTTATGGTTTGAAAAGAAATTTAAGCCAAAAGCCAGAGGATATATACAGCTAATAAGGTTTTGCGACGATTTTGTAGTTGGCTGCGAGAGGGAAGAAGACGCAAAAGAATTTCTAGAATTACTGAAACAAAGACTAAGTAAATTTGGATTGGAAATAGCTGAAAATAAAACAAAAATAGTAAAGTTTGGTAAGAAAGAATGGTATCAAGCAGAAAGAGAGAAACGTAGGACGGCTAGCTTCAACTTTCTAGGATTTACACATTATTGTGGAAAAAGTCGTAATGGTAAACTTATGATGAAGCAGAAAACTTCAAAAATAAGCCTAGCTAGAAAGATTAAAGAAATCAAAGAGTGGTTGAAGATGGTACGAAGTCGTATCTGCCTCAAAGATTGGTGGCAGAAACTTAAAGCCAAACTAACAGGACACTATAGCTACTTCGGAGTTAGCGGAAATTATCGGTGTTTGATTCAATTCAATCGACTGGCAACAAAGTTAGCATTTAAGTGGATAAACCGACGTAGTCAAAAGAAAAGTATCGATTGGGAACAATTTATACACTATTTAAAAGTAAATCCATTACCAAAACCAAAGGTATATGTTTCTTTATACACAGGAGCACTAGTGTGAACGCTGTATTGTGGAGCCGTGTGCGGGAAATCCGCAAGCACGGTTCTTTTGGGGAGACTATGGTTATGAGACCAAATCGCTGATTTCAAGGTCATAAGTCTCTACCAGACCCTTCTCTATGATCTTGACCCATTAATGCTAGCTACCTTGTGGGCATCCCTGCGAGACAAGGACAAAAGTTTACCGAAAATTAACAGTATTCACAAGGTGTTAGGCCAAATTAACATTGGTGTAGTAATCAGAAATGAGCTACAAGCTTTACAGTCCAAATATCAAGATATTATTGTTGACGCAAGAAGAGCAGATGAAACTTTAAGGGCTGCCTTATCATTAGCTAATCTAGCTATATTTCCCATTAATCCATCTGGGATTGATATGTGGACGTTTGACACTCTGAGCAACTTAGTTAACGGTACTCAAAGTTGTAATAAAACCTTTAAAGCAAGAGTGCTATTTAATGGAGTACACACCAATCCAGGTGCAGCTAAAAAACACATTGAAGAATGTGATGATTTTTTAAGTGAATTTGACAACTTAACAAGGTTCGATAGTTTTTTAAGTTGGCGAGCTGCAGTTCAAGACGCCTCTGGCGAAGGTATGGCAATTGTTGAATATAAACCATTAGATTTAAAAGCAATTAGGGAAATTGAATCTGTTTATGAGGAAGCCTTATCTACTGTTAGAAAATCAGAGCCAGCACAGTCAGTGTTAAGGTTGCCACCTAGTTTACATCAAAAATTGAGGGAAATAGCCTTTATAACAAAAGATACAGTTTCTAACATTGGATTCAGGGTTTTAACGGAATACATTAAAACTTTAGAGAAATAAGAAACCAATCAAATCCTAATAGTCGGAACATGATGGAATAGGTAAAGTAGCGAGGAGATGTGAATGCCAGCAGCATATAGTTATGATTTAAGGAAAAAAGCATTGGATGTAGGGGAAAGTAGAGCATTTGTAGCCAAGAGGTTTAAAGTTAACATTCTATGAATGGCAAAAAGGTGCAAGAAAATAGGCGATTTTAAATCAAAATATAGATCCAATAGAGCGTGATTGATATCTTGCTAGTAATAGTGTAACAGCTTTTATTAAGATATTTTTTTGCCATACGGCAGCAATAACAAAATTAGAAAATTGATGGCTGAATATGTTGGCATTGATAAACAGTATATTATGCTTCAAGCAATATTTACTTTAGTAGCTTCTACAACTTTTTTTAGTATAGCTTCTCCTTGGTGCTGTGTACCAACAGCAGTATTTGCACTTGCTACGTGTTTCTTTGTTAAAAATGATGTACATGCTGCATTTTCTGCAAAAGAACTTTCTCCTGAGTTTGCCGAAATTATTACTGAAAAAGTAGTAAATAATGTTGAGCTCAATGCAGAAGACAACTCTCAATCGAGAAGCTACTTGTATGAGACTGTGTTATATAGCGAAACTAGATTTCACTTTTACACACCTAGATAAGGGATAACAGCAGACACTAGAATGACAAAATCGTTATTCTGCTACGCATTATCGCCGTGTAACTATAGCTATATATGAACTAAAAAAGTAATACTCACTAGATCTTAATATTTTAGATCTATATTTCAATAAAATATTACAATTAGTATGCATGATCCATTTAAAAGTGAGGATTATAAAAAAATCTTGATTCTCTGATCAAAGCTATAAAGCTAGGAAATTCAGAGAAACAATATGATAAAACAGTAACAGATTTATCTCATGCTTTAGAGGGTTTTACAGATAAGGCAGAAGATGTAGCTAAGCTTGTTATACGTGATGACTTGAATAATTGTATAAAGAAGGCAAATAAAAAGCCATTAATTCTTAGGATATTCAATAGAATATTAGGAAGAGATGTTTCGATTAGGAATATAAGTAATTTTATAAAAGATAAATTGCCTCCTTCAACTGCTAGAACAGCAATCGAATATACAGATGTTATTCAAAAAATTTCAGATTTAGAGCGAATAGAAAGAAGTCAAGATAAATATAGGTCATATGGAATAAATTTAGAAAATAGACAGCAAAAGAAAAATCTCTTATATGAGCGAGAAGATTCAGGTTATGGAGGTTCATTAAACGAAGATCCTGAGTATGAAGAAATATCAAATTATCAAGAGGAAAAAAGTAAATCTTTAACAAAAGATTTGCGTAATCTACAATCAATTAAAGAAGAGCCGATTTATGCAACAATCTCTAAAGAACATATAGAAGCAAAAAGAGAACATAGGAAGAAACAACAACTTCAATCTCTTGCACCACCAAAACCACCAAGAGTACCACAAGTACCAGAGAAAATGTTTACTATCAATCAAAAAATTAGATAAGAACCGAAAAAAGATAAACCTGCAGTACCACCAAAGCCCAAAGATTTAGGCGAAAAAGTAAGCACAGAGCAAAAAATAGTAGTGGAAAAATCAGCTGAGAGTAGCCCTACACTACCACTAAAATCTGAAAATCAAGATGGTAAAGAATCAGCAAAAAAAGCTGATGGACCAAAAGTACTAGTAGTTGCTATGAAAAAAGAAGTGACTCGCGAGAGTAGTAAAGTAAAGGCATTAAAAGAAAGATTTGAGCGAAATCAAGTAAAGAACGTGTTGCCTGCTGAAAACAAAACTGCTTCAGTAACACAAACGGATATCAGTGTGAAGAGAAAACAATCTCGTTCATTTCCAGTAGGGAATAAAAAATCTTCGATCAACCATCTTGCCAGCAAAAATTTACCTTCCACGAATGTAAGTGTAAAAGAAATGGTTAAAAAATTTGAAGGGAGAAAAGGTGAAAGATAGTAATATTTGGGTATTTCCCTACTCATAAAAATTAGCTCTTATCATAACATTTTTACAGCCATAAGAGGAAGTTTTTATAGGATTGGGGCTAAAGAAAACTTGCATGTAAATGTATCAAGGTATAAAATTATAAATATTAAGAATGAATAGGTTAGTTATGAATCTTGTAACAAAATCCGCTATCGATTTTACTGCTTCGGCTGTTCTTGCTAGTGGAAAAATAGTTGATGATTTCTGTTTAAGTAAACATATAAAGGATAAGTATGCTGTCCTTTTTTTCTATCCACTTGATTTTACTTTTGTCTGTCCAACTGAGTTGATATCATTTAGCAACAAAATAGAAGATTTTTCAAAACGTAATGTTGAAGTGATAGGAATAAGTATAGATTCAAAATTTTCACACTATAAATGGCGAAACACTCCAGTTAATGATGGTGGTATTGGAGAGGTTAGCTACAATTTAGTGTCTGATATCAAAAAGTCTATATCAAGAGACTATGGGGTCTTATATGATGACTCAATTGCACTAAGAGCAACTTTTGTTATTGATGATAAGTTTGTTGTACGTCATCAATCGATAAATGATTTTCCTTTAGGGCGTAATATCGATGAGTTTATTAGAATTATTGATGCAATAAAACATAATGAAGAGCATGGTGAAGTATGTCCAGCAGGGTGGAAAAAAGGTAAGCCAGCAATGCAGGCAAGCGATGAAGGAGTGGCTGATTATCTAAACTCACACAGTGCAGAATTATAAATTGAGTACAAAAGTTCTTATTATTGGATCTGGAGCAGCGGGTTATGCTGCTGCTATATATGCAGCACGTGCAAATTTAGAGCCAATTGTAGTAACAGGAATGCAACCTGGTGGTCAGCTTACAATTACTACGGATGTTGAAAACTATCCAGGTTTTATTTCTATACAAGGTCCAGAACTCATGGAACAAAAGAGGTTGCATGCAGAGAAGGTGGGGGCAAGGATAATAGATGACGAAATAAAAAGCGTTGAACAACTTGAGGATTCTAATAAGTATAGATTTAGATCTTGTGGTAATGCTAGTGACTACTATTCGAATGCAATTATAATCGCAGCTGGTGCGCAAGCGAAGTGGCTTGGCCTGGAGAGTGAAAAGAAATTTCAAGGTTACGGAGTTTCGGCATGCGCAACTTGTGATGGTGCATTTTTTAGAAATAAAGTTGTAGCTGTGGTTGGTGGTGGAAATACTGCTGTTGAAGAAGCAATATTTTTAACTCGATTTGCTAAGAAAGTTATACTGATACACAGGCGTGATAAGTTAAGAGCAGAGAAAGTAATGCAAGACAGGCTCTTTAAAAATGATAAGATAAAGGTAATATGGAATCATACCGTAGAGCAGATTCTTGGAGAAGAAAATCCTAAAAAAGTTACTGGCATTACAATTAAATCAACAGACATCAATAAAACCCAGGAATTGAAAGTAGATGGAGTGTTCATTGCAATTGGGCATGCACCAAATACAGGTATTTTTAAGGGCTTTGTTGAAATGGATCAGCAAGGTTATATAATTACGAAACCTGGAACAACTCTAACCAGTAGGGCAGGGGTGTTTGCTGCTGGTGATGTTCAAGATAAGGTATATCGCCAGGCAGTAGTTGCCGCAGGAACAGGGTGCATGGCTGCACTTGATGCGGAAAAGTTTTTGGAATCATAATTAATTCTAAAATTTTTAACTAAATTACTTGCAATTTTCTTTGTTTTTTTATAATTATGTCAATAAATTATAGGTTGGGGAGAATTTAGTATGCTTTCGAGAAGTAATGTAGATTTTGGAAGAAGGGTTGTTAGTGATGTAGGATTACGAGCTCAAAATCAAACAACTTCAGGACAATCAACAACAAAATTATTTGAAGCTATTTATGATGAAAATCTAGGAGATTTTGAGCGAGCTCTGGAAGAAGGTGCGAATGTTAATACGTTTAATGAAGAAGGCATGACACCTTTGATATCTATAATTAGTAATTTATCTTCAGGCTCTGGAGCAGAGAAAGAATATCAGAGTATGATTAGGTTACTTCTACTTCACCAAAGCATAGATGTTAATATTCATGAAAAACGTGATGGCAATACAGCTTTGCATCTAGCAATGTGTTTTCTTCAAAAGAAAGTGTTACAACTCTTACTAAGTCATCCGAGAATAAGTATTTATCTACAAAATAAAAGTTTTCAAAATCCTGAGCAATTTGTTAGAACAAGTTGTGCTAAGTATTTGATAATAGAAATACAAAAAGCAAAAACAGGAAAAGAATTATTAAATGCTCTTTCTAACAGAAATATTGACCAAGCAAAAAGACTATTGAATCAAGAACTCAACCCTAATTGTTGGAAAAGAAATTCAAATGGAGAAATAGAAACACCACTTAGTCTGATTATCAAATCATGTTTACAAGGAATAACACAAGAAAATGAAGAAGTATTGACTAAACTTTTAAAACATAAGGAGCTAGATTTTAGTCAAATAAAGCCAATACCAGCTATAGAGCAAAATTCACGATTGAAGCAAATCATTGAGCAAGTTATGAAGGAGCGATTAACTGATGCTATTAATAGAAAAGATTTGGATGATGTAAAAGAATTAATAGAAAATAATTGCTTTATGAATGATCAAATTGTTATTGAGGTGCTTAAAAGTTTTAATCCTGTCAGAGAATATCTAAATGAAAAATTCCCTACAAGTGCAGAGCAACCTGTAGCAAATACACATAATGTTCAACCAGCAATAAACGATGAGTTTATTGCTCGAGAGTTGCAGCAGCTCGAAAACCTTAGAAATGAACTTGAAAGAACAAAGGCTCGACTTACTAGAGAAAAAAGTCAACTTGAAAACCTTAGAGATGAGTTTGAAAGAACAAAAACTCAACTTAGAAAAAAAGAGCAAGAGCTGAATAAGGCCGTAAGTGAAAGAACAAGAGACACTAACAAAATTTCACAGTTAGAAAGGGATTTTAGGCAAGAGAGATTAGAACTTCAAGCTCAAAATCAAGACTTAAAGAACAAAAACAGAAAACTTTCAGAAGCAAACATTTATAATAGAAGGCAAAGTAACTATGCCTCTGCTTCTTTTGTGTTATCTGGAGCGTTTGCTGTTGGTACATGTTTAACAATATCGAATCTAGAAATATGTATTTCACTTGCTGTAGCTGCATCTGTTTTCATTGCAATTGGGTGCTACTGTTCATATAAAGCAAGTACAGTACTGAGTGATGTGACAAGCACTGAATTTGGTAATGTTATCAGTTTAAGATAGAGTTAAGGTTTTTACTTCTTCTCTAAACTCTACTGAAAGTTTTATACATCCTGAAAATACCTTGATAATTCGAGTGAATGTGAACCTGAGTGGTTTCAAGACTTAAATAGTTGTTGTAAACTTGCTTTTATTATCTTTGAGTTCAAGAAATTAAAAGTTTAACGATGAGAATTATAATTATAGACCAAAGTAAAAAGTAGGCTTTTCCATTTGATTTATTTTTCACCTGTAATTTTTTGTCAGCTATTAGGTTTAATTTTTCTATAAGGCTAAATATTCCTTGGATTGTTTTGATGGGATAAGAGCTTTTAATTTTTTCCCTATACCCTATTTTACTTTCATGTTGACTGTTTATCCATGTTTCAACTACTTTCCACATATTGATTTCTGGATAGACTTTCCTACATGTTCCTTCTAATAAAATCATAGTTTTCTGCAGCAATAACAATTGTGTTTGAACTTTCATATCAAAATCACCAGTTATTTTTAATAGCTGAGTAAGTAATCGAGCAAATGAAATCTTCTGTATAGGCTGTCCAACAATGGGCTCACCTATTGCTCTGCAAGCTGTAACAAAATTTCTATGCTGTGATGGAACATAACCGGCTCTAAAGTGCATTTTTGCAACGTGATCATAATCCCTATTTAAAAAGCCTTTGAGTATCTCTATAACGTAATAGCATGTCTCACGATCTATTCTACCCATGATTCCACAATCCAGGGCAATAATATTGTTATTACTATCGATCATTAAATTTCCAGGATGCATATCAGCATGAAAAAAATAATCCCTATATACCTGATTACAAAAAGATTCTATAAGATTGATAGCTATTTGCTTTCGGTTATTCAGCTTTTCAACTTCGTATATTGGTATAGCTTCCATCCATTCTAATGTTAAAACCTTTTTTGAAGTTCTACTCCAATCTATTTCAGGTACGTAGAAACCTCTGTCATGTTTAGTATTTTCCTTCAGTTCCGAAGAGTGGGCAGCCTCAAAACGTAGATCTAACTCTAATCGGCAAATTTCAGCAAAAGTTTTGACTAATTCAACTGGCTTCAGCCTTTTTGATTGTTCGCTAAATTTTTCTGCAATTTCTGCAAGCCAAGAAAGCATTTTTATATCCCTTGAGAATGTTTTCTCAATATTTGGCCTCAAAACCTTTACAGCAACTTCCTTACCCTCAATTGTAACTGCTCTATGCACCTGAGAAATTGATGCTGCTGCAATTGGCTTTTCAGAAAAACTTGAAAAAATGTCGCTTAATTTACAATTAAACTCACTTTCTATAGTTTTAAGTGCTATTTTATACGAAAATGATGGCAATCTATCACATATCAATAGCAAGTTATTTGTTATGTCCTCATTTAAAATATCAGTGCGTGATGAAATGGATTGCCCAAATTTAATGAACACCGGACCTAATCTTTCAAGAGCACGCTTTAGTTTATGACCTTGTATTTTATTTATTGATTTTTTTGATGGTGGAAGTAAATAAGGTAACACATTGTAGCGTGTTAGCACTGTAGTTATTTGCAGAAGACGTAGAATATTTTGAATCATTTCGCTGCGTAACTGCCAAATATTTCATTTATCTCCATAATTTCATCAGGTTTACCTTGATAATAGATAGTATTATTTATGCAAATTATGTAATCTGAGGATGGTAGAGCAGAGTTAAGGTCATGAGAAGTCATGAGAATCGATACTGATCGTTCTTTTGCGATTTTATTTATAATATCATAAAATTTAGCTCGTGCGTTAATATCCATTGCACTGACTGGCTCATCTAAAATGATCAAATCAGATTCTGAAATTAAACAGCGTGCAAGCAGCAGTAATTGTGTTTGTCCTGCAGAGATTTCTAATACTTGATTTTTTAGGATGTTACCGATACCAACCAATTCTATTGCTTCTGTAACAATGGGTTGATTTTTCTTCAATTTCTTCGAGGAGCTATTGAAAAGGAAAGACTCAACTGTTATTGGCATCAAATTACCAATACTAAAATTTTGTGGCATATAGCTAATTTTTATATTGTCAGCGAATACAATACTTCCAATAAAACCTTTATTTATACCAGCAACTGCTTTCACTAAAGAGGTTTTACCTCCGCCATTTGGACCAAGTATTGTAACTATATCTCCTCTTTGTACTGATATGTTGATATTATCAAGAACTTTTTTATTACCGTATGAAAGAGTAAGGTTTTCTATTTTTAGAATGCAGTTATTGACACCACTTAATTTTTTGGCAAAAATTGACTTCTTCTCAACATTTATATGAGACATTTACTGTTTTTTTTTCTATTACTTTTATTTACATTATACTACAATAGTGCCTTTTCGTCCAATTTAAAAATTGTAGCTACAATCAAACCTATACACTCACTTGTAGCTTCTGTTACAGATGGAATTTCAAAGCCAGAACTACTAATGTACGAAGTAGTGTCTGAACATAACTACATGCTCAGGCCTTCAGACGCAAGTAAATTAGAATCTAGTAATATTATATTTTATATCGATGATTCTTTGGAAACATTCATTAAAACTTTCGCTAAAGAAAATAAGAAGTTAATACCGCTATCAAGTGCAATCGATCTACTTCCTGCTCGACCACATTCATTTTCTAGTCACATTCAAGATGAAAAAGATTTGCATATTTGGCTGAGTCCTGAAAATGCAAAAAGTATGATACTTTCTATCAGTGCAACATTATCTAATATAGATAAAGAAAATGCCTATCGATACAATACTAACGCAGAGGAGGCTATAAGAAAGATAGACCAAGAAGTAGAAAAAATTACGAAAGAATTGGATGAGTTAAAAAATCAAAAATACATAGTTACTCACGATGCTTATCAATATTTCGAAAAATATTTTGATTTAAGTTACCCAAGCGCCGTTCTTTCTATAGAAGAGGATTCTTACATAGGTATGAAGAGTTTAATGAAATTAAAAAAGGTAATGAAAGAGGAAAACGTTAAATGTATTGTTTCTCATTCACGAGAGGATAGCATAAAGCCTAATGTCTTTTCTAGTGACGTAAAAATGGTGATTCTTGATCCTATTGGATCAGATGTAGAGCCTGGAAAGGATGCATATCTAGATATAATCAGCAGCATTGCACAAAATTTCAAGTCTTGTTTCACTGAGTAATGAGTTCTTTTATCTATTCAGATAGCATTGCAAACTTAGTGCTTTCTATTCCAATCACAACTATACCGACATTATCTACCAGAAGTATATCATCCCAGTCTGGGATTCAGTTAAGTTGGTAAGCATAAAAATATTATGTTAAAGCACAACGTTCTTGATGAGACTAGGGCAAGCCAATGTCAGCTACTTGAATGACACCATTTGCTATGCCCTCAAAAATGAATGCTCGTACAGCTGTGTGCCAGCTACTTGCATCTGCTATTTTTACTCATAATTATCTTGCCTGAACGAACTTAATTTCAAGTAGTTAATTATAGAAATAATCGTATAAAAAAAAGAAGATAACCAATATCTTCTTTTACTCTAATTAAAAAGACATTGAATTGTAATTGTCTATTTCATCTGATATAAGCGATAATTTTATGCTCTCAAAACGGAGATTACTTGCAATATCTGTTAACTGTTCACTAAGTGTTACTTTTTCTGGTGAATGGTGTTCAGGAGCTTTTAATTTTCTATTACAGTCAGCCTTACACCAAGATCTATTAATTTTTGTCAAGAAATCATTACCCTCGTATTTATTTTCACACTGTCTGTGGCACAAATTAAGTAAATCAACACCATGCACTGTCAATGAAGCAGAATCTTGTGTAAATTTTACCATAATATACTCCTTAATCTTATTATATCTATATTAACATATAAATGTGAATATTATACTCATATAGTTACTTTTTATGGCAAGTGGTTTTTGGTTATTTTCTAAACTTTCTTTATAAAAACCATAGGCGCCTATTGGTTTTTAGCTAAAGTAAAGATCAAGTATCTGGCATACTGGACATAAAATCCTCCTGTGTAAAAAAGATTAGAAAAAAAGTGCGGCGCACATACGACAGAGATTAAGTATGTGTGTGCACCCACGTACGCTGAAGAAGATACGCCACATTTTTTAATGAGTTTGATTGTTTAATGAAAAAAGTCTGCAGATAAAGATAGATTTTGAGCTCTTAAAATATCTTTGAATATGATTATAGTCAGATTTAAAATATGCGCAAGCAATTTTTTTCTGTAAAAGTTTAACAAAAGAATTCAAAAGTTTGTGAACAACCTCTAAGTGTATGGTCACAGAGTGTGATGGTATATAGACTATCTGGATCATTTAAAGTGTCAGATCAAGTCTTATTTAATAAATTGAAGAACTAAGTTGTTGATAACTGACCTTTAATTTTTATAGGGACACTTTCGACTTCTTTAGTAAGAACATACTATAAGAACTATAATTATGTGCATTTATACATAATACTGTGGGTAATTTTTTAAAATAAAAAGAAGTAGCCTATCTAGTACCTTTAGTGTACATTAAAAACAGTAAATTTATACTAAAACTTCTACACTTGCCAAGCTTTCTAATGACTTTTTTCCATTTAAGCAATAAAAAGGCCAGATCAGGACAAAAACGCTACCATTTTCAGCCCTTATTCAGGTGGCTCAATCCCCATAACTTATACAAGTTACCGTAATCTTTCAAAACCTCAAATAGACTTTCTCTAATGCAAAACAGTATAACTAGTGAGCAATAAGCTACACTCCTTTTAGCTGTAAGCTTTGCATGATAATATACTTACTTTAATTTTTCTTCTTTAAATAATACGTGTCTTCTGACCACTGGGTCATACTTTCTAAACTCGAGCTTCTTGGGAAGGTTCTTAGGATTACGTTTTTTTACACAAAAATAGCCTGTTAGTTTCTCTTCTCCAGTTTTTGTTGTTTTGGTTGCGGTGCTAACTAGCTTGACAAGCAAAGAAGCATTTTTTTTCGCCATAATTGTAGTGATATAATAAATTCTATGCAAGTTTAGAACGCAAAACACTGAAAGTCAACCCAATAATGCAGGTCGCAAAATTCTTGACAATCAATAATATATTAAGTAGTATAAGAACATTTCAGAATGAAAAGCAGACGGTAAATAAGTGGCAAGTGATGGCAAAAGGTTATTATTGATAGAAAGTACTACCTGTTCTAACGAGGTAAGGGTTGCCCTACTAGTTAATGGTAGGGTTGTAGAGTTTGAACAAGAATTCAAGGAAAAAAGACAATTAAGAGGTAATATATACGTTGCTTATGTAAAGCGTATAGAGCCTGCTTTGCAGGCCGTGTTCATTGAGTATGGAAAAAATAAGCAAGGTTTTTTGTCTTTTTCTGAGATATCTCTAAATTACTTTAATATTCCAGAAAAAGAGAAGGAAATTTTCCCTGACGCAGGCTATTCGAGCGATGTGGACTGTTCAAATGATAATTGCACAGAAGAAGGCCTAGATTCTACAGCTAGTAATGAATCCAGCAGTGGTTTTGTGAGGGAGGTACCTTTACATAGAAAATATAAGTTACAAGATGTGATTTCAGTAAATCAAAAGTTATTGGTTCAATTAACTAAAGAAGAACGAGGAAATAAAGGAGCTTCATTTACAACATACGTAACTTTGGTTGGTAGATACTGTGTTTTCATGCCCAATTCCATAAGTAGGGGTGGAGTATCTCGCAGAATTGAAGATACCAACGTTAGAAAACAGTTAAAGGATATATTAAATTCAATAAATTTACCAAAAGGCTCAGGTTTAATAGTAAGAACTGTTGGTGCAGGAAAAAGTAAGAAAGAAATTGAGCAAGATTACGATAATTTGACCTTATTATGGCAAGATATCCAGCAAAACTTCTCTTCTTTAAATGTTCCATCATTAATTTACAACGAAGCAGATGTAGTTATGAGATCTGTACGTGACTTTTGTAGTAATGATACAGAAATTATAGTATCTGATAGAGAAGTTTGTGAAGCGGTAAGAAAATACACTAAAAATGTGTTACAAGGAAAATTACGTCCTAGATTATATAGAGGTTCTGTTCCAATCTTTACTTACTATCGAGTCGAAGATCAAATTTCTGAATTATATAGCAATAGAGTAGAATTACCATCTGGTGGGTCTTTGGTGATAACCTTAACTGAGGCATTTGTTTCAATAGACGTAAATTCAGGGAAAATGACAGGAGAAGATAACATAGAAAAAACAGCTTATAGAACTAATATGGAGGCATTATCTGAAATATCAAGGCAAGCGAATCTCAGGGGCTTATCAGGGTTAATAGTTGTTGATTTTATTGACATGTTGAAACTTGAGTATTGCAAAAATGTTGAATTTGCTATCAAGCAGGCGTTTAAAGATGATAGAGCTAAAGTTCAATTTAGCTTTATCAATGACTTTGGTTTAATGGTCTTTTCAAGACAAAGAATTAAACCAAATATACAGGAAATTAATACTACAGAGTGCTTACGCTGTAAAGGTATTGGAAGAGTGAAATCAAACGAAGTGGTTGTTGCATCGATACTAAGGGATTTGCAACATATTGCTAATAAAAATCAAAATAAGTCCTTTGATTTAATAGCACGCAGTGCAGTTATAGCGCACATTTTTAATAATAAGCGTGATATGGTTTCTACAATCGAAAAAGAGTTCAATATTACATTAAATGTTAGTATTGATAATAGTTTAGATGCAGATACATTTATTTTAAAGCAAGGAGACCATATTAATTTTAATGATTATAAGCCATTGCAGAATTCTGGATGTCAAATTGTGAATAGCAGGGATAAAGAAGCTGGTAGTTCAGATAAACTACCGGGCAACTTTTGGTTAACTAAATGGCTTTCGCGCCTTTTGGGCTCTAACAACTAAACGGGACTTGTAATTAACGAGTTTTATACTTATATATTTTACATCAGATAATATTTAAAAGGGAGTATTCATTATGGGAAGAGCAATAGGTATAGATCTTGGAACAACAAATTCTTGTGTTGCAATAATGCAAGGCAAGGATGCAAAAGTAATCGAGAATAAAGAAGGAGCAAGAACTACTCCGTCTATAGTTGCATTTACTTCGTCTAGAGAAAGGTTGATTGGTGCTCCAGCAAAAAGGCAAGCAACTACCAATGCAAATAATACTTTTTTTGCAACTAAGAGATTGATAGGTCGCCAATATAGCGATCCTGAAATGAAGAATCTAGGTGTACCGTATAAGGTATTTGCAGCAAAAAATGGTGATGCATGGGTTAAAACAACTGATAGTAAAGAATACTCTCCTAGTCAAATTGGTGCATTTATACTACAAAACCTGAAAGAAGCAGCTGAGGCTTATCTTGGGGAAGAAGTAAAGGATGCTGTGATAACAGTGCCGGCGTACTTCAATGATTCTCAACGTCAAGCAACAAAAGATGCAGGAAAAATTGCTGGATTAAATGTCCTCAGAATAATTAACGAACCAACTGCTGCAGCACTTGCTTATGGTCTTGATAAAAAGCACGGACACACAATAGTAGTGTATGATCTTGGTGGTGGTACATTTGATGTTTCAGTTCTTGAAATAGGTGACGGAGTTTTTGAAGTAAAGGCTACAAATGGTGATACTCACCTTGGAGGGGAAGACTTCGATAATGCAGTAGTAAATTATTTACTGGGTGAATTCAAGAAAAGTAATGGCATTGATTTGAAAAACGATCCAATGGCTATGCAAAGAATCAAAGAAGCTGCAGAAAAAGCAAAGGTAGAATTGTCAAGTGCAATGGAAACAGAAGTAAATCTACCGTTTGTTACAGCTGATGCAAGTGGCCCAAAACACTTAAATATGAAGCTAACAAGAGCAAAGCTTGAAAGTTTAGTGAATGATTTAATTGAAAGGACTATAATTCCTTGCAAAAAAGCTCTTGAAGATGCTGGTTTGTCTGCTAGTCAAATTGGTGAAGTAGTTCTTGTTGGTGGCATGACTCGTATGCCAAAAGTCATAGAGAAAGTTAAAGAATTCTTTGGCAAAGATCCACATAGAGGAGTTAACCCTGATGAAGTTGTAGCAATTGGGGCTGCAATACAAGCAGGAATTATTCAAGGTGATGTAAGAGATGTGTTACTACTTGACGTAACTCCACTTTCTCTTGGTATTGAAACTCTAGGGGGAGTGTTCACTCCACTTATTGAACGTAATACTACTATTCCCACAAAAAAATCTCAGGTGTTTTCAACTGCAGAAGATAACCAAACAGCCGTTACAATTAAGGTACATCAAGGTGAAAGAAAATTGGCGATTGATAATAAACTGCTTGGTCAGTTTAGTTTAGAAGGAATACCACCTGCTCCTCGCGGGGTTCCTCAAATTGAGGTGACATTTGATATAGATGCAAATGGAATAGCGCATGTTTCTGCAAAGGATAAAGCTACTGGAAAAGAGCAAAAAATACGTATTAAGTCTTCAGGTGGTTTATCGGAGGATGAAATAAATCGGATGGTGAGAGAAGCTGAGGAAAAAGCACAAGAAGATGAAAAGCGTAAGAAATTTATTGAAGTGAAGAATCAAGCGGATAGTTTAGTTCATTCTACAGAAAAATCTCTAACAGAATATGGTGATAAAATTTCTCCAGAAGATAAATCTGCTATTGAAAATGCAGTTAATGAGTTAAAGGAAGTGAGTAAATCTGACAACATTGATGATGCTGATTCAATACAACAGAAAGTTACTAACCTCTCTCAGTTATCTATGAAACTTGGAGAAGCTATGTATAAGGAATCTCAACAACAACAAGGTGGAGAAAGCTCATCCACAACAAATAATGAGGAAGAAAAAGTAGTAGATTCTGATTATCAAGACATGGATAATAAAGAAGAGAATAAGTAATTTGATTGTCATCCCAGTGCCCAGATACTGTGGGATGACAAGAGGAGCGTATTGTTGCTTAAAGGAACTATTGTGGATATTATTAAGACAATAGAAGAAAAATTACGCGATTCAATAGGTGTAATTGATATTAATATTATCGATGAATCAGCAAAGCATGTAGATCATTATTTTGCTTCTTCTTCGACACTACCTTCACATATCAAATTAGTATTAATATCTAACGACTTTTCTGGAATGAGCTCTTTAAAGAGGCATAAATTGATCTATGAATTATTAAAGAGTGAAATAGAGCGATTACATGCGATTTCTCTTCACTTGTATACGCAAAGCGAATACAATCTAAAAAATAAATAATAAAAATATGAACGAAGAGTCTTTATTAGTTAAAGCAGGAAGAAAATTTAATGATTATAAAGGGTCGATGAACCCACCAGTTTATCATTCTTCTACTATATTATTTCCTACTTACAAGGACTACTTAAATGCAGCAAATGGAGAAAGTATATACGATGTAATCAATGATGGTGTTGCAAGGGATTACAGTTACAGTAATGTTGGTACGCCTACTGTTCATTATTTTTCAAATGCACTGGCTGAAATTGAGGGTAGGGGACAAGCACTCATCTACCCTTCTGGATTATTTGCACTTACTTTTGCTATTTTGACTTTCACTAAAGCAGGTTCACATGTCCTGATACAAGATAATAGTTATTATAGGCTAAAGAGATTTGCCGAAAATGAACTACCAAAAAGAGGAGTAGAAGTAACTTTTTATAATCCGACACAGGATATAACTGATTTAGTTCAGAGTAATACTTCACTCATCATGATTGAGACTCCTGGTTCTATAACGTTTGAGATTTCAAATATAGAGCATATAGTAAAAGTTGCTAAAGCACGTGGAATCGTAACCGTTTGTGACAATTCATGGGCCACTCCTTTGTTGTTTAAGCCGCTTGATTATGGAATTGATGTTGCACTATACGCGGTGACAAAGTATCTAGCCGGTCACTCAGATCTAGTGATGGGAGCTATGGTTGCTGAAAGTAAAATTTTTAAATTGCTTTATGAGAGCTATAAAAATTATGGAGTCACCATTCAATCGCATGACTGTTACCTTGCACACAGGGGACTTAGAACACTGCAAACACGCATGAGGAAGCATCAAAGTACAGCAATGCAAGTGGCAAAGTGGCTGGAAAAACATCCAAAAATCAAAAAAGTCTTATACCCCGCACTTTTTTCCTATTCTCAGCATGATTTATGGAAAAGTTATTTCAAAGGGGCAAGTAGCGTATTTAGTATAGTACTCGATAGAGAATATTCATGTGAAGAACTAGGCTGTATGGTTGATCACATGAAAGTTTTCGGCATCGGTGCTTCTTGGGGAGGATGTGACAGTTTGATACTACCAATAGGTCATAAATCTATGTCGAGATCTGTCATGAATTCAGATTATGGTGGAAGTTTTGTGCGAATATTTTGCGGACTAGAAGATCCTGAAGATTTGATTTTTGACTTGAATACTGCATTAATAAGACTGCCATGTTCAAGTGTTAAAGATGATTGTGAGACTGAAAGAGCTACTGCATAACATTGTAAATACTGACTTTGATATTGAAATCAAAGGCGTCACATGTAATCCTAAGACAGTTAAAGAAGGTTACCTTTTTGTTTGTGTGTCAGAAAGGAGTAAAGAACACGTAACATGTCTTCCTAATGGATGTGTATACAACTGTGTAGACGTTGTAATACAAGGGGCCAAGAAAGATGTCATCCCAGTGCTCAGGCACTGGGATCCAGAAAATTTGATTGTAAACAAGCATACTAGACAATTGTATAATGAAAACTGGATTCCAGTGTCAAGCACTGGAATGACAAGTACTCCAAGTTTTGCAGTGCTTTACCATTCGGACCCTCAAGGAATATACAGTGAAATAGTCAGCAGGTTTTATCAATTCAAACAACCTAAATATGTTGCTGCTGTAACTGGTACGAATGGTAAAACTTCAGTGGTGGAATTTTGTCGCCAGATTTGGCAAGATAATGCAGCGTCTATAGGAACACTGGGAACATGTGTCAATAATAATAGAAAAGATAATAGCCTTACAACGCCAAGTGCAGATGATCTTTATTCCACATTGCGTGACATAAATAATAAGAACGTAGAACACTTAGCATTAGAAGCTTCAAGCCATGGAATCGATCAATACAGAATCCATGGACTCAGGCTCAATGCTGCAGCTTTTACTAATTTCTCTCAAGATCATTTGGACTATCACAAAAGTATTGATGAGTATTTTGAGGCCAAGAAAAGGTTGTTTGATGAGGTATTGCCAAAAGAAAAAACAGCGATTTTAAATGCAGATATAGGCGAATATGGAGAGTTGCTCAACATAGCTGAAAAGCGTGGCAACAAAGTTATAACCTATGGAAAAAAAAACTCTGACATTACTTTATTAAAGCAGATACCCACTGCCAATGGTCAATACCTGACAATTCAAATCGGTGATGAAATTTATAACGCATTTTTTCCGATTTTTGGGCAATTTCAAGCATATAATTTGTTGTGTGCAATCGGTATAGTTATTTCATCTGGTATGGACTATCAAAGAATGTGTATAGATAAACTCGCTTATCCATCTGGAAGAATGGAAAAAGTGAACACTTTTGCATTTGTCGATTACGCTCATACTCCAAGTGCACTCAAACAAGCTCTGTTGTCTTTAAAATGGCACTTCAATAAAAAGATAGTTCTAGTGTTTGGTTGTGGCGGGAATCGTGATCAAACAAAACGTGCAGAGATGGGTAAAATAGCACAAATGCTTGCAGGTAAAGTTATAGTCACAGATGACAATCCGCGTGATGAAGATCCGGGGAAAATTCGTCACGATATTTTGTTACATTGCCCTGATGCACTGGAGATAGGAGATAGAAAAAAAGCTATAGAGAAAGGTATAAATATAGCACATGATGAAAATATGATTCTGCTAGTTGCAGGAAAAGGACATGAAAGATTCCAAATAATAGAAGGCCAATCCCTTGAATTTAGTGATGTTGAAGTTATTAGAGAGGGCCAAAAATTTGCTACTGCTGTTTTGCTCTCTCCTTCATCCAACGCCTGAATGGCTTTTTTCCTTAAGTCATAACTGTACGCTGCTGGCATTTTTACCTTCTTGTTACACTAAATCACTATCTTATCTTGTTCCTACTATTATGAGAAGAGCTATACAAGGATATGAAAGTGGAGATTGTGGTTACAAGATTAGTGAGAGAATATAGAAAAATTGAGGATGAAATATTGCGTGATATAGTTCATTTAGTGATAAAGGCTCTTACAGGTATAGTAGCGCTTCATAAGTAAGAATATTTTTACAAAGAATTTAATAATCACAATTTAGGCAATGATGAAAGTTCTTTAAGAAAAAAGTTTAATACTATCAAGAAAAGTTTGCATAGGCATAGCAATATAATACATAATAATTAAAATATCTAAAATTCTGTCAATTTATTTGCACAGTCAATCACTTGAGAATTCGGAAATTGATTTTTAAACCAAGTGTACTGGCGTTTTGCATAATGCCTTGTGTTTGTTTGAGCAATCTGTATTGCTTCGTCTAAAGTAATCTCCCCTTTTAAGTATCTTATAATTTCTGGTACTCCATGTGCTTTCATAGCTGGCAAATGTGGAGATGGGTTCATGCTAAGTAGGTTTTTTACTTCATCAGTTGCTCCATTTTCAACCATTTCAATAAAACGAGAATTTATTTTTCGGTATATATCCTCACGTTTAGGTAGAATTGTATATACCTTAAAATTATTGAACAAAAGAGGCTGTCTATTTTCTTGCCATACAAAGATTGTCTTGCCAGTTTCAGTGATAACTTCAAGTGCTCTTGAGAGGCGATGTGAGTCATTAATAAATATTTTACCTTGAATCCTTGGATCTTTGCTTAGCACTAATTTGTAGAATTCCTCTTTACTTAAATTTTTCCTAAGTTCATTTACGTTTTCTCTCACTTCCTGGCTTATTTGTGGAATCGATGATAATCCCTTGATTAAGCTGCTAATGTAAAGCCCACTTCCTCCAGTGATGATGGGTATTCGTGAATTTTTCAGCGCGTTGTTAACTTCCCTCTTTAAATCCTCTAGCCATAAACCTACGGAATAATTTTCTCTTGCTGAAACATAACCGTATAGCCTATAAAATTCTTTCTGCTTTGGTGGTTGAGCAGTAATTACGGGAATCTCTTTGTATACCTGCTTTGAGTCACAGTTTATTATGCTAATGTTTTTATACTTTTTTATCAAGTTATCGCATAATTCTGATTTACCTGAGGCTGTAATTCCTGTAATAATTACTATATTATCCTTCATTCATATTAATATAACTAACCTATGATAGGGTGTAGTAAAAATTTGGATTCTACAATCTAAAATTTGGAGACTTTTATGGCAGAAAATGATAACGATAACTCGTTTACTAAGCGTTTTACAAATAGGACCTCTAATGAGACAAGAGGAGGTTTTTCCAGTAAGTATTCATCTCAAAATACCAAAGAACATGCACTAGGAGCAAAAGGAAAAATTTCTGAATTGGCAAACAAAAAAGCTGAAGCCAAGGAAGCTTTTTCTGAAAGTGGCGGCATAAAGAGTAAAAGCAGAACTATCAACGAAAGATCCTTTGCTGATGCAACAAGAAGAAGTAGATCAGATCTCATATATCTAGTTCGTGGTAAAGATCGAGGAAGATCAGCTTGGCACTGTGTATTAATTGATAAAGATAAAAGAGAAATGTTTCTGGCAAAAAGTAGAACTGGCTCTATAGATGTTGCAGATTATGGAGAGATTTTATATTCAGGATGGGGAGATGATCCACCACAGACGATAGTCGATAAAATCAATGAGGAGTTCGGATTGTAGTAAATCTGTTGTAAAAACGAGCAGTTGCTAATAAAATTTACTGTAAGTATACAACAGATGCGTGCTAGCCATTTCGGTATCTTAATTGCTACCATATAGGGAGATAACGGTAAACCCAGAGCTATTGTAGACATAAGTTTTAGCTATATGGTATTTGAAGTAATAAATGCAATAAAAAATAATTTGTTAGCATGCTTTCCAACAGAGACAGTATATGCTCTTTCTTGTAATGCGCTAGGTAACGAATCTATAGAAAAAATATATCGAATAAAAAAGCGTTCTCAAAACAAGCCGCTCTCTGTATTTGTTAGTAATATTGATAGTTTGATAAATATAGCAAAGGTAAAGGAAGAGTATATCGATTTAATAAACTATTTTTCTCCTGGACCAATGACCTATATTTTACCACTTCAAGATAACAGTATATTACCAAATGAGTTCTTTAAAGATAGTATAGGCATAAGAATTCCTGATCATCCTATTGCGATTTCAATATTAAATGAACTGAAAACTCCAGTAGTTGCAACTAGTATTAACATTTCAGGAGAAAAAAGTATATGCAAAGCAAGAGATATACCTCAGTCTATTAAGCAACACTTATCTGCAGTAATTGAAGATGATGAATTAGTTTCTGGTATAGAATCTACTATTATTGACTTAACTGGAGACAAGATTAAGGTTTTAAGAAAAGGTAAAATTTCATTACAAACAATAAATAACGAATTTTCAAACTAAGATCTATAGGAGAAAGAATGAAAAAGGTGATAGGCCACAACCAAGCAAAAAAAAAGATAATGAACAACTTGTCTGTTCAATCTTGGCTGATCTGTGGTAAAAAAGGTATAGGAAAAGCAACATTCGCAAAATCCTTTTCTAATTGGTTTCTTATAAAAAATTACGATGAAGTAGCATTAGACTTACACATTGTTGAAGGTGATACAATAGGAGTGGAAAAGGTGAGAGAAATGAAAAACTTTTTGCACTTAAGCCCCATTCAATCAGAATATAAAATAGCTATAATAGATAGCTTAGAGTCAATGACTAATAATGCTAAAAATGCAATATTAAAAATATTAGAGGAGCCGCCACAAAATTCTAAAATATTTGTAATTAGCCATAAGCCATATGATGTACAAACCACCATCCGGTGTAGGTGTTTTCAGCTGAATTTACTTCCATTAACTTACGATGAAACAAAGCAGGTTGTTTCATCTCAGTGTAAATTCGACGATAAAATATTTAGTGAGATCATTACTTTGTTTCCTGGAACTCCGGGAGTAATAATAAATGCAATAAACAGTGGTGCTTATGAGTCACATAAGCATTTTTATACATTTTTCCGTAATCTAAATAATTCTGATATAGTTAATAAAATAATTAATAGTGAGATTGAGCTAGAACTAGCATCACATATAATTCAAACCTCCATTTTAGAAAGTATAAAGAAAGAAGTAAATAATGTTGAAATTCTACTAAGTCAATGGAAAGAAATAGATGAACTTTTCGTTGCTGCAAAGCAATTTCGCTTAGATAAAAAGCATGTTTTAGCTAATGTAGTTAACATCATGACACAAAAATGTAATACTTTTAACATAAATTTATGATAAAATTCTGCTAATTTAATACTGAAAGTATATAACTTGAATGATAATAAATTAACTGTATGGCAATCAATAGAAGTTTTAACAAACACTATACTGAACATGCAGAAAGAATTGAGTTTAATCAAGAATACATCTTTAGATCAAGACGTCACTTTAGAAAAAGGGAAGGAGCTATCAAGTGGCATCTATGAGGCAAATTTTAAGCTAAACAAGGCAATCAATATAGCTACTTTGCCAAGAATTGGCTATCATATGATTAATGATGAACTTGTTGTACGTAATCATATTACGAAAGAGGAAGTAAAGATCCCTAGAGATTTTCATTACTTTAAAGTTGTTAAATCCAATCACGATGATTGTAAATTAACGTTTTGTAATTTTTTAGGTAATGAGTTTTTTGAATATAAAAAGTATGATCCACAATATTCTGGTCTTTCAGATGAATATAAACTCATGGATTTTGGTAGTATAAAAAAGACTAATAATCTAAAACTTAAGGAGTATGTTGGTCATGCACCTAAATTTTTTGCTGTAGAAGGATCTATTGAGCCTGGATCTGAAAACCATGTAATTGATCTATTTGAGCTAGTCAGAGACGGTAAAGGCAAAAAAGTGGGAACTCTTGCTGATGAATTTGGTTATTTTGATGATCAAAATAAATTACACTACTATAATTATCACAAAAGTGCAGAAAGTAATACTTATGATCCTGAAAGCTTCAGTGTAAAAATGATAAATTTAGATGTGAGCAAAATTGATAAATTTCACCTTATTGCAGAACAAGGTGATATAATAATTCATCCTATTTTGGAAAATTTAGACATATTTTAAAGTTTTTTAGAGTATCCAGTATATTATATAATTGGGTTTGTATTATGGAAGATAAATTACTTGAATCAGTAAAAAACAAAAGTTACTTCAGGAAAGCAGTTGAATGGTATTGCCACAGATACCTGTTCTGCGTTGTAGAAAGATCTTGGATGGCGTTAATAGCGTTACTTCTCTTAGTATGTTTATTTTTATCACTACTAAACATATACCTATTACTTCCTGTTAAAAAAGATTTAAATTTTGTGAAGTATATGAACCACACAGAAGATGAGTTCTCTGCAATACATAAACTTAGTTTTAGTAAAAAAGAAGATGAGTACATTTCCATAGCAAGGTATTTAATAAGTAAATATATTGAAACATATGAGTCCTCTCGGACTGTTGAGCCAAAGTATCAAGAAAATTTTATAAAAAACAATTCTATATATAAAATCTATCAAGACTTTCAGGAAAAAGTAAACAATGAAGCTGTTTCATCCACAAGAAAAATTACCAACACAAACGTAACAACACTATCTATTGACCGATCGATCAAGGACTTAGTTACATTTGCTGGAAATGCCACTGTAGTTTTTGCAGCTGAGCAAAATAAGAAAATGAAAGACTATGCTGTGGAGGTTAGATTTACTTTATCAAACATGAAAGCAACTCTAACTGGTATAATACCATTTAAATTTATTGTTAACGGCTATAAATACAGGTGATTACATTTAAAAAATTACTTGGTAGCTAAAAAAATAACTAAAGTGCATACAGCAGTAACAACTGGAGGTAAAATTAGAAGCATTGGTGTCTTTTTAATAAAATAATTTCTAGAAGGTTTTAAGAAAAAGGCATTGTAAATTATCGGTAAGAAGTATAGAGCGTTGAGTATAGTACTGACAATTAACACCAGAGCTACAAATACAGAAAGTGTTACATTACTAGAGTTAAAAACAGCTTGAAAAATGAAAAATTTGCTCCAAAAAGTCGGAGCAGGTGGTACCCCTATCATGGACAATGCACCTATAGTAAATGCTATCATACTAATTGGCATACTACGTCCTATACCGTGAATTCTATCTATGTATTTCTCACCTGTTTTCGTTATTATTGCTCCAGCAGTGAAAAACAAAGTGATTTTTGCAAATGCGTGGCAAACTAATTGAAAAATTGCAACCCTCATGCTGAATTCACTAAAAATTGAAGCAAGCAATATAATATATGACAACTGAGAGATGGTAGAATAAGCAAGCAATTTCTTTAATTCCTTTTGCTTTAATGCAATTAACGATGCAGTAATAATAGTAAATCCAGCAGCGTACGGAAGCCATCCTCCAGCAAACCAACTTTGCTGTGCAAAACGTTGCATATTATCGATGCCAAAAGTGTATAATATAACTTTGATGATGATGAACACTCCTGATTTCACAACAGCAACAGCATGTAGTAGTGCGCTTACAGGAGTTGGTGCAACCATTGCTTTTGGCAACCAAAAATGCATTGGCATTAATGCAGCTTTTCCTATTCCATAAATCAGCATAGCAAAACACACTGCAATAAAAGTTATGAACGAAGTATCAAACTTGAATATTCCACCTCTTACAAAGTCTAAAGTATGGAATTCATTATATAAGAGGCCTATTGCAGGAAAAAGTAACACTAAAGAAGAGAAAAATAGTAAACCAAAGTAATAGCGTCCTGCAATTACTGATTCATTTGTTGAGTTGTAAGTAATCAGAGGGTATGTACTAATAGTTAGAAGCTCGTAAAAGACAAATGTAGTGAGCAAATCTCCAGAAAAAGCAATAAACATTGCACAGCTAATCGCTATTGAAAAAAAGCATAGAAAACTCGAGTAGTTACTATCAGCATAGTTATTTCGCATATAACATATTGCATACATACTGGTTAGTACCCACAAAAATGATATTAATAAACTGAATATTGCCCCACTAGACTCTAACTTTAAACTAATATGCAAATTATTACCAAAGTCCATGAGAATAAATTGAGAATGATCACCATACACCAAATATAAAGTGCATAGAGATGTATACGCAAATAGAAGCATAGAAGAAACAACAGTAATGCTATTGTTCAATCTGGGCCATTTACTAGTAAAAGAAATAGCTAATGCACTTAAAAGTGGAATCAACGCAGTAATTAACAAATAATTCTCAGTAATAAAAAGTGGCAAGGAAAGAGATATTAAAACAAAATCCATTAAGTAATTCATCTTTCTGTTTAGGTAAAGCTAAAATTATATTCAAGTTATAGAGAATTTGCTATTTTTTAGTTGTATATCGGAAGTGTTAAATAAACCATACGCATCAAGTTAAGAAAAAGTGGCGTAAGGAAGAAAGGAAATAGGAAAAAACTATTTTATATATTAAATAATAAAGTTAGTAATTTATAGATCTTTCTAAAAAATTATCTTATCCTAGATAAGAATTTCCTAAAAAAATAAATGTAACAAATAAAATGCTAATCTTAAATATTGCTATGTTTCACGATAGCTTCTTAATTTGGCACGTATGGTTTGTTAAACACTTCCAGAATTACTCAAAACCGCTACAGACTATATCTTTCTGTATAATCTTTAAATGCACCTCTATTGGAGTCAAAATGTAGCTTCACACTGCCAATAGGCCCGTTTCTTTGTTTTGCAATGATCAGCTCTGCAATATTTCTAATTTTCTCCATTTTCTCTTGCCACTCTCGATGTTTATTACTTCCTTCATTTGGTTGCTTTCTTAATTCATAATATTCTTCTCTATAGAGGAACATTACTATATCCGCATCCTGCTCTATGCTTCCTGAATCACGTAAATCAGAAAGTTGTGGTTTTTTATCATCCCTTTGCTCAACAGAACGAGAGAGCTGTGATAGTGCAACAATGGGAATATTTAGTTCCTTTGCAATTGCTTTTAAACCCTGCGTCACTTCTGAGATTTCTTGCACTCTATTTTCACTACTCCTTTTTGTTGTTCCTCGAATTAACTGCAGATAATCGATAAAGACCACCTCTACATTATATAGTTGATAGAGAAGACGTATTCTGGTACGAAGAGCACTAATTGATAATGCAGGAGTGTCATCTATGATGAAAGGTAATTCGGATAGATCTGTACTAGCATTAATGAATTCGTGTAATTCAAAATCACTAATTCTCCCAGTCAGTGCCTTATAATAACCAATGCCTGAATCTATAGTAATCAATCTTGCAGTCAATTGCTCTGCTGACATTTCAAGTGAGAAAAACGCTACGTAGTGTTGTTTATCTGTTCTTTTTTGCAAAATCTTACAAGCATTAAGTGCGATGTTCAGCGCCAATGCTGTCTTTCCCATTGAGGGCCTTGCAGCTATAATTAACAGATCAGATTTCTGCAAACCACCAAGGAGCTGGTTTAGGTCTTGAAGTCCGGTTGTAATACCTAGAGCCTCTGGGTTATTCTTCAGCTTGCTGATCTTCTCAACCACATCTTTAATTGAACTTGCAAGCTTTATATATGTCTTATCACCTTGCTTTTTTACTACTAAGTTGAACAACTTTGTCATTGCCTGCTCAATTTGTACCTGTGCAGGATTTTCAATGTTGTAGTTGTAACTATCGTCAACTATCTCCTGCCCGAGCTTGATTAAGCATCTCCTTAAATAAGTATCACGGATTATTCTGGTCAAGCTATAGATATCAAGCGCAATGCTTGCCTTTGCTGCAAGTTTTGCTAGGTACTCAACTCCACCACATTCGGCAAATGCTTTATCATTTTCAAAAAACATCTTAAGGCTTAGTTCATTGGCAACTATGCCGTGTTTTCTGGTTTTAGATATCTGGGTAAAAATGCTTTGATGTAGTGGATCATAGAAATTGTCTGCTGCAATTATATCTTCAACTGCATCACAAATTCTATTATCACGAATCATTGCACCAATGAGCATTTGCTCTGCTTCTAAATTGTGTGGCAATTTACATATTTCTTCTCTTGAATCAATAAGATTAGCTAATTCATTCATTTTAAGTTTTCAGAGTAATGATTGATTATTGTAGAATATTCAGTCCTTACTTAAAAGATAAAAAATTTGACTAATCTTGTGTTGCTTATAGCATTAAAGTAGGCCCCTGTGGTGGAATGGTAGACACGGCAGACTCAAAATCTGTTGCTTGCAAAAGCATGCTGGTTCAAGTCCGGCCAGGGGCACTCAAACATTGGAAAATGCATATATGTTACATAAAATTTTTAATCGTTTATTTTCCATTCTTTCTTCTATAAATGCTATTCAAAAAGTGAAAAAGGATGATAATGGAATATGCTATGTAACGGGACTTAGACGCTATTTGTCAGTGCTGCTTGATTTAATCATCATCGTTTTATTTTTACAGTTTTGCGGTCAGACCTTAAATCAACTCTTCATGAGCTCAGAGAGCAGTAAAATATTAGGCCAAATTGCTGCAAAATATCAAATGCAGGTACCACTATCTGCAGAGGAAACAGCAATGCAGAGTAAGCTAATCAAGTTACTAGTTCTAAATCAGATAGTTCAATTTATTATGCTTTTTAGTTATGTAGCATATATGTGGATAAGATTTGGTGCTACACCTGGAAAGTTATTACTTGGACTCAGAGTTGTAAATGCACAAACTTTTGAAAAATTGACTCTAAAACAAGCAATAAAGAGGTTTTTTTCCTTTATATTGTCAACTGCACCACTATTCTTAGGTTTCATATGGGCAAGCTTCGACAAACGTTGCCAAACTTGGCATGATAAGATTGCAAATACGGTGGTTGTCACAAATAAGAGTCTTAAGCCTGATAAAATGAAATAGTAGGTAAAAAATATGCCAAGTATTACTCATGGTCAAAGTATGGATTCTATTAGCGATAGTATTGTACATATTGGTGGTAATGAAATAAAAGAATGCGCAATTGAAGCGCTAGAACCATTTAAGAACGAATTAGAAGCTCAAAGTTTTGACCTTAATGGGCTAGGAACTTCTGACCTAATTAAAGCATGGAAGAAGATAGAAGATTTTAAAGGTGCTGGATTAAAGGATGCTTTTGACCTTGCTGATCTGATAAAAGGGCAAATTGCAGGATTTAATAAAGAAAAATTACAAGAAATGTGTACTTTTAGCAAGATTTCCTACGGTAATGTGGACAGAAAATTAAAGCAAGATGAGTACAAAACTAAAAGGCAATTTGAAGAAGAAGGTTATCAAATTATAAAATTTTACGACAATGAACTCATTGAAGACAAATATTGCTCGGATACTGACTATAAATTAGAGCAACAAGATGTCGGTTATGCTTTAATGAGTAGCAATTCATATAATCGAGATGCTGGTTATGTTTTTATTAAAGGTCAGGAAGTAACTATAGCTTACCATGGTACTCGTGATTTAAATGATGTAAAGGAAGATCTTCGTGCATCTTTAGCTAAATTGTCATTTTTACCTGAAGATCATCGTGTACACTCTGGTTTTTACTCTTTATTCAAACGCTCTTGGCCCAGTGTGCATAAGATATTAAAAGGGCATGCTAATGATAAAGGATTAGCAATCAAAGATTTGAAAATTAATGTTACAGGTCATAGCATGGGAGGTGCTCTTGCTAATATCGCTGCTTTATGTCTTAATAAAACAGAAGATGCCGAAGATGTTCATGTTGCAACTTTTGGCTCTCCAAGAGTTTTCTACAATGGTGCCGCTGAAGTTTACAATCAGTGTCTTGGAAATAAGACTATTAGAGTAGCTTGTCAATCAGATCCGGTACCATGTTTGCCACATGGTAATGCTGGTATGCACTATAAACATGTAGGTAAATCATTAAAATTAGAAACAGGTAAAACTCTGGAGTACTTAGAACTGCACTATCATAGAATTAATATCTATTATAACCTTGTTCGGGAAGTAGAGCAGGAAAATTTTAAATCAGATAACAATCCATCTAAGTATCGTCATATTGCTTATATTTTTGGCCTATTTTACCATGCAGTTTTGTCATATGTCGATGTGAATGATAAGGAGTTCTTTAAAAAAGTTGAGGAAGAAAATAAAGACATTAAGCTTTCTGAGATACCAATTCAATATGCTCCAAAATTAGAAGAGAAAATTAAACTACTAGAACAAGAAGTAGCTAAGCCTACTAATGACAAAACTCAATTAGAGGGAAGGTTAAAGAGTATACAACAAAGTTTGGTTGGAAAAACTAAAGAGCTAGATGATGAAAAAGGAAAATTAACACAAGAACAACAGAAGACTAATCAACTCAATGATCAAATAGATAAACTTACTGCAGAATTTAAAGGGACAAAAGATCAGCTTGCAGAAAAGAAAGCAGAGCTGGATGAACAAACTAGAACAGTAACCAAGCTTAATGATACTATAAAGGAACTTAAGGAAACAAATGCTGAATTAGAAAGAAAGAATAGTAATCTGGCTAATCGACTGGAGAAACTTGAGGAAGCAAAAACTAAGCTAGAAGAAAAGGTAGAATTTGCAGAAAAAGAGCTGAGGGATGCTAAAGCTCAATTCAGAGAGAGTGAGAGAGGGCTAAGGGAAGTAAAAGCTCAACTTGAACAGGAAAATAGTAATTTGTCTAGTCAAGCAAGGGAGCTTGAAGGGAAATGTGGGCAAACAGAAGTTCAACTTGTAGAATCAGAGCAAAAACTAGCTGAAGAAACTAGTAAAGTCATGCAACTTAGCAAAGAATCTAATGAAGCAAGAGCTCAGCTTGAAAAGAAGAAAAAAGAGATTGGAAAGCTAAAAGATCAAGTAGATCAAATGACTATACAAAACAATCAATTGGAAGGGCAGCTGGATGATGCAAAGCAAGGTCTAACTGATAAAACTGATGAAGTAACCCGATTAACACAGGTTGCTGATACGCTAAATGGTCGGGTAGCTCAATTGACTACACAAAATGATCAGTTGGAAGGGCAGCTGGATGATGCAAGACAATCGTTCGCTGATCAAATAATGCAACGCGAAAATGAAAATAACGACTTAAAGACAAAGCTGCAAGAAATTGAAAACAAAAGTGAAGTACTAGAGAAGAGTCTACAGAAGCAATTTGAAAGCAAGAATGAAGAGCTAAGTGAAAAATTCTTGAAAGCAAGAACTTACAGTAAAAGGCAAGGTAATTATGCTTCTGTTTCTTTTGTATTATCTGGAGCATTTGCTGTTGGTACAAGTTTAACAATGGTTCATTTAGCAATGTGTGTTTCGCTTGCTGTAGCTGCATTAACTTTTCTTGCAGTAGGATGTTACTGTTCTTATAACGCAAATACCGCACTTAATAATGTTGAAGTTAGTCAAATCGGGAATGATCTTAGTCATTCTTTAGTTTAGTTGTAGAGTAGCTGCTTGAGTATTAATTTAAATATTCTTTATTGCTAGTTATTGTAACATCACTTTAATTTGGTTGTGTTTTACTAAAAAAACTTTAGATTTATTTTGTAATTGATACTTAAATATAATGACACAATCTTGGAATTTATTGCAGAAAGGCCAAAAGGAAGGCTATAAAATTGCGTATATCAATGCTCGTATTATTGACCCGGAAACTAAATTTGATATAAAAGGTTCATTGTTAACTGAAGGGGATAAAATTGTTGATTTTAGCGAATCATTACTTTCAACAAGTGGAGTTGATGAAACAATAGACTGTAAAGGGCTTGTTCTAATGCCAGGACTTATTGATATTCACGTGCATTTTCGTGAACCAGGTCAAGAGCATAAAGAAACTATACATACGGGTAGCAAATCTGCAGCTGTAGGAGGCGTTACAACTGTAGTTTGCCAGCCAAACACTGTTCCAGCGATTGATAGTGTTGTCTTGGCTAAATATTTGAAATATAGAGCACTTGAAACTTCACATGTGAATGTTGAATTTTACGCCAAAATTACCACTTCGAAAGAAAAATTAACTGAAATGGCGCTTTTAAAGGAAGCAGGTGCGGTTGGGTTCACCGATGATGGTATGCCAGTTATGAATCCAATGATTATGAGACAGGCACTGCTTTATTCAAGTATGCTTGATGTTCCTATTGCTCAACATGCAGAAGATTTAAATCTATCTGCTGGTGGCGCAATTAATGAGGGTAAGATTTCTGAAGAATTGGGAGTAAAAGGAATCTTGAGTGCATCAGAATCGGTTATGGTAACTCGTGATATACTACTAATGAAGGACATAGAAAATGTACACTACCATATTTTGCATGTCTCTTCAAAAGATTCACTTGATGCTATTAAACGAGCAAAAGATTTGGGGTTAAATGTTACATGTGAAGTAACTCCTCATCACTTTACTTTAACTGAAGATATAGTAAAGCAACATGGAGCAATCGCAAAAATGAATCCGCCACTTCGTACAGAGGAAGATCGTTTAGCTATGATTGAAGGTTTAAAGACAGGTGTGATTGATTGTATTGCAACCGATCATGCTCCGCATGATCTTAGTTCTAAAGATTTGCCACTTGAAAATGCTGCATTTGGTATTGTTGGCCTTGAAACAATGCTGCCCATTTCACTTGAACTATATCACAGTGGACAAATGGTTCTACTTGATGTGCTTGCAAAATTGACATATAAGCCTGCAGATATCATACATGTGCCACGTGGCCGCATACAGAAAAACCTTGCAGCGGACTTAATTTTAGTTGATTTGGATCATGAATGGAAAATTAAAGTTGACAACTTTGCTAGTAAATCAAAAAATTCCCCTTTCGATGGACGCAAAGTGAAAGGGCGCGTAATACGTACCGTTGTGTCTGGCAAAACTGTATATTTACAGAAGGATTAGTTATCATACAGTTGCGTTCTCAATTTCAATCAATTGTAAATATTCAATATAAGTGGTAAAATATAGCCACTGAATGAAAAATATATGCTAATTAGTACGACATCGGAGCTGGAGAATGCATGTGAAGAATTGATGGCAAAAGATCCAAAATTTATAGCAGTGGACACAGAGTTCATTAGAAACAATTTAACCTACTATCCTAGATTATCACTAATTCAAATTTCTTACGGAGAGAAGAGTTTTATTGTAGATGTGTTAGTACCGGGAATTGACTTATCGCTTATTAAGAAAATAATGCTGAATCGAGAAATAACCAAAGTTTTTCATAGTTGTCGGCAAGACATAGAATCCTTACTCACCGTGCTTAAATGTGTTCCTACTCCCATTTTTGATACCCAAGTTGCTGCTATGTTTTGTCATTATTATCACGACTTTATTGGTTATTCAAAAGTAGTAGAGCAATATCAGGGGGTAGCGCTGGATAAAATTAAAGCTAAAAATTCAGATTGGTTAAAACGGCCATTATCTGAGGATCAATTAGATTATGCAGTAAATGACGTGATACACCTATATGACCTACACCAAATATTGTGCAATAAACTTGAAGAAAATAATAGGATAGGCTGGTTTCAAGAAGAGATGGAATCAATAGTTGATGTTAATAAGTATTTGCATAATCCAAAAGATGCATGGAAGAGGATTAAATTTAATTATGAAGCAAATCCAAAGTTGATGTTAACTGTTAAAGCAGTTAGTGAGTGGCAAGAGATCTTAGCACAGCGTTACAATATAAATCGTAATAAGGTAGTCAATAATGCCGTAATAACTGGTTTAATTGAAAAAAACGTGGAACATATTGATGACATTTTAGATGACCTTAAGAGAAACACAAAAAATATAAAAGAGGAAGATTTATTAGAATTTATAGATATTTTCAATGAGAATGAGAAGGAATTTGTGCAGCAAAATTATACTCTGTCAGATAATTATGATAAATCTGTATTTGATATACTCTCGATTATTTTGGAGAGCAAATGTAAGGAAAATAACATATCAAGAAAGTTAATTTCATCAAAAGATGAGTTAGCTGGCTCAATATCTGGGCAGATAGATAAACTATTCAAGGGATGGAGATATGATTTTTTCGGCAGATCAGTAGAATCGTTTTTGAATGCAGGCTCAAGGTTTGAAATTTTAATGGTAAAATCTGCTGATAGTATAGCTAAAATTCGGAGTAATCTTGTGGAGAATAACCGTATCACGTGTTGAGGTCTAACGAGTTTATTATATCTTTCACTTGAGAAAGAACATTTGCACTGGTATCGATGATAAAGTCGCTCATTTGCTTTTTTTCTTCAATAGGTAGCTGAATACTAGACATTAGATCCAGCTTTTTTTTATCCATATTACGCTCACTGATCCTTTGAGCTTGTACAGCGCTATCTGCATGGATAAAGACAATAAAATCGCAATATAAACGGAATCTAGTTTCCAGCAGGAGTGGAATGTCTAGAACTAGAAACTTTCCGTCATTTTCTTTCTCCTGAGCAATAAAAATTTCTAATTCATTTCGCACAGCGGAATGCACTAAAGACTGAAATTGCTTCCAATTTTCATCATAAGCTAAAAAATATTTAGATAATACTGTTCTATCTATTTTTCCATTTACTATCACTCCAGGAAATTTTTCTTCTGCGTAACTTATTATGTTTTTGTTTACTTTATAAAGCTGGTGCACGACAGAGTCGGCATCAAACAAAGCGGCACCAAATTCTTTAAAGCAATTGGCTACAAAGCTCTTTCCAACTGCAATCCCACCTGTTAAACCTATGATCATATAGCAAATTTCTTATAAAACTATATTTATAGCATCTCCTATGCCTATTTAAAACTGAATGCATAGGTATAAAAAAGAAAAGCTATTATTTTTTTAGTAATTAAGTAAAATAGAGTGAAAGATTAAGAGGAAATTTTGAAAAATAAGATAAAAAAGATAGTGATTTCAGGAAAAGAAGTGTGGCCGATTATCGAAGGTGGCAAAGGCATTGCAATTAGTGACGGAAGATCAAGTGGAGCATTTGCTGCAGCAGATGCTGTTGGTACATTTTCTGGTGCAAATGCTAAACTTATCGATAATAACGGCGAGTTAGTGCCACTAATTTATAAAGGTAAAACAAGAAATGACAAACACAAGGAGTTAATTGAGTATAGTATCGAGGCTGGAGTTAGTCAAGCAAAAATAGCGAATGAAATATCAAAAGGCCGTGGAAGAATACATATGAATGTGCTTTGGGAAATGGGAGCAGCAGAGCAAGTCCTTCATGGCATATTAGAAAAAGCAAAAGGCTTAGTTCATGGCATCACTTGCGGTGCTGGTATGCCTTACAGGCTTGGAGAAATTGCAGCTAAATATCAAGTTTATTACTACCCTATTATCTCATCGGCGCGCGCTTTTAAAGCGTTGTGGAAACGTGCTTACCAAAAAATATCTTCTTTTTTACTTGGTGGAGTAGTATATGAGGATCCGTGGCTTGCTGGTGGTCACAATGGACTCAGTAATAGTGAAGATCCAGAATTATCACAGGCTCCATTTGAAAGAGTTGCAGAGCTTAGATCTTTCATGAATGAAGTCGGTCTTTCTGAAACGCCAATTGTTATGGCGGGGGGAGTGTGGAATTTGAAGGATTGGGAACATTGGTTTGACAATTTACAAATTGGACCAATAGCTTTTCAGTTTGGCACTCGTCCACTTTTAACAAAAGAAAGTCCGATTTCTACGGAGTGGAAAAAGAAATTACTCACTTTAGAAGAAGGTGACGTATTTTTAAACAAATTTAGTCCGACAGGATTTTACTCATCTGCAGTAAGAAATAGCTTCATACATGAGCTACAGGAACGAAATTCACGTCAAATAAAATTTTCAGAAAGTGCGAGTGGAGAGTTTAATAATGAATTTGTAATAGGTAGCAGAGGTAGAAAGATTTACCTCACTGCAAAAGACAAAGAGCTAGCAAATGCATGGATTAAAGCAGGGTATATAGAGGTAATGAAAACTCCAGATGCAACTGTTATTTTTGTGACACCAGACAAATTTGCGGAGATAAGACAAGATCAAATTAATTGCATGGGATGTTTGAGCCATTGTCTGTTTAGCAATTGGAAAGATCATGGTGACCATTCAACAGGGCAAAAGCCAGATCCACGGAGTTTCTGTATACAAAAGACACTGCAAAACATTGTACATGACGGCAATGTTGAAAATGAACTTATGTTTTCTGGACACAATGTGTACAAATTTAAGCAAGACCCATTTTATGAGAATGGCTACATACCGACAGTAACAGAACTGGTGGAAAGGATATTAACTGGGTATTAGGTTATGGTTGAATTGACAATTAAACTTTACTTTGCTATAATAAATGTTTATTAATTTAATCTTAATTTAGGGGTAACTTTTATGCGTGATAGTGTTTTAAAAAGGTATGCACTTGCCTATATAAAAGAAACTGGCAGTGACAATGGTGTTCAAGAATTTTTACGTTCTCGTGGTATGCAAAATATTGAGGACTGGAGTGATAAAAATTTTGAAAATGCGTATAAGGAATTTAGGCGCTATAACCCAACTAATGAACACAATATAGGAAGTGATCGACGTGATAGTAGGCAACAACCTACAAGCCCTCAGGCTACACACGTATATGTACACAATAACAGAGGTTTAGATTTTTGGGATTATTTACTACTTAGCAACCTGTTTAGTGGTCGTACTACAGTTATAAACAATCCTGGTTTCATTAGTGGTGGCCAGCTAAGTAGAGAAGATAAGAAAAAAGACTCAGAAGACAACAGGAAATTATTAGCTTTAGGTATAGCAGCTGTAGTTGTGTGTGTTGCTTTCCATGCTTTAATGTGTGTTTGGTACAACAGTAGCGAAAAAACGGCTAGAAAATCAGAAAAGGTAGATTACCTGGATAATAAACTTAAAATGTTCAGAAATATAGAATTTGCAGTTGGTGCAATTTCTTTAGCAGCTTTGATAGGTTGTGCTATTAACCCAGTCTTACCAGTTTGGGGTTTAGTCATTCTTGGCATTAATTCTCTTGTGTGTCTTGCTGGTGGTGTGGCTTTTCATATGAAGCATGAGAAAGAGTCAGAAAATATTGAGAAAGCTAAAGAGGCGGTAGGTAGCTATCCTAGACAAGGGTATGGTTATGGAAATTATTCTCATGGTGTTGCACCACCTCCTTACCCTTTTGAAGAGCATAGTACTGCTCCAACTGTTCCTCCTAAAGGTGCATTTGATAATTCTTATCCAGAACAACATTTTGGAGGTTATGGACAGCAAACTGCTTACTCTAAAGCGTAAATCACTTACAGGATACCGCTGCAAAACGCAGCGGTATAATGGCTTTTCAGATTGCTTATACGATAGGATATATATTGATTTTTATTACTAGTGCAGATACGATAAAGCTTTAAACAGTACAAAATGGAGCAATTTGAGAGCTTTTACGTCACTACGCCAATATATTACGTAAACGACAAGCCACATATCGGCCACGCATATACTTCCCTTATCTGTGATGTTACAGCTAGATTTATGAAATTAGCTGGAAAGAACGTCAAATTTACTACTGGTACAGATGAACATGGACAGAAAATTGAAAAAGCGGCTAAGGTAAAGGGAATAGAGCCAAAAGAATTTACAGATGAAATAAATGTTACATTCAAAAAATTAGCTGAGCTAATGAACTTTGATTATGATGATTTTATTCGCACCACAGAAGAACGTCATGAAAAAGCAGTCATAGTTCTATGGAATAGGCTTGAAGAGAGAGGGCAAATATATCTGGATTCTTACTCAGGTTGGTATTCAGTTCGTGATGAAGCGTTTTATCAGGAATCAGAGTTGATAGATGGCAGAGCACCAACAGGTGCTGAAGTTCAGTGGATAAAAGAAGAGAGCTATTTTTTTCGCTTGTCAAATTGGCAAAACAAATTGCTAGAGTTATATGAAAATCAGCCGAATTTCATCTTTCCTGAGAGCAGAAAAAATGAAGTGGTATCGTTTGTAAAATCAGGACTTACTGACCTTTCGATTTCTCGTACTAGTTTTAATTGGGGAATAAAAGTACCAGGGAATGACAAGCACGTAATTTATGTTTGGATAGATGCGCTCACTAACTATCTCACATCAATAGGCTTTCCTAATATAGAAGATGAGGAATATAAGAAGTTTTGGACAAACTCCTTCAACGTTCATGTGATCGGTAAAGACATATTGCGTTTTCATGCTGTATACTGGCCAGCTATTCTTCTTGCAGCAGATTTATCACTGCCAAAGCAAATTGCAGTTCATGGTTGGTGGCTGAACGAGGGGGAAAAAATATCCAAATCCCTTGGTAACGTTATAGATCCAATTGGTCTGGCAGAAGAGTTTGGTGTTGATCAACTACGCTATTTTCTCCTTCGGGAAGCAAGTTTCGGTCAAGATGGTAATTTCAGTAAGAAGAACATGATCAGCCGCATAAACTCAGAGCTGGCAAACAATATAGGCAATTTAGTGCAAAGAACAATTTCATTTCTGCACAAGCAATGCTTTGGAGTTGTACCAGTGGTCGATCGCAATTTGCTTAAAGATGATGAGAGTTTACCAAATTGCAAAGCCATAATTGATCAAGTAATGGATCATCTATCAAAGTATGAATTGAACCAGATTATACTCCTGATTATCAATATCTCTTCCAAGGCCAATGCTTACATAGATAAAAGTGCACCCTGGACGTTAAGAAAAACCGATAGAAAGCTCATGGATTTAGTAATCTACAAATTACTGGAATTTATAAGGATAATTGGCATTTTGCTGCAGCCAATTGCTCCAAAGTCAGCAAAAATGATACTCGATCAGTTGCAAATTCCAAAAGAACAACGTGATTTAAAATCTCTGTGCAACGCATACGTAGGTTTAGACATTACACTGCCTAAACCTACGCCGATTTTTTTGAGGATCGATATTTAAAAAATCCTTAGTAAGCCGTTACAAGACCAGACTGAGTTGGCCGTTCTGTAGTTAGCCTTTTTAATTCAACAGAGTCAAAAAAAGTGCCTTGGCGTTTTGATGTATCTATACCGTTATCTACTTTGGAAGAAATGATTGAGATGCACCGAAATTATTTTTAGCACTCTTAAAAGAAGAATTTAACATTTCGTGAGACTCATCAACTTTACTTTTCAACATAGTCTGTGGAGTAGGTACATGGTGAGCTGATGGTAAATTTACAGTAGAATTACCATCAGCTTGGCCTAGATGTGCCTGCTGCTCAGATAATCCAGAAGCAGGATCTAAAGTACATACGAGAGTTGGAAACAACTTTGATGCTAAAGCTGCTACTATAACTGATGCGTACGTTGCAATACTACTAAATTTTACAATCTGAGTTGTTCTATCTTTTAGTTTCGGTTAATCACCTGTTTCTTTTGCTACTGCATGCAATTTTGGTTGATTACCTTCTTCTTTAAATAAATTGCTAAGAGCTTCAGAATCTAAAACTTCTTCTTGATTTCTTTTTTTACGCTCTTGATGCATTTTCTTAGCATCTTCATCAGAATTAATAATGTATTCTACCTTTTTATCTAGTTGTTTTTGCATTTTAGCTTTTTCTTTGACATTTTGAGCATCTAAACAAGAAGAAGTAATTGTTAGCTCTTTGCAGTGCAGCTGAAAGCGCAAAAACTAGAGCAGAAAATACAGTACCACTAATAATAAATGGAAGGCCAACACTTAACGCTGCAACTGGAGCTAAGAAACTAACATAAGGAGCTGCAGCAAACACTCCTGATGCTAACAAAGTTACTACCCCTTTTTTTTACAGTAAAGGTAGCAAAAAAAGCTACAAGTCTATGTAGTATTTAAACTCGCTCCTACTGGGACCTGAACCTAATCCACTACAACATATCAGAAAACATTATCTCTATTTTTTCTGGTTACACAATGAATTTTTTCTCAGCATAATGATTATGAGATTGCTTTTTAGCTTGGTTTTACTCAACTAAAGCTAAGTTATTAGAAATTACCTGGTTTATTTGAGCGTTAGCAATATGAGTATCTTGTTGTTTACATTTAGTACAATACATAATAGATGCAGCTCCAATAGCAGCTCCAACACAAGCAGCTCCAGCAATTAAGGCAATTTGATTAAAGTCTTTGTTATAACCTTGGTTAAATCCTTCACTGTGGCCTTTTTTGTAGCCATCCATATAACCATCTTCATAATTTTTTGTTGTGCAAAAAAACCATAAGCGTATGTAAATAATGCTCCTCCTGCAGCGTAAAATATACCCTGTATTCCAGGTTTGATTATGTCTGGAACAAGCCTAACGCCATTCTTTATTTCTTGTACTATAGAAATTGTTGTTAAGTTCTTTATGTTAAAATCATTGATATTCATTGCTTTTTGTAAAAAAAATTAAGCTATATACTTTATATCTTAACATTAATTTAGTTTTAAAACAAATTAATATTTTAATATAAGTTTTCTCTTTTGTAGAGAATCTGCTTTTTCTTGTTTTGTATGAACTTAGAAAATTTTTATTGTTCCAAATTTGGGAGAAAAACCCTGGACCATCCTTTTAAGAATATAATTTTAAGGTGAAAAATCTCAAAGAATATGGAATATTATAGAAAAAGCGGTCACTCTGTATATATCACATAGTGTGGATAACAAAATATCGATATCCAGTATTAGTTGGAGATATTGGACAGAAAGCTAAAGAAGTTGTACAAGAAGTATGTGCAAATAATCAATTAGAGAGGTAGAGTTGCGTCAACATGTATACGTTTCTGTACCCCCATACTTAAGTATTAGTAAGTTAGTGCAGTTAATAAAAGGAAAAAGTTCCAGAAAAAAATCCAGCAAAACTTTCCAGAGCTGAAAAAAAGATACTGGGTTATGGACATTTGTCAGGACTAGCGGAAATGTAACTGACGAAATGATAAAAAATTATATTGAAAATTACTCTGAAAAAGAAGATAAATTTGGTAAGTCAAAAGTTAGCATTATATGCTCTCTCTCAATCTTTGGATTTCAATCCATAGTGGTTGAATCTAAATAGGTGAATTTACGTTACCTAAATTAGTTACTTGTGATGAAAAATAGATCAGCAAATTTTCAATCAACAACAGCTAAAGACTTTTCTGCAACGTTGATTTCTCTTATATCTGTAACTTCGTCATTCTGATTAAACGAAATTTGCAGAGACTTACTACTGTACTTCCTTTTTCCCAAGAAGTTAGCTTGTTTAATTTTATATGAGACATAGTACCAAACATTTTCGTCGAACTTTGATACTAATGTTGGCGATCCTAAAGTATGAACCACTTTTTCTCTATCATCACCTACTTTTATTTTGCTCCACAGTTCAACATTAATGCCAGGAACTCCGTGATTGTGAATAGTGTGAGTGCAGCTCACTGTAAATAATAAAATAAAAGATATTAATACTCGCATTTCGTCAATTAATTATTTGAAATCATAATACACTGATAAACTATCTGTCGTCAAATTTCAAAAAAGTTAAATTGACTGACTCTCAATATCATTTAATATAATATTTACTTCAAAATAATTAGGTACCTTATGTCATTGCTAGAAGCAGATCCAATATACAAGCCTTTTAATTATCCTTGGGCATATGATGCATGGTTGCAGCAACAAAGGATACACTGGATACCTGAAGAAGTTCCGCTTGCTGATGATGTGAAAGATTGGAAAACTAAACTTTCGAATGTAGAGAAAAATTTATTGACCCAGATTTTTAGGTTTTTTACTCAAGCAGATATTGAAGTAAATAACTGCTATATGAGGCATTATTCAAATATATTTAAGCCAACAGAAATATGTATGATGCTTGCAAGCTTTTCCAATATGGAGACTATACACATTGCAGCCTATTCATACCTTCTAGATACGATTGGCATGCCAGAAAGTGAATATCAAGCATTCTTAAAATATGATGCTATGAGAAAGAAGTATGAATACATGTTAGAATTTGAGGAAAGTAAAAAGCACGATAAAAAACATGTTGCTAAAACTTTAGCAGTATTTGGTGCCTTCACTGAAGGATTGCAGTTATTTGCATCATTTGCAATTTTGCTCAATTTTCAACGGTTTGGAAAAATGAAAGGTATGGGGCAAATAATTGCTTGGTCAGCACGTGACGAAACCTTGCACACCAATTCAATTATCAATTTGTTCAATACGTTTATTAAAGAGAATAATGAAATTTGGAATGACGAGTTCAAAAAAGAATTATATTCTGCATGTCGCACTATTGTTGAACTTGAAGATGAATTTATAAGTCTTGCTTTTGATTTAGGAGATATTGAAGGGCTATCTGCAGGGGAAGTGCGCAATTATATACGTTACATAGCAAACAGAAGGTTAACGCAATTAGGTCTTAAATCTATATATAATGTTAAAGATAACCCTATTCCGTGGCTTGATGAAATACTAAATGGCGTGGAACATACAAATTTCTTTGAAAATAGAGTAACAGAGTATAGCCGTGCAGCAACTCAAGGCACTTGGGAGGAAGCTTTTGCTAAAAACGATACAAAAAGTGAATAGCAGTAACTTCACCCTTTTTTATCGTTTCAACGGAAGCTTGCGATACATATCAAAGGTGGAAGGAGGAAGAATTTGATATAAATCATCTATTTAGCCTAGAGAAAAGAGAGTATAGATATAAGGTTACATTATTGCATGTAATAGTTGGAGATTTTGATTGCTTAGAGGAGGAGAAGAAGAAGTTAATACGATATTTATTAGACAAAGGTGCTAATGTTAATGCACGAGATTCTTTTGGAAAAACTTCTTTGCACAATAGTCATGACAAAGAGGTAACACAAATTTTACTAGATGCAGGTGCTAATCTTTTTATAAAGGATCATTATGGAATGACTGCAAGAAAACATGCCCGTGATGAATCAGAGCAGCTTTTAAAAAAGGCAGAAGATAAATACAAGCATAAAACAATGAAATTTGGTGCTATTGTTGGTATTACGGCTGGAATGGGAGTTGGTAGTGGACTTTTTGCTGCTGCTGGTCTTTCATTACTAATATCGGCTTTTATTGGCGCAGCTTTATATATATAATTGAGAATAAAAAAACTGTGGATAACTCTGAAAAAGATCAAAAAAGACATCAAAAAGAGTATGATTAGATTGAAATATTTACAGAAAAACTTACTCAATTGATAAATATCTTAACGTTTTTTAAGAAAAGACAAATAGAGGGTCGTATTGGAGCTAAAGGTTGAAATTTTAAGTGTTTTTAAAGTAGCAATTTAATCTTAAAGAGGTACTTTAATAGTTCCTTTTAAGTACTAATCCGGAGGTTCAACAGGTTGTTGTTTAAAAGATTGGGAAATGTTTTTGTTAGTATTGAAAATTACATAATGTGTATTATGGAAAATATAAGAAACACAAGCTTTCAGCAAGAGAAAATGCAATTTTTGCTCTTCTAAAACAGCATAAAAAAGTTCCTGTTGAACTCCCAGATTAGCATCCAAAAACACTCAAGTATTATTTTAAGAGTATTTAAAATCTTCACTTAAAGACCATTCCTTACTCCCTTATTAGCTCTTATTAGAAAAATATCAAAATCACAACTAAAAAAGATTAAAGTTGATATAATTTTTTAGAGTTGTCCACTTTATTATGAATCTCCGAAGTACTCATAATGCGTAAAATATGTATTTCTCTGGGTTATCAACTGAGTTATTCACAATACTGTGGATAACTATCACAAACACTTAAACAAGAAAAAGGGGCTTTTACTCGAATAGATATTTTATAACGTCTTAATACTAACTCCACCGACATATAAATTTGCGTGGCTTTTTCCAGTATTAAGCAATGCAAGTCCAATATTGTCGACACTAGAGCGTAGTTCTCCTACTTCTTCATTATGTTCACTGATTACTTTAGTGCCAATATTTGGAAGTGCATTTTTTCCCTCAACAAGGTAAAGTTTCCTTCTGAATTTTTCTTGTCTGCTCATTCGATTTACAACTTCCTGACCTATATAGCACCCTTTATTAAAGCTTATACCATTTATCTTATCGATTAAATATTGCAGCGGAAATGATGAATTTTGCACCATATCTTTTGCTCCATCTGGGACAAGGTTTTTAATTCTAACTTTTTCATACTGAATAAAATCTCCAACCGGTTCTTTTATTTCATCTTCATGTATGATCCTCATTCCTAGCAGCTTGTGCCTTGGATCTTGAAAAATAACTTGTGACTTACTACTACACTCCGTCAACTTAGCATCAAACAAAACTCCAACCTTATATAGTGAACTAATGTCTTTAATCCTCACTCTAAGGTAAGTTTTGAGCAAGTCTAATTTTTCAATTATTTGCTGTAGATGGGCATTTTCACACTCCAAATAAATATATTTATCATGCTCAATGAGGAAAAAATCGTACAGATATTTTCCCTGAGGGTTGAGTAATAAAGAGTAAATTGCCTGCTGGCTACTTAGTTTATTAATATCATTTGTTATAACACCCTGAAGAAAATCTCTCGTATCTAGTCCGTATAAAGATATTAGACTACGGTTTGCTAGCGGTATGTAACCCATAAAACTTCTGTTCAAACCTTAATTATACACTTTTACTAACTCCAACCCTTGAAATGTAACCTTTAGATGACTACATAGAATTATAGGTTAATCTATTAATGAGGAAACATAAATGTCAAGTGTAAATTTGAATGTATTAGATGATAACGTGCTAATAAAGCCTATTACTGAAGAAAAACAAGGTGGAATTGTACTACCATCAAGTGCTGAAAAGAAGCCTACTAAAGGTGAAGTTATAGCAATTGGTAGTGGTTCACGCAACTCAAGCGGAGAGCGTATAGCTTTAACTGTAAAAACTGGTGATAAGGTTTTCTACAGGCAGTGGGCTGGAACAGAAGTAGAGCATGATAATGAAAAGTATGTCGTGATGAAGGAGTCAGACCTACTTGCTGTTATCAAGTAGGTATCCCTATTTTACTAAACTAATGCGCTATATAGTGCATTATGTATTTTAATATTCTAAATTTTTTATTAATTTAAGGAGTGATAAAAATGGCTAACATAGTAGTATCAGGCGAACAGTTGCAAGAAGCCTTTCGTGAAGTTGCAGCAATGGTTGACTCAACGGTGGGAGCAACTGCAGGGCCTAGGGGAAATACAATAGGAATTAGCAAGCCATATGGTGGACCAGAGGTCACAAAGGATGGCTATAAGGTAATGAAAGGTATAAAGCCTGAAAAACCATTACACTCTGCGATAGTAAGCACCATTGCTCAAAGTGCTTCTCAGTGTAATGACAAAGTTGGTGATGGTACCACAACATGCTCAATACTGACTAGCAATATGATAATGGAAGCTTCAAAGTCAATTGCAGCTGGAAATGATCGTATTTGTATCAAAAATGGAATACAGAAGGCAAAAGATGTGATATTAAAGGAAATTACATCAATGTCTCGCACAATTTCTTTAGAGAAAATGGATGAAGTTGCACAAGTTGCAATAATTTCTGCAAATGGTGATAAAGATATTGGTAATAGCATTGCTGATGCTGTTAAAAAGGTTGGAAAAGAAGGCGTCATCACTGTTGAAGAGAGTAAGGGTTCAAAAGAATTAGAAGTTGAACTTACAACTGGTATGCAGTTTGACCGTGGTTATCTCTCTCCATACTTTGTTACAAATAATGAAAAGATGAGCGTGGAGCTTGATGATCCATATTTGCTGATTACAGAAAAAAAACTTAATATTATTCAACCTTTACTTCCTATTCTTGAGGCTATTTTTAAGTCTGGTAAACCTTTGTTTATCATTGCAGAAGATGTTGAAGGTGAAGCATTAAGCACTTTAGTGATCAACAAATTACGTGGTCTAAAAGTTGCTGCAGTAAAAGCTCCAGGTTTTGGTGATAGGAGAAAGGAGATGCTCGAAGACATAGCAGCTTTAACAGGTGCTAAGTATGTCATAAAAGATGAGCTTGGAATCAAGATGGAAGATTTGACTCTTGAAGATCTTGGTACTGCTAAAAATGTTAAAATCACTAAAGACAATACCACAATTGTTAGTGAAGACAGCGACTGTGATAAACAAAACAGAGTAAATGCTAGAATTAACCAGATTAAATCTCAGATTGAAACTTCAACCTCTGATTATGATAAAGAAAAGCTGAGAGAGCGTTTAGCGAAATTATCAGGCGGCGTTGCTGTGCTCAAAGTTGGTGGAGCAACCGAAGTAGAAGTAAAAGAACGCAGAGATAGAGTTGAAGATGCACTTCATGCAACAAGAGCTGCAATTGAAGAAGGGATAGTTCCAGGTGGAGGAGTTGCACTTCTTTACGCTGCATCTGCTCTTGACAAGCTAAAAGCTTCAAGCGATGAAGAGCAAATAGGTATCAACATTGTCAAAAAAGTTCTCAGTGCCCCAATCAAAAGATTGGTTAAAAATGCTGGTCTTGAATCTGCTGTTATAATTGACTATTTGATTAAGCAGAATGATAAAGAGCTTATATACAACGTTGAGGCTATGAACTACGCTAATGCATCAACAGCTGGTGTAATTGATCCGGCAAAAGTAGTTCGTATTGCTTTTGAAACGGCAGTGTCTGTAGCAAGCGCACTTATTACTACTGAATCTATGATAGTTGATCTACCAAACAAAGAAGAAAATGCTTCATCACCTATGGGTGCAGGAGCAATGGGTGGAATGGGTGGATTCTAAGTAAACAAGAGCCTTGGAGCAATTTCTCCAAGGTATCTTTCTAGTTCTAAAAAGTCTTACATTTATAAAGGAAATAAATTTGTGATTTTCTATGCAAAGCCACTACTATTTATATTTGTTACGTCTTTTTAACATTATAACTGCTTAAAAATAAAAAAATAATATATGAAAGTTATAATTGCTAGTATATTTCTATTAGTAGAATATTATATTAACAAATGATTTATATAATATTTTTATTATAATAGATAGAACTTAAATTATTTTCTTCATAAATAGAGTATTTATGAAAATACGTATATACTCAATCCTACTTTTACTTTTTGCTTGCACTCAATTGTGTGCTGAAGAAGAAGTTGCAAAATTTGATCTGCTCATTGGTAAGGTAAATAAAGCAAACCTCACCATTGAAGGCGCAATAAAGGTTACAATAAAACCAGGTTGGCATATATATTACAAAGACCCTGGAGATTTCGGCCTTCCTACTTCCTTTGACTGTCAGGGTAACATATCAAATATAGATATTCATTGGCCTACTCCCAAGGAACATGAAGATAAAGTTGGGGAAGTTACATTTGTTAGTAACATATATGAAGATATGGTGTTATTTCCCTTTAAAACTAATATCATTCCAAATCAGAAATACGCTGATATTAACTTTCATATAAAGTACGCAATATGTAAAGATAGGTGTATCCCTAAAAATGCCGAGATAAAAACCAGTCAACCACTAAAGGATTTTATGGATTCCGATATCAATAAACTCATAAATGAGTGGTATGAAAAACAGGATTTTAGCAGGCTTACTATAGCTTTTATAGTGTTACTTCTCATAAACAATAAGTTAGGTATTTTTCAATTTTTGCTATATACTCAAGTAAAAATCTCTCTTTTACAGATGGATACAGTAAAGTTTGTTTTATTACTGCCAACAATACTACTCATAGTAGTTGCTGGTGTTTACCTATCGGTTAAACTAAAATGGTTACAGGTGTTTAGACTACCGTATGCCGTTTCACTTATTGGAGCTAAAAGAGGAGAAAATAAATTTTCTTCTATAGCCGCCCTGTTTACAATCTTAGGAGGAAATTTAGGAGTAGGAAACGTTTCAGGCACTGCTGTTGCTCTAAAAACCGGAGGACCAGGATCCATTCTATGGATGGCAATAATTATTGTTGTTACTTCTGTGATAAAATATGTTACTTGTTACCTAAGTATAAAAACCAGAAAAGAAAAAAATGGACGGTTTATAGGTGGACCTGTAGCCTACATGACTGATGCATTTAATTCTAGAAAAGCTACAGTTGTGTTTCTAGTTATTATGATGATGGTTTCAATAACAGTTGGTAACCTTGTTCAGGTAAATTCTCTATCAATACCACTCAGCATGGTAGATATACCTGTAGTCATTGGCGGCATTGTAATGGCCATAATATTTTTTGTTGTTGCAGCTCTCAGCTTAAAAAAAATTAAAATTTTTATATCGGCTATGATACCGATAATGACGGTAAGTTACCTCACACTTTGCGGTATCATATTATTTAAGTTTAGTGAAAATATTCTTCCTTCTCTAAAACTAATAACAAGCAATTTTTTTACAACTAGTAGCTTTAACTCTGGCTTATCTTTAGGTTTAATTTTAGAAATGTTGACTATTATTCAAGTAGGAACTCTGCGAGGTATTTTTGCAACAGATATAGGACTTGGCCTCGAAGGAATTGTACACTCCTCAATTACTCCTAAAAAAAATAACAATAAATTTATCATTGAACAGAGTCTAATCACAATAATATCTCCTTTTATAGTTGCACTCATAGTGTTCATTACAGCAATGGTACTGCTTGTCACAGATTCTTGGATTACTGATTTAGAGAGCACTAACATGTGCATTTTTGCTTTTAGAAAAGCTATGAATTGGCCCTATACTGACTATTTAATTATGGCTATAATGTTTTGTTTTGCCTTTACTACTATCTTTACTTGGTTTTTTTGTTCAAAACAAACAATACGCTATGTATCTATGGATAATAAATACACTAAAATCTGGACTGTAGTTTTTACCTTAGTCATTCCATTTGGTGCAATCGGTGGAGTTAAGTTACTCTGGGATATCGCTGATATTTCAATTGCTGCTTTGCTGCTCATAAACATACTTGCTATACTCAAGCTCACTTCTCAAGATCCAGAAGTATTTACTATGAGTAGCAAATACTTGAAGTTGTAAAAACAGAGCTAAAGCAATATTTTAAGTTATCATCCCAGTCTGGAATCCAGCCTTTCATGAACTTCATCAAAAATGTTATGTTTTAACATAATACTTTTATGCTCACTAACTGAGTGCCACTGGATCCCAGTGTCAGCTACTCAAATGACATATTTTTTGGTGAAAATTACTCTTATATTACAACGTTTGTAGTTATGAATTTGACTATAGGATCAAGTCTAGAAAAATCTAGATTCC